>NZ_JAGSOG010000283.1 GCF_018139695.1 Actinospica durhamensis | reverse complement strand
AGATCTACACCGTCTAATTCGTCGGCAGCGTCAGTGTGTATAAGAGACAGGGCTCAGGCGCCACATCGGGAGCGGGCCCACGCTCGTGCGCATCGCCAGGACGGCGCGATCGTCGTCGGCGGGGCCGGTGGCCGAGCGCAGGGCCGCTCGGCACAGTGCGGCGGGGGTCGCGTCCGTGCCGCCGGCGCCGATGCCGTCGAGTACTTCCTCCAGCGCCGCGCACAGGTCGCGTACGCCCTCGTCCACCGACCTGTCGCGCTGCTCCACCACGCCGTCGGTGTACAGGAAGATCGTGTCGCCCGGTGCCACCGTGAACGCGTGGTCGGTGAACGTCACGCCGCCCACGCCCAGCGGGACGTCCGGGGGCACCTCCATCGGGTGGCAGCCGTGGGCTCCGGCCAGCAGGGGCGGCGGATGGCCGGCGTTGGCCAGTACGCACTCCCGGGTGAACGGGTCGAACACGGCGTAGACGCACGTCACAAGCAGCGCCTCGTTCAGGCCCTGGACCAGGTTGTCGAGGTGGGCCAGCACCTCGGCCGGCTCCTCGTCGAGTACCGCGTACGCCCGCAGCGCCGCCCGGAGCTGGCCCATCACGGCCGCCGCGTGGGCGCCGCGGCCCTGCACGTCGCCGATCACGATGCCGACGCGGCCGGCTGAAAGTTCCATGACGTCGTACAGGTCGCCGCCCACGTCGGACTCGTCGCCCGCGCTGTAGCCGACCTGCACCTCCACGCCGTCGATGGTGGGCAGGTGCGAGGGCAGCAGCGAGTGCTGCAGGGCGAGGGCGAGCGAGCGCATGCTCTCGTAGAGGGAGGCGTTCTCCAGCGCGAACCCGGCGCGGGCCGCGACCTCCTCCACCAGCTCCACGTCGGCCGAGCTGAACTTCCTGGTCACGCCGTCGGCGCCGACCGCGAGCACGCCCTTGATCCCGCGCGGGCCGAGCAGCGGCACCGCGATCACCATGGCGGCGTCCGTCATCAGGCTGTGCGCGGCGCGCGAGGCGCCCGGTTCGGCGCCCGGCGCCCCCGGCTGCTCGGCCTGGTCGAACTCGGCCAGCACCGGCGCACCGGTGCGCAGCGCGATCGCGCACGGGTGTTCGGCCGGGTAGACGACGCGGCGGTCGGCCGGTCCGGGCAGGCTGGCCCGACGGGAGCGTTCCCGGTCCATGCGCACCGTTACGGCACGTCGCAGGACGCCGGTGTCCTCCAGCAGATCCACCACGCACTGGTCGGCGAAGGAGGGCACGACCAGCTCGGCGATGGCGGCGAGGGTACGGCCGGTGTCGAGGGAGGTCCCGAGCAGCCGGCCGGCCCGGGAGAGCAGCGTGGCCCGGACGGAGCCCGGTTCGGCGTGCTCGGCCCGCCTGCGGCCGGGAACCACCGACCCGGTGGCTCCGACCAGGCCCGAGTCCTGGCGATCCGTCAACTGACCTGCCATCAGCCCACCTTTCGTGCGACCGCGCCGGAGGCGACGCCGGTGCCGCGCGACCCGCCGTCCGGCTGATCCAGTGTGGCACTACCGGCGCGTCGAAAACAGCAAAGCCGAGGCTTTGCCCGGAGCGTGCGGGAGTGTTGGAGTGAGCGGACGGGTCGGGTCGCCCCAGAATAACAGTGCGCTGACAGGCAGGCCAGAGCGCGGCGCAGGGCCGTGGGGGGCGCATGCGGGCGTTGGCGTGCTCCCGGCGGACCAGATGTGACGATGTGTCAGATTGACGGCGACGCGGTGTGAGGAGCCGGCCTTGGCGACGAGCACGGACTCCCGGGAGGGAAGCGCCGGCACGGCCGTACGCCGCCGTCGCCGGCTGCTGTGGCGTGTGCTCGGCGCCGTCGCCGTGCTGCTCGTGCTCGGACTGCTGGCCGCGGCCGGAGTGACCGGCTGGCAGCTGGTCACGGCGTTGCACGCGTCCTATCCGCAGGTCTCCGGGGAGGCCGCGGCGGACGGGCTCGGCGCGCTGGCCGACGTCGAGCGGGATGCCGCGGGGATCCCGCAGATCTACGCAGCCACCCCGCACGATCTCTTCCTCGCCCAGGGCTACGTCCAGGCGCAGGACCGGTTCTGGCAGATGGACGTCTCGCGCCGCTACGCCGACGGGACGCTGGCCGCGGTGCTCGGGCCGAGCTGGGTGGCCCACGACGAGCTCGCCCGCGCCCTCGGCTGGCGCACCGTCGCCCAGCGGTCCTACGACCTGCTGCAACCCGCGTCCAAGGACTACCTCCAAGCTTATGCACAGGGTGTGAACGACTATCTCGACGCGCATCCCGGCGGCGATTCCCTCTCGATCGAGTACTCGGTGCTCGGGCTGCCCTACACCGGCACGGCGCAGGGCTCGCGGCCGGCGTCGTGGACGCCCGTCGACACGCTCAGCTGGCTCGAAGCCGTCGCCTGGGACCAGGACGGGGCCGTGGCCCAGGAGGCGACCCGCTCACTGCTGACCGAGACCCTCAGCCGGGACCAGGTGGACGAGCTCTATCCGGGCGACGGCGCGGACTCCGCCCTCGACGCCTGGGCCGTGTCCGGCAAGCTCACCGCCACCGGAAAGCCGATGCTGGCGGCCGCGCCGGTCGCGCCGCCGTCGCTGCCCTCGACCTGGTACCAGGTGGGTCTGCACTGCGAGCACCTCGACGCGGACTGCCCCTTCGACGACTCGGGGTACACCGAGCCGGGCGTGCCCGGGGTGCTGATCGGCCACAACCAGTCGATCGCGTGGAGCTGGAGCGGTCGGCAGGTGCACAACTCGGACTTGTACCTGGAGAAGGTGACCGGCGGCCAGTACCTCTACGACGGGCACGAATACCCCGTGACGCGGCGTCAGGAGACCATCTCCGTGGCCGGGGCGGCGCCGGTGACGGTGGCCGTGCGCTCCACCCGGCACGGGCCGCTGATCTCGGACTTCTCCGCGGTCCTGCGGCGCGCCGGCACCACCGCCCCCGCCGCCCGGGCCGGAGACCCGAGCCGCGGTGCTCCGCCCGGCATCGCGTACGACGTGGCGGTCGACTCCACCGCGCTGGTGCCCAACACCACCGCGGACGCCCTGTTCGCGCTGGACCAGGCGACCGGCTGGGACCAGTTCACCGCCGCGGCGAAGGGCATGACCGCGCCGGCCGAGAGCATGGTCTACGCCGACGTGGCGGGAAACATCGGGTACCAGGGCCCGGGCGGCGTGCCGGTGCGGGCCGCCGGGGACGAGGGGAGCTGGCCGGTTCCGGGCTGGACCTCGGTGCACGACTGGGCCGCGGCCCCCGGCTCGGCCGCGCCCGAGCAGGAGTACGACCCGGCCGACGGATATATCGCCACCGCCCCCGGCGCGGTCACCGGCGTTCGCGCCGAACGCACCGTCGCCGACCTGACCGGTGACCGGATCCAGGACGGCAAGCTCGACGCGAACGGGCTCGGGGCGGTCCAGGACGACGCCTACGACCCGGAGGCCGCGGTCCTGGTGCCGTACCTGCTGCGGACGAGCGTCAACGACTTCACCGGCTCGGCCGTCGCCCTGCTGCGCACCTGGGACTACACCGAGCCGGCCGGGTCGAGCGCGGCCGCCTACTACAACGCCGTGTGGGCGGAGCTGCTGAGGCTGGTGGTGGGCCGTCAGCTGCCGCAGGACGAGTCGGCCGCCCAGCTCGGCCTCGACGGCTCGGTGAGCTGGGACTCCGTCGTCAACACCCTGCTCACCCAGCCGGACAACCCGTGGTGGGGGGCGCCGGGGCCGGGCCGCGAGAACGCCAGGGACGCGATGCTGGCCGAGGCGATGACCAAGGCGCGGCTGGACCTCACCTCCCTGATGGGCAAGGACGTGGCCACCTGGACCTGGGGCCGGGTGCACACGCTGACCCCGGAGAACCAGACCCTCGGCGTGGGCGCGCGGCCCGCGCTGGTCAAGTGGCTGCTCGACGGGGACAGCCTGCAGCTGTCCGGCGGCGGCTCGGACGTGGCCGCGGCGAGCTGGAACGTGGGCTCGGACGCGTTCACCGTGGGCGAGGCCCCGGCGCTGCGCATGGTCGTGGACCTCGCCGATCCGGACGCCTCGCGCTGGATCGGTCAGACCGGCGAATCAGGCCACGTGGACGACAGCCACTACCTGGACCAGGCCCCGCTGTGGGCGTCGGGCGAGACCCGGCCGTGGCCGTTCACGCCCTCGGCCGCGCGCGCGGCGACCCTCGACGACTTGGTGCTGCGTCCTACCCGTGACCAGTGACGCCGAATTCGACCAGGTGAGACGCGGTGCACGCCGCGTCCACCGGCCGGTCGTGCGCCTCCACCGCGTGCGGCGGCAGGGTGCCGAGTTCGTGTTCGTACAGCAGGGCGCAGGTCCACGGCCGTTGGGTCGAGGCTTCGGCGATCCGTGCCAGGACCCGGTCGTAGCTTCCGCCGCCACGGCCGATGCGCACACCCTGCCGCGTCACGGCCAGCGCCGGGACGATCACGACCTCGGCCTCGAGTACGGCGTCGAGTCCGAGCAGCGCGCCCGCCGGCCTGCTCGTGCCCGCGCCGCCCGGCCGCAGTTCGGTGGCCGGGCCCGCATACCGGGCCCAATCGAGATCGCGGTCCTCGCGCAGCACCGGAAGCAGCAGCCGGGTCCCGCGTGCGAGCAGGGCTTCGAGCAAGGGCCGCGTGTCCGGCTCAGTACCCAAGGGCCAGTAGGCCGCGACGGCGTTCGCGCTGGTCACGCGGGGTGTGGCAAGCAATCGGGCCATGGCCAGGCGGGACTGGTCGGCTCGCTCTGTGTGATCGAGCGCTCGCCGATTGTTGACGAAACGTGATCGTGCCGTGGCCTTGTCGTCAACCGGATCGGGCATTCTGGTTCCTGTACGATGCTGGGCCTTCGTGGCGCTATGGGGATGGGGCATCCTGCACGACCAAGCCTGACCTATTCGGCGCTGAGAAGGGATCGGCACGGCGAAGCGATGAGCGCGACCGACTGGTTCTCCTCCGGCGGCTGGGCCGTTCTGGTCCTCGGCCTGGCCATCGTGTGCCTGGCCCTCGGCCTGGCCCGGCTCGCCCTGCTGCTGCGCGAGCGCGATCGACACAACGACGCCCAGATCACCGCCCTGCGCCGGGAGCTGACCGGCCTCGAGCAGGGCCGCAGCGACCTGGAACGCCTGAGCGCCACCGATCCGGTGACCGGCGTATGGAACTACCGCTACCTCCAGCAGGCCCTGGCCGAGGAACTGGCCTGGGCTGTTCGGGACGCCCGGCCCTTCGCGCTGTTGCTGTGCGAGATCGACGGCTTCGGCGACTACACGGCCGCCCACGGCCATCAGCGTGCCCTCGGCACCCTGCGCGACCTGGCCCAGCGCCTGAGCGTGGAGATCCGCTCCCGCGACACCTTCGCGCGCTACGGCGGGGACGAGTTCGTCGTGCTGCTGCCGGGCGCCCGCGGGGACGGGGCGGCCGGCGTGGCCGAACGGCTGTGTTACGCCGTGCGCCGGGGTCTGGCCTCGAGCGCCGGGCAGCAGGCCGCCACCGCGGGACCGATCGCGAACGGCTCCGCCGAGCCCCGGCTCACCCTGTCCATCGGCATTGCCTGCTTCCCCGAGTCCGGCGAGCACGCCGCCTCCTTGGTCGCGGCCGCGGACAAGGCGTTGGCGGCGGCCAAGGCTGGCGGCGGCGACGGCTGGCGGCTGGCCGAGATCGACGCCGTCTTGTCTGAATGATGTGTGTGAATTCTCACGACTGTCGTTTCATCGCATCAGCAATGGTCTACAGATCGGTCTTCGCGCAACAGAGTGGATCCGACCCGGTATCGTGCCCTCATGCCGATCCGTAAAGCCGTGATTCCCGCCGCAGGGCTGGGCACGCGGTTCCTGCCCGCCACCAAGGCGACGCCGAAGGAAATGCTTCCGGTCATCGACAAGCCGGCGATCCAGTACGTCGTGGAGGAGGCCGCGGGTGCCGGCCTCGACGACGTACTGATGATCACCGGGCGCAACAAGCGACCGGTCGAAGACCACTTCGACCGCGCCTACGAACTCGAAAGCGCCCTCGAGGCCAAGGGCGACCAGGCGAGACTCGACTCCGTGCGCGCCTCGGCCGAGCTGGCCAAGGTCCACTACGTGCGCCAGGGCGAGCCCAAGGGCCTGGGACACGCCATCCTCTGCGCCGCCCCGCACGTCGGCGGCGAAGCCTTCGCGGTCCTGCTCGGCGACGACCTGATCGACCCGCGCGACCCGCTGCTGACCCGCATGATCGAGGTACGCGAGCGGCACGGCGGCTCGGTGGTCGCGCTGATAGCGGTCGACCCGGAACAGATCCACCTCTACGGCTGCGCCGCGGTCACCCCCGTGCCCGGCGAATCCGACCTGATGCTGATCAGCGACCTGGTGGAGAAGCCCGAGGCGAGCGTCGCCCCGTCCAACCTGGCCGTGATCGGGCGCTACGTGCTCGACCCGGCCGTGTTCGACGTGCTGCGCGAGACCGCCCCCGGCCGCGGCGGGGAGATCCAGCTCACCGACGCGCTGCGGGTACTCGCGGCCGACCCCGGCATCGGCGGCCCGGTGCACGGCGTGCTGTTCACCGGCCGCCGCTACGACACCGGCGACCGGGCCGACTACCTGCGCACCATCGTCCGCCTGGCCTGCGAGCGCGACGACCTCGGCCCGGGCTTCCGGGAATGGCTCGAGGCCTACGTCACCAAGGGTTTCTCCGATTGATCGAGCCCTGCGCGGTTACGCTGGCTCCATGAGGAGCGTCGAGCAGCACCTGTCCGCGATCCTGGCCGGGCTCAGGCCCCTGCCGCCGTTCGAGCAGCACCTGCTCGACGCGCACGGGCACTTCCTGGCCGAGGACGTCGCGGCCGAGCGGGACCTGCCCCCCTTCGACAACTCCGCCATGGACGGCTACGCCGTACGTCTGGTCGACGTGCTGGGCGCGAGCGAGCAGAACCCGGTGGTCCTCTCGGTCGAGCAGGAACTGCCGGCCGGCGTCGCGCCCAGCCTGATCGAACTCGAGCCGGGCACCTGCGCCCGGATCATGACCGGCGCGCCGGTGCCGCCCGGCGCCGACGCGATCGTCCCGGTGGAGTGGACCGACGCCGGGGCCGCCGCCGAGGGCTCCGTGCGCATCAGCCGCGCCCCGGGCCTGGGCCAGCACATCAGGACCGTGGGCGAGGACGTGCGCTCCGGCCAGGTCGTGCTGACCGAGGGCACGCGTCTGGGTGCCCGTCAGATCGGCCTGCTCGCCGCGATCGGCCGCGACCTGGTCGCGGTGCGCCCGGCCCCGCGCGTCGTGGTGCTCTCCACCGGTGCCGAACTGGTCGAGCCCGGCACCGAGCCCGCGCCCGGCCAGATCCACGACTCCAACAGCTTCACCCTGGCCACCGCGGCCAAGGAGGCGGGCGCCGAGGTCTACCGCGTCGGCATGGTCGCCGACGACGGCAAGGCGCTGCTGGACGCGATCGAGGACCAGCTGATCCGGGCCGACCTGGTGATCACCAGCGGCGGGGTGAGCATGGGTGCGTACGAGGTGGTCAAGGAGACGCTCGGCCGGCTCGGCACGGTCGAGTTCGTCAAGGTGGCCATGCAGCCCGGCATGCCCCAGGGCTTCGGCGTGATCGGACCGGACCAGACCCCGATCTTCACCCTGCCCGGAAACCCGGTCTCCGCCTACGTCTCCTTCGAGATCTTCGTCAAGCCCGCCCTGCGCGCGTTGCAGGGTCTCGCCACGCGGGAGGAGAAGGCCGAGACCGCGGTGACCTCCGAGTCCTTCGACTCACCCGAGGGCCGCCGCCAGTTCCTGCGCGGCCGCCTGGTGCGTTCGGCCGACACCGGCGAGCACGCCGTCACCCGGGTCGGCCTGGCCTCCGGCTCCGGCTCGCACCTGATGGGCGGGCTCGCCCACGCCGACTGCCTGATAGTGGTACCCGAGGACGTCACCCGGGTCGAGCAGGGCGAGCAGGTCAGCATCCTCAGATTGGAGTCGGCGTGAGCCGTTCGGACCAGTTCACCCACCTCGACGCCCAGGGCGCGGCCCGCATGGTGGACGTGGGGGACAAGCCGGTGACCGCCCGCGCGGCGGAGGCCAGCGGCCGCGTGCGGGTGAACGGGCGCGTGGTCGAGCTGCTGCGCGGCGGCGCGCTGCCGAAGGGCGACGCGCTGGCCGTGGCCAGGATCGCCGGGATCCAGGGAGCCAAGCGCACCAGTGAACTGATTCCGCTGTGCCATCCGATCGGCCTGGCCGGAGTGAGCGTGGACCTCACGGTGGAGGAGGAGGCGGTGGCGATCCGGGCCCGGGTGCGCACCGCGGACCGCACCGGAGTGGAGATGGAAGCGTTGACGGCCGTCGCCGTCGCCGGCCTCGCGTTGATCGACATGGTCAAGGCGGTGGACCCGGCGGCGGTCCTCGGCGAGATCCAAGTGGAGTCCAAGACCGGGGGGATGAGCGGAGACTGGCACCGATGAACGCGCGGCACGACCACGGCGGTTCCGTACCCGAGAACTACCAGGGCCACGGGGCCTACGCCGTCGGCGAGGAGGCCCCCGTGCCCCCGCGGCACGGCGGTGCCCGGGTCGTCGTGGCCTCCAACCGGGCCTCGGCCGGGGTGTATCAGGACACCACAGGACCGTTGATCGTCGAGGCCCTCACCGCGCAGGGTTTCTCCGAGATCGTGTGCAGCGTCGTGCCCGACGGCGAACCGGTGGAGCGGGCGTTGCGTGAGGCGGTGCAGGCACACTGCGCGCTCGTCGTCACCACCGGCGGCACCGGGATCTCGCCGACCGACCGGACTCCCGAGGCCACCAGGGCCGTGCTGGACTACGAGATCCCCGGTATCGCGGAGGCGATCAGGACCGAGGGCTACCGCAAGGTGCCCACCGCCGTCCTGAGCCGTGGGTTGAGCGGCGTGGCCGGGAGTACTCTGATTGTCAATCTGCCCGGATCGCCCGGCGGAGTGAAGGACGGACTGGCCGTGCTGCTGCCGTTGCTGGGGCACGCCCTCGCGCAGCTGTCCGGCGGCGACCATCCGCGAGGAGACGATTGACGGTGTCTGGAGTGCGCGGCTACCCCCGCGTTCTGGCCGAGGGAGCGGTGAGCCTGCGCCCGCCCCGGGTGCGCGACGCGGAGGCCTGGCGCGAGCTGCAGGCCCGCAACAGCGCGTGGCTCTCCCGCTGGGATCCCACCGTCCCGCCCAACGCCCCGTACTCGCGTCGGCTGAACTACCGTCAGCTCGTGCGCCGCGGCCGGCAGGAGGCCGCGCAGGGCAGGATGTTGCCGTTCAACGTCTGGTATGACGAATCGGCCGACCCGCGCGTCGAGGGCAACGCCCCGGAGCGCATGGTCGGGCAGCTCAACGTGGCCGGAATCGCCTGGGGTTCGCTGTGTTCGGCGCACATCGGCTACTGGGTGGACGAGCGGGTGGCCGGGCGCGGGGTGATCCCGACTGCGTTGGCGCTGGCCATCGACTTCTGCTTCCAAACCGTCGGGCTGCACCGGATCGAGGTGAACATCCGCCCCGAGAACGCCCCGAGCCGCCGCGTCGCCCAGAAGCTCGGCCTGCGCGAAGAAGGGCTGCGGGTCAGGTACCTTCACATCGACGGCAACTGGCGGGATCACTGCTCCTACGCGGTGACTCACGAGGAGGTTCCGGAGGGGATGCTGGCGCGCTGGCGCGCCGCGCAGGCCTCCCCGATCGGGTGAGTTCGGGAGTGGGTCGGACCCGTTGGGGTAAAAGAGGATGGGCGCGAATCCGGTTTATCGGATCACTCGAATTTTCCTATCGCGACACGCGGAAATCTGCCGCCTTAGGACGTCGTACCACTCTACGGTTGTGTTATGAGCAGCAGCGGGCTTATCTACGCCTTCATCGTCGGTGCCTGGGCGGTCTATCTTGTGCCCATGTGGCTGCGGCGTGAGGACGAGCTGAACGAGGCGAGGAAGACTCAGCGCTACACCACCGCCATCAAGGTGCTGTCGCACAAGGAGTCCTTCGAGCGCCGCTACGGGCGCGTGCAGGACGGCACCGAGTCCGCCGAAACCGCTCAGGCCGAGGCCCGGCTGCCGGTGGCGGTGGGTCAGGGTGCTGCTCCCGAGGCCGGGCGCGAGACGCTGGAGCGGGTGCGCGCCAAGGAGCGCGGCCAGGCGAAGGGGCCGTCCCCGCGCGATACCTCGCGGGAGCGCGGCGCGGCTGCGTCGGCGTCTGCGGGCCGTGGCGCCAAGCCGGCGTCCGGCCACGCGTCTGCCCACACCCCCGCTGCCACTCCCGGCCGTAAGGCGGTGCCCGCCGACGCGTCCGCCCGACGCTCCGTCGTGCACGCGAGCGTGTCGGAGGGCCACGGCGCCGCGAGCCCGTCGGCGCCGATGACCGCGACCTCGCCGACGGTCCGGGCCCGTCGCCGCCGCGTGGTCGGCGTGCTGTTCGCCGTGACCAGCCTCGGCGCGCTCGTGTCGATGGACCTCGGCCTGCAGTACGTGTGGGCGATGCTGGTCCCGGCCGCCGTGCTCTCCGGCTACATCGCCTGGGTCCGCAAGGACGAGCGCGCCCGCGCCGCCGAGCGTGCCCGCCGCCACGTCGCCGCAGTCCGTGCCGCCCGCGAGGCGCACACCGCCCGCGAGGCCGAGCGCCGCGAGCAGGAGCAGCGTGAGCAGGAGCGCGAGCAGCAGACCCAGCGCGAGCGCGTGCAGGCCGTACGCGTGCTGAGCGAGCGCGAGGAGCAGGCCCGCCGCGACGCCGCCCTGCGCCGCCGTGCCGCCGCCGCCCGCGCCCGCGCCGAGCGCCGCTCCGGCC
>NZ_JAGSOG010000282.1 GCF_018139695.1 Actinospica durhamensis | reverse complement strand
GTGTTCGGGCACTCCTCCGGCGCCGTGCTCGCGCTCGAAGGCGCCCGCCACGGCCTGCCGATCGACCGGCTGGCCGTCTACGAGCCGCCCTACAGTGCGCAGGACCAGCCGCTGCCCGCCGTCGAGGTGTATCAGCGGCTGAAGAACCTGGTCGCGGCCGGGGACCGGAACGGGGCGGTGGAGCTGTTCCTGCGCGAGCTGATCGGCGTGCCGGAGCAGGGGATCGCCGGGATGAAGGCCGACGCGAGCACCTGGGCGTTCCTGGCCGACAAGGCGCCGAGCCTGCCGTACGACGTGCTGCTCGCGGCGCCGTGGGAACGGCTGGTGCCGGACCGGCTGGCCGGCGTCGAGGTGCCGGTGCTCGCGGTCTACGGGGACCGGACGGCTCCCGAACTCGCGGCGGCCACGAAGGCGGTGGCGCGGATGGTGCCCGGCGCGACGCTGGCGGTGCTGCCGGACGAGGACCACGCGGTGCTGCAGCGGCCCGACGCGCTCGCGCCGCTGCTCCAGACGTTCTTCGACTGAGTCGCCCGCACGGGAAGCCCGCGAGCCCGCAAGCCCGTGGGCCCGTCAGCCCGGGAGCGTCAGTCCTCGGTGTCGAGCTCGAGCATCTCCATATAGAAGGCCTCGAACATCCGCAGCGCGTCGGACAGGTCGAGCGTGCGCAGGGCCCGGCCGTGCGCGGCCTGGGTCTCGGCCCGGTCCCCGATGTTGCGGGCACGGGCGTAGCCGCGGGCGGTGGGGAAGTCCCAGGACTCGGGCAGCAGCGTGGGGCGGGCCGTGTCGGCGGGTACCAGGCCCCGGTTGACCAGCAGATTCGCCGTCAGATGCTGGGCCAGCAGCAGGCCGCTCGCGGGGGAGCGGGAGAACTCGCCGACCACGTTGCCCCAGCTGGCCAGATAGTAGGCCCGGTCGCGCTCGCTCAGCGGCAGCGGGTTGAGCTCCGACGCGTGCAGGGCGTAGGTGCGTGCCCTTCCCGCGCCGGGGCGGGGCGGTGGCCCTGCTAACTCCGGCACCCCGAGGTCTACGGACGCGACGAGTTCGGCGTATTCGCGCTCGAACATCCGGTCCTCGTTCCGCGTCCTCCACCACGTCGAGGCGCGGCCCAACACGAAGCCCGCCGCGAGCGCGATCGTGACGGTGGCCCACACGCGCATCGCGTTCCACCATCCTCTCCCTGTGTGACAGCCGTTTTCCGATCAGGTCCCGGCTACCCGATCCTCGGCGGGTCACACGGGGATCGGCGTCATTGCGCCGAACGCGTGGCGCCGCGCCACCCCGCGCCGGTGAGTTGACCGGCCAGGACCTCGCGCGCCCGGACCAGGCTCGGGCCGTACCAGGTCAGGTGGCGGCCGCTGACGAGCGCGGCGGGCAGGCCGGGGAACGCCTCGGGTCCGTCGTGCGCGGCGAAGGCGTACGGCTCGTCCGGGAGCACCACCAGATCCGCGCCCGCCGCGCGCAGCGTCTCCAGCGGGACGGCCGGGTAGCGCTCGGCGTGGTGCGCGTAGAGGTTGGCCACGCCGAGCCGGGCGAGCAGGTCGCCGGCGAAGGTGTCGCGGCCGAGGACCATCCACGGCCGCCGCCAGATCGGCACGATCGCCGTGCGCGGTGGCAGCGCGGCGCCCGCCACCGGTGACGACACTGCGCCGGGGCCGGGGGACCACGCCGCGACCGCCTCGTCCAGCCAGGCGGGCCGGTCCAGGCCGCAGGCGAGCGTCAGCAGCCGGTCCAGCGAGGCGAAGGCCTGGTCCAGGGTCTGTACGCGGGTGACCCACACCGGGATTCCGGCGGCCCGCAGCGCGTCGAGATCGGGCGCCCGGTTCTCCTCCTCGTTCGCGATCACCAGATCCGGCCGCATGGCGGCGATCCGGGGCGTGTCCGGATTCTTCGTCCCGCCGATCCGCTCGGTCTCGAGCTCGGCCGGGTGGGTGCACCACGCGGTGGCGCCCACGATGAGCCCGGGCGCGCTGACCGCCACGGCCTCGGTGAGGGACGGCACCAGCGAGACGACCCGCCGGACCGGGCGGGCGAGGGGTACCGGCAGGCCGAGATCGTCGAGTTCCGTGCCGGGCGGGGGCGGCGAGTGCATGGTCTCTGTCATACCGCAGGCTCCCGGGGCACGACGCCGCCCACGCCCCACGATCTGAGCCCGTACACCCGCCGCCGTTGAGTACCCGTACTCAAGCCGCGCCGGACCGGCGGCGCCAGCATGAAGCCATGGACATCCAGCCTCCCGCCGTCGGGATCACCGCGAGCGGATCGTGCCTTCCGGCCCGTCAGCTGACCACGCAGCAACTCCAGGACGCGGTCGGCGCAGGCAGCGGCCTGCACCTGGCCGACGGCATGTTCGAGAAGATCACCGGCATCCGCACCCGCCGCTTCGTCGCCGAGGGCGAATACGCCTCGACCCTGGCGATCGGCGCGGCGCGCACGGCGCTGGAGCACGCCGCGCTCGACCCGCTCGAGATCGACCTGCTGCTGTTCGCCTCCGCCACCCGCGACCTGGCCGAGCCCGCGACCGCGCACGTGGTGCAGGCCGCGCTCGGTTCGCGGGCGCACGCGCTGGACCTGTCGAACGCCTGCAACAGCTTCGTCAACGGCATCGACACGGCCCGGGCGATGATCCTGGCCGGGCGGGCCCGGCGGGCGCTGGTGGTGACCGGGGAGACGCCGAGCCGGGCCGTGCGGCTGAGCCCGGCCGACCTGGACGAGCTGCGCGACGGGTTCGCGGGCTACACCTTCGGCGACGCGGGAGCGGCCGTCGTGCTCGAGGCCGTCCCGCGCGGCGGGATCCTCGACATCGACACCGAGACCGCGTCCGAGCACTGGACGCTCGGCGGCATACCCGGCGGCGGGTCGCGCCACCCGCGCGGCGACGAGCACACCTACTTCCGCGGCAGCGGCCGCGAACTGCGCTCGGTGTTCGAGAAGATCGGCGCGGACATCCTGACCCGGGTCGCGCGGCGCACCGGCTTCGGCTGGGACGCGTACGCCCGCATCCTGGTGCACCAGGTGACGCTGCCCTACCTCGAGCGCTTCCTCGAGCTGACCGGCGCGCCCGCCGACCGGCTCGTGGTCACCGTCCCGGAGCTCGGCAACCTCGCCAGCGCCACGCTCGGGGTGCAGCTGGCCCGGATCCACCCCGAGCTGCGCACCGGGGACAGGGTCCTGATGATCGGGCTAGGCGGCGGGGTCAGCCTGATGACGATCGTGTGGGAGGTGTCGTGACCGAGCTGTGGGTGGTGATCCCCGCCTACCAGGAGCAGGCCAGGATCCCCGGGGTGCTCGCGGCGCTGGCCGGGCAGCACGACCGCGACTTCACCCTGCTCGTGGTGGACAACGGCTCGACCGACCGGACCGTCGAGCTCGTACGCGCTTTCGGCACCGTCGCGCCGTTCCCGGTCGAGGTCGTGCTGGAACCGGAGAAGGGCGTGGGCAGCGCGGTGGACACCGGCTTCCGCTACGCGATCGCGCACGGCGCGAGCCTGCTGGCCCGCACCGACGCCGACTGCCTGCCGCGCCCGGACTGGACCGCGCAGGCCCGCGCTGGGCTGCTGGAATCCGGCGGCCTGGTGTGCGGACGCGTGCTGGCCCGGGCCGACGAGCACGGTCCGGTCGGCCGCGCGGTGTTCCGCACCCTCGTCGTGCTCGGCGCCACCTTCGGCCGGCTGCGGCCCGCGCACCGCCGCCGGCACGGATATCTGGTGCCGTATCGGATGCACGCGGGCAACAACATGGCCATCACCGCGCGGCTCTACCTGGCCGTCGGCGGGATGCCGCGCCGGCCCGCGCCCACCGACCGGATGTTCATCAACCGGGTCCGGCGCCACACCACCGCGATCGTGCACCGCCGGGGGATGATCTCGCGCAACTCCACCCGCCGCATCCGGGCGTACGGGGTGGTCGGGACGGCCCGCTGGTATCTGGAGCGCGGGGCCGGGGCGCGCGCCGTCGACCCGCGATGAGAAGGGGTACGGACACCGCGATGACGCTGGACCTGCTCGACCGCACCCTGCGCCGCGACCCGCACCGCCCGGCCCTGCTCGGCGCCGGACGCGACGGCGCCCCGCGCGTGCTCGCCCGCCGCGGCGAGATCGCAGACCTCGCCGACGCGTACGCCGCGTCCCTCCGCTCCCGGCACGGACTGCGCGGCGGGGACACGCTCGGCGTGGCGGTCCGGCCGGGGCCGCGCTCGCTCGCCGTGATGCTCGCCGCGCACCGCCTCGGCTTGCGCGTGGCCGTGCTCGACCCGAGTGCGGGCCCTGACGTGCTGCGCGCCCGCCTGGCCCTCGCCCCGCCCGCGCTCATCCTCGCCGACGCGGCGGCCCAGGCGGTGGCCGGATGGGCCGCGCCGCTGGCCCGCCGCGCGCACCTCGCGCTGCCGCCGCTGGGCAGGCTCGGCGCGGCGGTGGCGACGGTGGGGCCGCGCCGGTTCGGATGTGCGCCCGCCCTCGACCTTTCCGCGTCCGCATTCCTTAGAGACCCGGTGGCCACGGCCAACGGCGACGGTGACGCAGTGATCGTCTTCACTTCGGGGACCACCGCGGCGCCGCGGGCGGTCGTGCACAGCCGGGCCTCGCTGGCCGCGGGCATGAGCGCGGTGGCGGATCTCGTCTGCCCGCGGCCGGGCACGATCGTGCTCGGCGGGACCTTCTTCGTGCTCGTACCGGCGCTCGCCGCCGGGGCGACGGTCGCGCTCCCGGCCCGCACGCCGCAGCGGCTGAACCGGCAGATCGTGTCCCTGCGCCCGGACGAGACCTATCTGACCCCGCCTCAGGCCCGCACGGTCCGACACTTCACGGGACGGGTCTGGACCGGCTCCGCCCCGGCCAGCGCGCAGCTGCTCGGGCGGATCCGCGCGGCGGGCGCGAGCGAGGCGTGGAGTGTCTACGCGCTGACGGAGCTGTTTCCGGCGGCCGCGGTCGAGTACGCCGAGAAGGCCGCGTTCGCGGACGTGGGCGACCTGGTCGGCAGGCCGTTGCCGGGGGTGCGCGCGAGACTCGCGGACGACGGGGAACTGCTGCTGACCGGGCCGGGCGCGCGGGAGCGCTACCTCGGCGAGGCGCCGGACCCGTGGATCCGCACGGGGGATCGGGCCACGCTCGCGGCCGACGGGAGCATCGTGCTGGCCGGACGGTGCAAGGACATGGTGCTGCGACGGGCCGAGAACATCTATCCGGGACTGTATGAACCCTCCCTCCACCTGCCCGAGGTGGAGTCGGCGCTGCTCGTCGGCATACCGGCCGGCGGGCGCGGCGGTGACGACGGCGACGAGCGGCTGGTCGCCCTGATCCAGCCGCGCGAGGGCGCGGACCGGGGGAGGTTGCGCGCAGACCTCGAGGTGCCGCTCGCCCGGATGGGCCGGGCCCGCCCGGACGCCGTCGTGTTCGGCGGCGTCCCGCTGGCCGGCCGCTCCCGGAAGCCGGACCGGCAGGAGGCGGCGCGGCTGTGCGCCAGGCTGTGCGACCGAGGGCCGGGCCGCCGATGAGCGCCCGTTCGCGGGACCGCCGCGTCTACCTGCGCAGCCATCCGCTGCTGTTCGCGCTGCTGAGCGCCACCAGGCCGCTGCGCGTCGTCCGGCTCGGGCATACCGTGCTCGTGCACGACCCGGACGTGTACCGGGAGATCCTGACGAACGTGCCGCTGGACCGCGAGGCCGAGGGCACCACCGGCGGCTCCGCGGCCCGATTGGCCGGCGGCGGGACGCTGTTCGACCAGGCGGGGGAGCAGCACCGTGACGCGCGACGCTCGCTCGCCGCAGAGCTGGGCGCGGCCGGAGTGGCGCGGCTGCGCCCGATCTGGCAGGACGTCATCGAACGCGGCCTCGCGGCTCTGCCCGGCCCGGTGGACCTGGTGCCGCTCGCCGAAGACATCGCCGGCGCGACCGCCTGCGCCCTGACGCGCTGCCCGGCCGACCCGCGCACGCTCGCCGAAGCCGCCATCGCCGCGGCGGCCGAGGCGGCACACGAACACCTGCCCGGCCGACGCGACAAAGCGCAGGCCGACCGGGCTCGGCAGGCCGCCGAGCGGCTCAGTGCCCTATTACCAGAGCCCGTGGACGCGATGCTGGCCGTAGCCGCCGTCAACACCACCGTCGCCGCGCTGCCGCGTGCCGCCGCGTGGTGCGCGCGAGCAGGGCTCTGGGACGAGGTCTCACCCGAGCTCGTCAGAGAACTGCTGCGCCTCCTCGCCCCGACCCCGTTGCTGCCCCGAGTCGCCGCGGCGGACGCAGTGATTCAGGCAGGCAGGGAAGGCCAGGCAGGCCGCAAAGACTTCCAGGTCCGCAAGTCCGACCGGCTCATCCTCATCGCGCGCCACGCCGCCGAATCCCACCGCGACACGGCCGCCGACCCGCAGGCCGCCGCCCAGGCGGTGTTCGGCGCGGGATCGCACGCCTGTCCCGGAGCGAACCTCGCCCGCGCCCAACTGGCCGACTTCCTCAGCGCGCTCGCTCCGCACCACCCGAGCGTGCGCAAAGCCCGGGCCGCCCACGAGACCGCGCTACCCGGCTACGCCCGCCTGATCGTCGAAGGCAGGATCGCGGAAGACAGGACACGGATATGCGCGTAGCCGTCACCGGCGCGAGCGGATTCTGCGGGGCCCACGTTGCACGCGCGGCAGCCGCCCGCGGCGATGAAGTGCTCTGCCTCTCTCGCCGCGAAGGCCCCGTGGGCACGCACATCCCGTGGGACGCGGCGAGCGAGGTGCCGGACCTGCGCGGCGCCGAGGTCGTGGTCCACTGCGCCGCTGCCGTCGGCGACCACCAGCGCGGCAGCGCGGCCGAGGCGGAGCAGGTGGCCGTGAACGTGCACGGTACCGAGCGCCTACTCGAGGCCGCGGCGAAGGCGGGAGCCGCGATCGTCCACGTCAGCAGCGCCAGCGTGTACGACACGAGGAGAAACAGGGACCTGATCACTGAGGACCATCCGGCCGAAGCGGGCCACCTCAACGCATACGGCGCCACCAAGGCCGTCGCCGACCGTGCAGCGCAGGCGGCGGGAGCCGTCGTCCTGCGCCCGCGTGCCGTATACGGGGACGGCGATCCGCACCTGCTGCCCAGGCTGCTCGCCTGCCAGCGCAGAGGGCTGATGCCGCTGCCCGGGGGTGACGTCATTCTGAGTCTCACCGCCGTGGAAACCCTGGCCGATGCCTGCCTGGCCGCCGCTACCTGGCCACCCGGTGCCTACAACATCGTCGACGCCGAGCCTTACCCGCGCGACGACGCGGTACTCAGCGTCCTGAGGGCGTTCGGCCGCGGCCCGGCCCGGATCGTCCACGTCCCGCCGGCCGTTCTGGCGATCATCGGTGCCCTGTCGATCGCGAGGCTCACGCCCTACGCGCTCGACCAGCTGGCCCACACCGTCGTCCTCGACTCCGCCAAGGCCCGGCGGCAGGGGTTCGCCCCGACGCGCACGCTCGCGGACTACCTCAGCCGAGCGGGTCGGCCAGACCCCAGCCGCGTGCCAGCAGATCGTCCACCGCCGCGACCGCGCGGGTAAGGCGCTCCTCCCGGCTGCCGGTGACCTCGATCCACGGCGTGCCCTGCGCGGCCAGGACCTCGCGGAACCGGCCGGTCATCCACGCGCGCAGGTGCTCGCCGTCGCGCAGGCCGTCGTCCTCGAACGGCACGCCCTCGTCGCCGGTCAGGATGTACAAAGCGCGCGGCGGCATCGACGTGGCGGCCGCGGCGACCTCGGCGGTGATCGCACCCCGGTAGCGCTCCTGCCACACCGTGGTGGCCAGGGCGTCGGTGTCGCAGACCAGGACCGGGCCGCCGCGCCGGGCAGCGTGGTCCTCGTCCGCGCTCTGCCGCTCGGCCACGTCCAGGAAATCCGAATCCTGCCAGACCAGGTCGAAGATGCTCGGCTCCGCCCGGCCTTCGCGCACGGCCAGGGCCCGGGCCACGGCCAGCTTCACCACCGTCAGCGTCCTGCCGTACTCCGGCACCCACCCGGTCAGGGCGTGCGCATCGCCGCGGGCCCGCAGCGATGCGGCGAGGCCGAGCGAAAGCGTGGTGGTGCCGGTCGACTCCGCGCCGACCACGACCACGCGGCGGGCGAGCCACGCGCGCACCGCCGGCTCGATCAAGCCCCAGTGCGAGATCGGATCGGCACGCACCTTCGTCGCCGAGATCGGCACGGCGGCGCGCGCCGGATCCAGCAGCACGGGCGCCGCGTCGAACCGGCGGGCCAGCTCGGCGCCGTAGGGCTCGGAGCTGAAGACCGCGTCGACCGGAACGTGCGCGTGCCTGCCGGTGGTCAGAGCCTCGCGCATCAGGGCGACGTGCCCGGCCCAGATCCCGTCGTCCTCGTAGTCGATCTCGAGGTCGTCCATGATCCCGACCACGTCCACGTGCGTGTCGGCGAACGCCTCGCGCAGCCAGCCGACCCGCGCGGCCAGCGGGATGCTCTCCACCGCCGACGCCATCACGACGACGCTCACCCGCGCGCACGTCGAGGCCGCGGAGTCGACGAGGAAGTGGTGGCCCGCGTGCGGCGGGTAGAACTTGCCGATGATCATGCCGTGTTCGAACGCCGGATTAGTCATGCCGCGGCCACGTTCCCCAGGCCGGCGGCCCCGGGGTCGGCGTCGCGCGGGCCGATCTCCTTGACCCAGGCGCGCAGCCCGAGTACGCACAGGCCGAGAAAGAGCACGTACACGATGCCGGTGAGATACAGCACCTTGACGAAGTAGAGCGGCACGTAGATCACGTCGGCGGCGATCCACAGGTACCAGTTCTGCAGCTTCTTGAGGTTGAGCAGCCACTGCGCGGCCAGCGAGAGCGCGGTGGTCAGCGCGTCCCAGAACGGCGCGATGTCGTGCGCGGCGCTCAGGATCGCGGTCAGGCCCCAGGTCGCCGGGACGACCAGGAGCAGCAGCGTGCCGACCAGTCGGCCAGAGGCCCGGCCCATCATCCGCCGGCCGCGCCGCTCGCCTCCGTGCAGCCACTCCCACCAGCCCAGGAAGCCGAGCGCGAGGTAGACGATCTGCAGCGAAGCGTCCGCGTAGAGCCGGGCGGTCCAGAACAGGACGAGGAAGAAGACGTTGTTGGCGATGCCGATCGGGAAGTTCGCGATGTGGAACCTGACGGTCAGCCACACGCACGCGGCGCCGGTGACGAATCCGAGCAGTTCGGACCAGGTCACCGCGTCCTGCCCGAAGTGGAACAAGACCACCTCGAGCGGTGCCGTCCAGGAGTCAAGCCAGTGCCCCATACCCCGATCCCCCCTGACTTAGCGTCAGATTGACGATAACTGCGGGCACGATAGCGCGCCGCGCAGGGGCAGGTCAACGCGGTGGGCGCGCCGGGTCGAGGCCGGTGTGCGCCGATCTCGGCCCACCGCACGGGTTTTTCCGCATGGAGGGCGCATGATCCCAGGTCACGGGGGAACCCGGGGGCATGGCTATGGAGTGGAAGAAGCACCAGGGCGCGGCGGCCATCATCCTGCTCGCGGCCGCGATCATCGCAGGGATCATCGTGCTCCACATCATCTTCGTGGTGATCGGAGCGAACGGTCATAACAGCATCGTCTCGACGATAGGCCAGTGGTCCTCGCATCTGGCCGCGTGGTTCAAGGATCTGTTCAACACCAACAGCGCCCGGTGGAACGTGGTACTCAACTACGGCTTGGCGGCGTTGGCGTACCTGTTCGTCGGCAGGTTGGCGGCAAGCCTCGTCGAGCGGGTCTGATCGGCGACGTGCTCGCGCAGCCAGAGCAGCTGGCGGCGCGTGTGCACGGCGTCCCCGCCCTCGTGGTGGTTGAAGGGGTAGACGTGGACGGCGCGCTCCGGACGGTCGGCGTCCGACGGCGCGTCCGTCCCGGCTGCCGTGCGGCCGGTGCCGTAGAGGTTGTAGGCCGCGAACACCCCGCTGGGCGGGCACACCGTGTCGCGCAGGCCCACGCCGAAGTGGGCCGGCGCCTCGGCCCGGCGCACGAAGTTCACCGCGTCCACGTAGGACAGGGTCCGGCGCACCGCGTCCTCGGCGCCGCGGTGCACGGACAGGTACGCGACGATCTCGCCGTACGGCGCGGCGTCGGTGATCTCGATCGCGCGCTGGATCTGGCACAGGAACGGTGCGCTGGCGATCACCGCGGCGAGGTCCGGGACCAGCCCGGCCACGGCCAGCGCCAGTCCGCCGCCCTGGCTGTTGCCCGCGGCCGTGACCCGCGCGGGATCCACGCCCGGCAGGGCCCTGACGGCCTCGACCGCGCGCGCGGCGTCGGTGATCAGGCGCCGGTAGTAGTACTGCTCGGGATCCTGGATGCCGCGGGTGACCGCGCCGGGGCCGCCGGGCGCGGTGGCGTGCGGGTCGGGGGTGTCCCCGCCGCTGCCGTACAGATCACCCTGGCCGCGGCTGTCCATCAGCAGATGCGCGTACCCGGCGGCGGGCCAGGTCAGCCGCTCGTGCGGCAGGCCCCGGCCACGGCCGTAGCCGAGGTACTCCACGACCGCAGGCAGCGGCGCGTCCGGGTCCACCGCGGCCGGACGGGTGTACCAGGCGCGCACCGGGTCGCCGCCGAAGCCGGAGAAGGTCACGTCCCAGGTGTCGAACAGCCGCAGCCCGGTCGGCTCCGCCGGGCGCAGGTCGAGGATCGGCGGACGGCCGGCGGCGGTGGCCAGCGAGGCGCGCCAGAACGCGTCGAAGTCGGCGGGCTCGGGGACCTCGGGCGCGTAGCTTTCGAGCTGGGCGAGGGGGAGATCGAACAGGGCCATACGAGGGCTCATTCCTGGACGGGCCGGCG
>NZ_JAGSOG010000281.1 GCF_018139695.1 Actinospica durhamensis | reverse complement strand
CCCACCCGCGGTCCGGGGGGTTCTCACATGCGCGGGCGGCGGGCGAAGGGCTGCGGGAGGCGGGCCGCGGTGCGGGGGAGCGGCCGCTCAGTCGGCCAGCCCGAGCCCGGTCAGGGTCCCGGGCAGGTGGGCGAAGATGAGGCTGGTCTCGGTGTGCCGCACGGCCGGGTGCCCGGTGAGGTGGTCGAGCACGAAGTCCCGCAGCGCGTCCGAGTCGCGCACGGCCACGTGCAGCAGGTAGTCGTCCGCCCCGGCCACGTGGAAGGCGCTGACCACCCCGGGCAGCCGCGGCACGTCCCGCACGAACGCCTCGATCTGCTGCTTCGTGTGCGCGCTGAGCTGAACCGCGATCATCGCCTGCAGGCCGAGGCCCAGCGCCGCCGGGTCCAGGTCGGCGTGGAAGCCGCGCACCACCCCCCGCTCCCGCAGCGCCCTGATCCGCGCGTGGCAGGTGGAGGGCGCGATCCCGACCCGGTCGGCGATCGCGTTGTTCGCCAGCCGGGCGTCCTCGGCCAGGATCCGCAGGATCGCCCGGTCCACCTCGTCCAGGCCCGCGCGATCCGTCGCCACCTCGCGCCGCGCATCGTTCGGCGGGACGGGCATGCTCGACCTCCTTGCGAGAGATTATTCGGTGATCTCCCGTGTTCACAGAATTATACTCATGCTACTTCCCATCTGGCCGGATGTTCTTCACCATAAGGCCCATGACCGCCCTCGACACCCGCGCCGTACACGCCGGCCGCGCCGATCTGGCCGGCCTCGGTGTGCACGTGCCGCCGATCGACTTGTCCACCACGAATCCCCTCCCGGACGTCGAGCTCGGCGGCGCCTGCTACGAGGCGCTGGCCACCGGCGGCCTGCCGGTTGCGGACGGCACGCACGTCTACCAGCGGCTGTGGAACCCGACCACCGGACGCTTCGAGCAGGCGCTGGCCGAGCTCGAGCAGTGCGAGCAGGCGGTCGCCTTCGCCTCGGGGATGGCGGCGATCAGCGCCTGCATCATCGCGGCGGCGGCCGAGGGGCGCAGGCACGTGGTCGCCGTGCGCCCGCTCTACGGCGGCACCGACCACCTGCTGGCCACCGGCCTGCTCGGCAGCGAGGTCAGCTGGGCCGCACCGGACGAGGTGGCCGCGGCGATCCGGCCGGACACCGGCCTCGTCGTGGTCGAGACGCCGGGCAACCCGACCCTGGAGCTGCTCGACCTGGCCCGGCTCGCTCGGCAGTGCGGCGGCCCCGACGGCGTCCCGCTGCTCGTGGACAACACCTTCGCCACCCCGATCCTGCAGCAGCCGGCCCGCTTCGGCGCCACCCTGGTCGTCCACAGCGCCACCAAGTACCTCGGCGGACACGGCGACGTCCTGGCCGGCGTGGTGGCCACGAACGAGGAGTGGGCGGCCAGGCTGCGCCGGGTACGCGCCGTCACCGGCGGCATCCTGCACCCGCTCGCCGCCTACCTGCTCCACCGCGGCCTGCAGACCCTGCCGCTGCGCATCCGGCACCAGTCCGACTCGGCCCAGAAGCTCGCCGACTGGCTCACCACCCACCCGGCCGTCGAGCGGGTGTACTACCCGGGCCTGGCCGAATGCGACCCGCTGCACCTGATCGGGCGCCAGATGTCCGGCCCCGGCGCGATCCTCGCCGTCTCGGTGCGCGGCGGACTCGAGGCGGCCGCGCGCGTCGCCGGGGCCTGCGAGCTGATCACGCACGCGGTCTCGCTCGGCGGCGTCGACACGCTGATTCAGCACCCTGCCTCGCTCACCCACCGCCCGGTCGCCGGGGACGCCAAGCCGCACGCCTCCGTGCTGCGCCTGTCCATCGGCCTCGAGGACGTGGACGACCTGCGCGTCGACCTCGCCCGCGCGCTCGACGCCGCGGCCCGCTGAGCGCCGGGGCAACGCCGGGACGCTGTTGCGTGGCGACGCACAGCCGCCGCGTCGCCCGGAATATCCCGCCTCGTCCCGCACGCTGTAGTCAGATGTGAGCGCACATGCCTTCAACACGGTGACCGGCACGCGGGCGCCCTCGGCCCTGCCCGTGATCGACCTGTCCGCGGCCGAGGACCCGGTCCGGGTCGAGTCCTTCCGCGAGGCCCTGCACGAGGCCGCGCACCGGGTGGGGTTCTTCCAGCTGGTCGGGCACGGGATCGAGGCCGACGAGGCGGACGAGCTGCTCGACCTGGTCCGGCGCTTCTTCGCGCTGCCCGAGTCGCACCGCCTCGCCCTGGGCAACCTCGCCTCCCCGCACTTCCGCGGCTACACCCGCATCGGCCACGAGCTGACCGCGGGCCGCTCGGACTGGCGCGACCAGCTCGACGTCGGCCCCGAGCTGCCGCCGCTCGACCTCGGCCCCGAGGACGCGGCCTACCTCTGGTTGCAGGGCCCCAACCTCTGGCCCGAGGACCTGCCCGAGTTGCGCGCTGGCATCCTGGCCTGGCAGGACCGCCTGGCCGCCGTCGCGCACCGGCTGCTGCAGGAACTACTGGTCTCCCTCGACGCGCCGCGCGAGTTCTTCGACGACGCGTTCTCCGGGCACCCGCACCTGCACACCAAGCTCGTGCGCTACCCCGGCCGCGCGCCGGACGGCTCCGAACAGGGCGTCGGCTGGCACAAGGACTACGGGCTGCTCACGTTGCTGCTCCAGGACGAGAACGGCGGCCTGCAGGTGCAGGCCTCGGACGGCGGCGTCATCCACGTCGACCCGATCCGCGGCGCGTTCGTGGTCAACCTCGGCGAGCTGCTCGAGATAGCGACCCGCGGCTATCTGGTGGCCACCAACCACCGCGTGGTGAGCCCCGCCTCGGGCGTCGAGCGCTACTCGGTGCCGTTCTTCTACAACCCGCGCCTCGACGCGCACATCACGACCGTCCCCGGCGGCTACCTCGCCGACGCGCCGGGCGTGGTGCGCGACCCGGACAACGCCCTCTACGAGGTCTTCGGCTGGAACGAGCTCAAGGGCTACCTGCGCTCCCACCCCGAGGTGGCCCGCCGCTACCATCCCGGTGCGGCGGTACGCTTCCCCGAATCCTGATTCCGCAGGACATTCATAAGAATTCTGATGCCCCGAGGCATGTCGTGCCTGTTCAGTCGACCGTCAGGACCAGCTTGCCCTGGCCGTGCCCGGCCTCGCTGGCCCGGTGCGCGTCCACCGCGCGCGCGAGCGGGAAGGTGGCCGAGACCGCCGTCACCAGCCCGCCCTGCACGGCCAGTTCGGCCAGCGACGCGAGGAACTCCGGCGAACGCGGCGAGTCCGGGCCGCCGCCGGAGAAGGTCACCCCGTACTGCTCCGCCCCCGCGTAGTCCGCGATCGTCACGATCCGGGAGGTGCCCCCGCGCAGCGTGATCGAGTCGGGCAGCGCGCCCTTGCCGGCCACGTCGAAGACCGCGTCCACGCCCTTCGGAGCCAGCTCCCTGACCCGCTCGACCAGGCCCGGGCCGTACCCGGTGGGGATCGCGCCGAGGGACTCGAGGTACTCCGCGTTCGCCTCGCTCGCCGTCCCGATCACGGTCGCGCCGCGGGCCACGGCCAGCTGCACCGCCACCGTGCCCACCGCCCCGGACGCCCCGTGGATCAGCAGGGTCTCGCCCGCGCCGAGGCCGAGCTGGCGCAGCACCCGCTCGGCCGTCTCGCCCGCCACCGGCAGCGCCACCGCCTGCTCCCAGCTCAGCGCCGCGGGTTTGGCCGCGAACGTGGTGGCGATCGCGTACTCGGCGTACGAGCCGCCCTTCGTCCAGCCGAAGACCTCGTCGCCCACGGCGAAGCCCACCACGTCCGAGCCGAGCGCGTCGATCACGCCCGCCGCCTCGATACCGGGGATCGCGGGCAGCGAGGCGGGCAGGTTGGGCCGCATCTGCCCGGAGCGGACCTTGAAGTCCATCGGGTTCACCCCCGACACGTGCACCCGGATCCGCGCCTGCTGCGGCCCCGGCTCGGGCACCGGCATGTCGGCCTCGTGCAACACCTCGGGGCCGCCGAACTCGTCGAACGCGATCGCCTTCATCAGGGGTCTCCTTCCGCTGCGTCTCACGGTCAGGATATCCCCGGCCTTCCCGGCAGGCCTCGGGGCCACGCCGCACGAGCCCGGGTCGGATGGCGGATCGCGCCGCTCCCGACCCGGCGTCAGATCCCGAACCGGGTCCGCAGCGCGCTCGTGCCCCGCTCGGTCACGGCCACCGCGCGGCCGGTGCCGATCCGGGTGATCCAGCCGTTGTCGAAGGCGAGCCGGCAGATGGCCGAGCCCAGCGAGCCGGCCAGGTGCGGGCGGCGCTCGGTCCAGTCCAGGCAGGAGCGCACCGGCGGCCGACGCGTGCCCTCCGGCAGGTCGAGGCCGAGCTCGCCGACCCACTTCACGCCCTGGTCGGTCAGCGCCAGCCCCTGGCTCCAGTCCAGCAGTCCCTGGTCGGTCATCGCGTCCGCGATCGCCACGCCGAGGGTGCCGGCCAGGTGGTCGTAGCAGGTACGGGCCCGGGCCAGCGCCTTGTTGCGGTTGGCCACGCTCAGGGTGTGCTTCGGCTCGGTCCGCCGCGGCGCGAGCACGACGAGGTGTTCGATCAGCTCTGCCGCGTCCGGCCCGGCCAGCCGCAGGTAGCGATGCCGCCCCTGCCGCTCCTGGGCCAGCAGCCCGCCGTCCACCAGCATGTTGAGATGCTCGGTCGCGGTCGAGGCGGCCACGTCCGCGTGCCGGGCCAGCTCGCCCGCGGTCCACGCCCGCCCGTCGAGCAGTGCCATGCAGAACTGCGCCCGGGTGCTGTCCGCCAGCAGCGCCGCCAACGCCGCCACGTCCGGCCCCGCCACCGGCATGGCGTCGCCCGCACCGCCACCCGCCGCAGCCCTGGACGCGGCGCTCGATTCGACCGCGGCGTGCCCGGCGGCGAACTCTCCCGCAGCGAGGCGGCCGGTCTTCGCCGCGGTCCTCGGCGTGCTCTTCGTCGCGCTGGACTTCGTCGCGACGGTCTTCGTCGCGGTGGCCGGCGGCGCGGGCGCGGTGGCCGGGTCTGTCGTCCCTGTCGTCCCTGTCGTCCCTGATACGCGTGCCATCGGTGTCCGCCTCGTCATGGGGCCGCGGCGGTGTGCCGCGGAGTTGCCCAGGCCCCCATCCTCCGACCCGGACACTTCGCCGTCCACCGAACCGTCCCGGCCTGGCCGCCCGCTCGTCTGCGCGCTACCGGTCGCCCGGCGGCAGCAGCCCGTCGCAGATCAGCCGGGTCAACCGGCCCTGCACGTACCCCGCCTCGGCCGCCGCGCGAGCCTCCGCGGCGAGCGCGCCGACGGCCAGCGCGTGCAGATCGGCCACGCTCACCCCGTCCCGGACCGCACCCGCCGCCAGCGCCCGGTCGAGCAGCGCGCCGAGCCTGGCCTGCAGCCGCGCCGCGGACGCCAGCGTCTGCGGGCTCAGGCCCACGCCCGAGGCCGCGAGCGCCTCGGCCAGGTCCTTCTTCCCGTCCGCGTCCTCGACCATCGAGATGAAGAAGTCGAAGAACGCCGCGCCCGCGTCGTGCGCGTCGAGCACCGCTTCGGCGCCCGCGGCCAGCGCGTCGAGCCGGTCGGCCACCACGGCCTCGAACAGCGCCTCCTTGGTGGGGAAGTGCCGGTAGACCGTGCCCGCACCCACCCCGGCCCGGCGCGCGATCTCGTCCAGCGGCACCGCCAGACCCTCCGCCGCGAACGCCGCCCGCGCCGCGTCCAGCACCTTCGCCCGGTTGCGCGCCGCGTCCGCCCGCAGCGGCCTCGGCCGGGCGGCGGGCGCGGCCTGCGGCCCCGGCTCCGACCGGGACTCCAGCCCCTGATCAGGCGCTGAGGCAGGCCCTGATTCGGGCACTGACTCGGGGCCTGACTCAGCGCCTGGCTCAGGGCCTGGCTCAGGCTTGGCGGGCGACGTGCTGCGGGCGCGCGTGGTCACGCGGGACCAGTCCTCTCGACAAACGGGGCGGCCGTTCCGTATATTTAAGCGGGGCGGCCGTTCCGGAAACTTGCGGAAACCTGTGAAACCACAAACGGGGCAAACGTTCCGATTCTATCGACGTCAGGAGTCTTCGGCATGTCCGTACCGACCACACGTACCCCGCGCGAAACCATCGAGCAGTTCCTGCACACCGTCGTGCACGGCACCCGGGACGAGCTCGCCGACTTCTACACGCCCGACGTGCGCATCGAGATCCCCTTCGCCCCCGGCGGCGTGCCGCAGGTCAGCGAGGGCCGCGAGGAGATCAGGGCCCGGATGAAGGGGGCGGAGGCGATGTGGAGCTTCGACTCCGTGCAGGACGTCACCGTGCACACCACCGGAGAGCCGGACGTCGTGATCGCCGAGTACCGTGTGCACGGCACCCTCGCCGCGAACGGCCGCGCCTTCAGCCTCGGCTACATCTCCGTCTTCCGGGTCGAGGACGGACTCGTCGCCTGGGCCCGCGACTACGGCAACCCGCTCGAGGTGGGCGAACTGACCAAGGAACTCGGCATGTAGCCGCCCTGCGTGTGTCCGGCCGGTCCGCTCCGCACGGGCGGCCGGCCGGACGCCTCGGCGGTCAACCGACTCAGCTCACTGAGCCGCTCATGCCGCCGGAAGCAGCGCGAGCTGCTGCTCGGCCCAGGCGTAGGCCTCGGCGAGGTCGGCCCTGTCGGAGATCGCCACGGTGACCCTGACCTCGTAGTCGCCCTTCCAGGCCAGCACCTGGACGGTCTCCGTCTGGTAGTAGTCGCTGGTGCTGACCGGTTCCGCCAGGCACAGCGTGTCCGCGGCCGCGCTCACCGTGCAGCTGCGCTCCGCCTCATCGGAGAGTCCGTACTCGATCGTGGCGGACGCCTTCGCCTGTGCCGCGGAGCCGAACTTCAGCACAACCGCGTCCGCCGTGGCCCCGCTCTTGGCGCTCCACTCCCGGTGCTCGGCGCTCTGGAAGCCGTCGGCCGTCAGCCACGTCCCGTACTGCAAGCCGTACAAGGTGTCGTACTCGGTCGCGTAGGTCGTGGCACTGACACTCGTGTTCGCCTCGTACAGGGACTTCGACGTCGTGTCGCTCGCCCCGGCCGGCAACGGCGCGAGGCAGTTGTCCGACGTCGGGCACGTACCCTGGGCGACGGTCTTGATCGCGGGCGCGGCGAGCGAGGGCAGGCCGAGGTCGACCTGGTGCGCGCTCGCCTTGACCCGGTCCGTGATCGTCTTCGCCCACGCGTTCGCCAGGGTCTTGTTCAGAGAGCCCGCGAAGTAGAACCAGGCGTGGACGACGACATTGCCGATCTGATCGATGAAGGTGAACTGGGTCAGCCCGTGGGAGTCGGTCTTGTTCGTGTACCAGGCCTGTGCTTCGGGCTCGCCGGGGATCGCGTAGCTGATCCCCTTGAGGCCGGCGCCCCACTGGGGCTCACCGAAATCACGGCTGTAGACGAAGCTCGCGCCCTCCTCGGTGAGCGCCTGCGCGATGTAGACGTCAGCCTGCTGCGAGTCGTCGGCGTTCGCCCAGCTGGTGTGGACGACTCCGGTCATGTCGGCGAGGTTGAAGGCCCCCTGCACCGCTATCTGCGCGTTCGGCTGCCACCAGATCTTGCCGAACTGCGCCGGCGTCAGCGTCGAAGCGCTCACCCAACTGCTCTTGTAGCTCCAGGCCCAAGGCACGTCACCACTCGGCCGCGACGGCAGGCACGCACGCAGGTTCTCGCACGCGACCTCCTCCATCCCCGGCGCGGGGGCGGGCGCGTCGGCGGCCGGAGCGGGCGCGCTGTGGAGCGAAGCCAGCTCTGTGCCCACCCAGTTGCGCAGGTCCGCGGTCTCGAGCTGGTTCGGGCTGGAATACGCGACGTTCAGCACCAAGTCGCCCACCACGGTCGAGTACGCCGCGTCGAAGTCGCCCCGCGAGTCGGGCTTGGCCCCGGCGTGCGCCGCCCCGGTGGAGTCACCCGGGATGCCGGCGGACTGACCGGGGTAGGCCGCCAGGATCTCGGCCGAGCGTGTGTCGTTCCACGCCTGCGCGCCCTTGAGCGTGGCGAACTCGAGCAGCACCAGGTCGACGTTGTCGCCGTCCACGGCGTTCCAGTCGGCGTGGACCAGCCCGCTCTCGCCGTCGCCGCCGACCTCGTTGCTCGTGTCCGAGGTCATGCCCTTGGCGTCGCCGGTGATGTTAGACGCGTACCCGTCGACGCTCGGCGCGGTGGTCTGGTCCCACCCCGAGTCGAAGCCCAGCTGTATGGCCCCGGCCGGAGCCTTGATCAGGCACGACGCGAGCGTAGCCGGCGCGCACGCCACGGCCTTGACCACCGAGTCCCCGTGCCGCCCCGAGTTCGACACGACCACGCCGACCGTAGCGAGCGCCGCCACGGCCGCCACCGCCGTCACGATCCACAGCTTCCGCCGCCGCCCCCGCCTGCGCCGCGATGCCGCCTGGAGTTCCTCGGAAGAGTACTGAGACGGCTGTGCGTGCACGGACCGGAACCGCACGTTCGCGCCTGCCCGCACCGTCTCAGACTCCCCGCCCGGACTGGCCCACGCCTCGCCAACCGGTTCCGATCCCGACGTCGGTTCCGACATGCTCCGATCCCCCCTCGCCGTGCCGCGACTGCGTCACTTCACATCCGCGCACGCAGGCTACTCGGGAGAGATCGATCCTTGATAGCAGACTGCGATAACGAATCGGTAGTGCCCCTGGTAGTGGCCGGGCTGCTCAACTCGCGCCGAGCAACTCGGTGATCCTTGCTAGACCGCCAGATCGATCAAGGGCAGGTCGAACAGGTGCAGCCGGTCGATGAACGGCTCGACGTCGCCGTTCCAGTCCAGGGCGAGCAGTTGGGCGCGGCTGCGCCGGCCGATCAGGATCCGGTTGAACTCGTAGTCCGTGGTGCGCAGGACCAGCGCCGGCTCACCCGCGCCGATCCGCCACTCCCCGCCCTCGACCGTGGAGAAGTGCACGGCCGGAGTCACGTCGTGCTTGCGCCAGTAGTGGTCGAGCATTCCGGCTATGTACGCCGCGATGCCGGTGCACACGGCGTCCTGCCGCTCCACCGGCAGATCCAGCGCGCCGCGGATGTCCATCTCGTGGCTCCACACGTCGGCGGACATCAGCCCGAAGGCGATGGCGTTCGGGCCGCCCATCAGCGTGTCGAGCTCCGGCGCGACCCGGCTCCACTCCGCGGACAGCTCCTTGAGCGTGCGGCCCTGGCGCTGCTCGACCTGCCGGGCCGTGTCCTCGTCCGTGGCGCGCCGCCGCAACTCGCCGCGGGCCACCTCCGTGCTCAGCCCGGCCATGTGCGCGTAGGTGTCGCGGACGGTCCAGGCGGGCAGAGCGGGGACCGCGGCGGCGGCCTGGTCGTCGTCGAGTTGCGCGGCGAGTTCGAGCAGGCGCGCGCGCACGGTGCGGTAAGCCTCAGCGGTATCCATGCCGGGAGGATACCGCTCGGTAACTTCGGCGTGGTGTGGTGCAATGCTCCTATGTCCGAGGACCCGAACCGGCTGCTGCCGAACCTGCGGCGCGCCCTGTTCCTGCGGCGACTGCGGCGTCAACAGGCCGAGGAGGTGCCGCCCGGCGCGGTGCCGCACCTGAACTTCCGGGAACGCCGGCTGCTCCGGGCCATGCTGCGCCGGGCCGACCAGCCGTGGTCGCTCAACGTGATCTCGTTCACGTTCCTGATCCCGCCGCTGACCGTCGTCGAACTCGGCGAACGGCTGAGCCCGGCCAACCTCGCCTTCGTACGCTGGATCAACGGCGTGCGACACCTCGTGTTGACCGAGGTCGGTATCAGCGAACTGCCGGGCATCCTCGAGCTCTACCGATCCGTCCGCCCGCTGCCGGTGCTGCTCCGCCACGGCCCGCGCGCCGCCGCACTGGCCTGGCTCACCCGCCACCGCGACCGCGCCTGGCGCCGCCGCCGCAAGCGCGAACTGCGCGCCGACGGCGCGTCGCACCGGGACGACGACAGCCTGCTCTGGTGAGGCCGGCCCGTCAGTGCGCGCCGGATTCGTGCTCTGACGTCGCCGTCGCCGTCGCCGTAGTCGAGATCTGCGAAATGTCGTCAGCACGCTGCGACATCTCGAGCTCCAGCGACCCCGCCCCCTTCATGTCCAACAGCACCATCGCGTCGTGGTCGGCCGAGCCCGGCACGGCGCTGTAGACGACCATGCGCTGCCCGTCGGTGCGGTTGATCTCCATCACCTCGTGCGCCAGCGTGAACGTGCCGACCTCCGGGTGGACGAAGGTCTTCTGCCCGTACCCGACTCGCCGCACGTCGTAGCGCTCCCACATCCGGCTGAAGTCCGGGCTCTTGACCGCCAGCTCGCCCACGATCGCGACCAGCTCCGGCGCGTCCGGGTCCGCCCCGGCCACCGCCCGCAGGTGGGCGACGCAGGCCTGCGCCTTGGCCTCCCAGTCCGGCCAGAGCGTGCGCGCGGCCGGATGCAGGAAGGTGTAGCGGATCGTGTTGCGCTGCCGCGCGGGCCAGTCCGCCATCCCCGGCAGCAGCGCCAGCCCGCCCGCGTTCGCCAGGAGCACGTCGTTGGTCGGCGAGATGACGTACGCCGGGCACGGCCGCAGGCTCTCCAGCATCAGCCTGACCGTCGGCCGCACCGTCCGCGACGTCGTCGCCCGAGCCGCCGGCCGCCCCGCGGACCCCCGCGCCGCCTGCGCCGCCAACTCCCGCAAGTACGCCGCCGCCTCCGGATCGAGTCGCAGAGCCCTGCCCAACGCGTCGACCACGGCCGGGCTCGGCCGGTTCTCCTTCCCGCGCTCCAGCCGGATGTAGTAGTCGATACTCACCCCCGCCAGCGCCGCGAGCTCCTCCCGCCGCAACCCCGGCG
>NZ_JAGSOG010000280.1 GCF_018139695.1 Actinospica durhamensis | reverse complement strand
TCCGCCGACAAGACCACGAACACCACCCCCAAAGGCACCGGACGCGACGCACCCCTCATGCCCCGCCCACGGGACAAGAGCTCGAACACCGCCGTGTCCTGATCGACCCGTGCCGACGCCCGTACCGGGGCCGCGGCCCTCAGTCGACGGCGTCGGCGAGCAGGCCGGCGACGTGGCGGGCGATCTCGAGCGCGCCGGTGGCGGCGGGTGACGGGGCGTTGAGCACGTGGACCTGGCGCGGCGCCCACTCGATCACGAAGTCGTCGACCAGCTTGCCGTCCCGGGTCAGCGCCTGCGCCCGCACCCCCGCCCCGGCCGGCACCAGGTCGGCGGCGGTGATCGCGGGCACCAGCCGGGCCAGGCTGCGGGCGAAGCGGGCGCGCGAGAGCGAGCGCAGCACCTCGTCCAGACCGACCCGCCAGTACCCGCCGGCCAGCTTCCAGGTGCCCGGGTAGCCGAAGGTGTCGAGCACGTCCGCGGCCGAGACGTCGCGGCGGCGGTAGCCCTCGCGGCGCAGGGCGAGCACGGCGTTGGGGCCCGCGTGCACGCTGTCGTCGATCATCCGGGTCAGGTGCACGCCGAGGAAGGGGAAGCGCGGGTCGGGCACCGGGTAGATCAGGCCCCGCACGAGGTCGCGGCGCTGCGGCGCGAGTTCGTAGTACTCGCCGCGGAAGGGCACGATCCGCGCGCTCGGGCGCAGCCCGGCCATCCGGGCCACCTGGTCGCTGTGCAGGCCGGCGCAGTTGACCAGGGCGTCGGCGTGCACGTGGCCTGATTCCGTCTCCACCACCACGCCGGTGTCGGTGGCCCGCACGCCGGTGACGAGGCTGCCGGTGCGCAGGTCGGCCCCGTGCGCGGTGAGTTCGGCCACGAAGGCCCGGCAGACCGCGGCGAAGTCCACGATGCCGGTGCTGTGCACCCGCAGCGCGGCCACGCAGGAGACCTCGGGCTCGTATTCGTGCGCCCGGGCCGCGTCGATCAGCTCCGCCGGCACGCCGTTGGCCTCGGCGTTCTCGGCGAGTTTGCGCAGCCGCGGCAGCTCGGAGTCGTCCACCGCGACGACCAGCTTCCCGCACACCCGCACCGGCACCCCGGCCTTCTGCGCGTAGGCGGTCATCGAGGCGTTGCCCGCCACCGCCATCCGGGCCTTGAGGCTGCCCGGCCGATAGTAGAGCCCGGCGTGGATGACGCCGCTGTTGTGGCCGGTCTGGTGGCCGGCCCAGTGCGGCTCCTTCTCCAGGACGGTGACCCGCCAGCCCCGGGTGAGCGCCAGTTCCCGGGCGGTGGCCAGCCCCACGATGCCCCCGCCGATCACGACTGCATGCCTCATGCCCCCTTTCATACCAGGGGCGGGACCGAATCAGGAGAGGCGAGCGGATGCGGCACCTTCGCAGCCCCCGGACGCACCGGGGCGAGCTGCGAGGAGTCGGCGCGGCCGGTTCATCGGGTGCTGACCCTGATCAACTGCAGCGTGTGCTCGTCCGGCATGGTGAAGTGCGTCCAGCGGGTGCCGATGTGCCAGTGCGCGCTGTCCGCGGGCGCCGAGGGGACCGTCACGAGCGCGTAGGGGACGACCGGCCTCGGCTCGCCGCGGTCGGCGAACAGATAGTCCAGCGCGACCAGGTCGTGGCGCAGCGCTCCACCCCTGGCCTGCCAGCCGGTCAGTTCGTGCTGGAACTCGGCGCGGCTGGAGAAGACGTCGACGATGTCGCAGCCGCAGTAGTAGGCCAACTCGCCGATCTCGCCGGGCGAGGCCACCGCGCCGCCTTTCAGCAGGGGGCTGATGTCGCGGCCGATCTCGGCGTACTCGGCGCTGGTGGCCCAGTTCGTGGACACCGGGGCCAGCGACCAGGGCACGCCGACGCCGAGGTCGAACACGACCGCGGCGGCCAGCGCCACGGCCAGCGTCATCCGGTGCTCGGCCAGCGCGGCGGGCACGGACGGGCGCGAGCACAGCGCCGCGAACACGATCGTGCCCAGGCCCACCGACGGGCCGTAGTACCAGTGGAACGGCGCGGGTTCGGTGGCCAGCAGCAGCCCGAAGTGGGCGGCCGCGGCGAGGGCGAGCGCGGCCACCGGCCGGGTCCAGCGGATGCCGGTTCCGGCGGTGCGCAGCGCGGGCAGCAGCCAGCAGGCGCCCGCGAGCGCGGCGAGCAGCGAGACCGCGACGGCGCCGGGCATCCGGTCGAAGTACACGAACAGGCCGCGGTCGAAGGTCAGGCCCTGCCAGCCCGGGTTCATGATCTTGATGATCACCGAGTCGGGCAGCAGCCCGCCGAGCACGGTCCAGCTGAACAGGAACCAGGGCGCGGCGGCCAGCGCGGCCACCCCGGCGATGCGCAGCCGGCGGCCGCGGGTGGTGGGCACGGCGAGCACGCACACGGCGCTGATCACCACCGCGTCGACCCGGGTGAGCAGCATGGCCGCGCACAGCAGGCCGGTGGCCCACACCCGGCCGGCCAGCGCGCAGCGCAGCGTGGTGACCGCCAGCAGCAGGACGAGCATGACCTCCATGCCGACCGTGGACAGCAGCAGCGGGTTGGCGATCACCAGCAGCGCGGCGCCCAGCGCCCCGCCCCGGCGCAGTCCGGCCCGGGCGAACAGGCCGTCCAGCGCGAGGGCGAGCCCGGCGCAGCTGCCCGCGAACACCAGCCCGAGGCCCAGCACCACGTGCCGGGTGGCGAACGCGGCGGCGGCCAGCAGCAGCACGTTCAGCGGGGAGCTCGCGGTGTTCGCCGGATGCCCGGTGACCAGCGCCCACTGGCCGTGGAAGGCCAGGTTCCCGGCATAGCACAGGGTGATGTAGGTGTCGTCGATCAGACTTCCGCGCACCAGCAGGAACGCGAGCGCGCCGGCCGCGAAGCCGATCAGCGCGGGCACCGTGCCGGGCCGCTGCGCCAGTGCGGCGAGTCCGCCGCGCCCGGCCCGCTCGCCGCCCGGCGGGAGGTTTCGCGGTCGCGGTACGCGCGTGGGCAGGGTGGGGTGCGGTGCTTGCGGCATCGCGTGGCTCCCGGGCTCGAGGCAGGCGTTGATCGAAGAGCCCAACGAGCTCCCTGGGCAAAGGGCACGGAAAAGCGGCCCTGGCGCAGGCCGCCTCGGTCCCCCGACCCGGGATGGACGGCTCGGTAAAACGAACGGCGCGTTACGGTAAGGGGGTGACCGATACCGCCGCCGCCCCCGAGCCGACCGCCGCACCGTCCGCCGCACCCGCGCACGACGAGCCCCTCGAGGCGCTCGAGGCGCCCGCGGTGGTGGCGAAGCCGCTGCTGACCCCGCGCGAGGGCGTACCCGAGGTGATCGCGGACGCGGCGGGGCTGGCCGAGGCGGTCGCGCGGTTCGCCGCGGGCAGCGGGCCGGTCGCGGTGGACGCCGAGCGGGCCTCCGGCTTCCGCTACGGCCAGCGCGCCTACCTGGTGCAGCTGCGGCGGGCCGGCGCGGGCACCGCCCTGATCGACCCGATCGCGGTGCCCGACCTGAGCGGGCTCGCCTCCGCGCTCGGCGATACGGAGTGGGTGCTGCACGCGGCCAGCCAGGACCTGCCCTGCCTGCGCGAGCTGCACTTCACGCCGTCCGCGCTGTTCGACACCGAGCTCGGCGGCCGCCTCGCCGGATACCCGCGGGTGGGACTCGGCCCGATGATCGAGGAGCTGCTCGGCTACCACCTGGAGAAGGGCCACTCCGCGGACGACTGGTCCACCCGGCCGCTGCCGGTGCCGTGGCTGACCTACGCGGCGCTGGACGTGGAACTGCTGGTGGACCTGCGCGACGCGGTGAACGCGGAGCTGGTGGCGCAGGGCAAGCTGGAGTGGGCGCGCCAGGAGTTCGAGGCGGTGCGCACGGCGCCGCCGGCCGAGCCGCGGGCCGAGCCGTGGCGGCGCACCTCGGGCGTGCACCGGGTGCGCAAGGCCCGCAACCTGGCCGTGGTCCGGGCGCTGTGGCTGCGCCGGGACGAGCTCGCCCGCCGCCGGGACATGGCGCCGGGCCGGGTGCTGCCGGACGCCGCGATCATCGAGGCGGCGACCAAGCTGCCCAAGACGGTGCACCTGCTGCGGGCGCTGCCGGGCTACAGCGGCCGGACCCGTTCGGCCGACGCGGTGAGCTACTTCGCCGCGCTCGAGACCGCGCTGGCGCTGCCGGAGCGCGAGCTGCCGCACCACCCGCCGCGCTCGGACGCGCCGCCGCCGGCCAAGTCCTGGGAACGCAGCGACCCCGAGGCCGCGGCCCGCCTGGCCGTCGCGCGCCCGGCCGTGACCGCGATCGCGGACGAGCACCGCGTGCCCACCGAGAACCTGCTGCTGCCGGACCTGGTGCGCCGGCTGTGCTGGGCCCCGCCGGCCGACCTGGACGACGAGGTCGTCGCCGGGTACCTGCGCAACGGCGGCGCACGGCCCTGGCAGGTGGAGCTGACCGGGCACGTGCTGGCGGCCGCGCTGCGCCGGGCGGCGGCACACGTCCTGTGAGCGTGTCGGTAGACAATCACACAGGCTTCGGGTGAACATCTGGCATCTTGGTAGCGCTCGACTCACACCGCCGCCGATCCCGAGCCGCCGCCCGACCCCGAGAAAGCAGACCTGAGCCCATGCACGCCCGCATATCCAGCCGGTCGGTCTCCGGCCTGCTCGCCCTCGCCGTCCTGCCGCTCTCCCTCGCCGCGTGCACGGGCGCGAGCTCCGGCGGGGCCGACCCGGTCGGCGGCGGCGCCTCCGCCGCGTCCACCAGCGCGAACCCCGACTCCGGCCTGCCCACCGGCACCCTGCTCAAGGGCGACCTGCTCACCTCGGGACTGCCCTCGGGCTACGCACTCGACTCCACCGGCACCGTGGACACCGGCGAGTCCTTCCAGGACCCCTCGGCCACCGCGGCCGCACCCGCCTGCTCAGCCCTGGACGCGACCGGCTGGATCAGCCTGGCCGGGTTCAGCGCGGTCTCGTTCGCGCAGAGCGACTACATCGACAAGGGCGACTCCGAGGAGTTCGCCCAGGAGATCGACACGTATCAGGGCACGAGCTCGCAGGACGTGATGACCGCGCTGTCGAAGATCGCCACCCGCTGCCCGTCCTTCAGCGACACGCAGACCCACAGCACCGTGAAGGTCGTGGTGTCCACCGCGAGCACGCCCGGCGACGGCAGCGTCACCATCGCGCTGCACGACACCTCCTGGGTGGGCTTCACCACCCTCGTCGCGGTGCGGGTGAACCACTCCGTGGTCAGCGTGCTCAGTTCGGCCACCTCGGGCAGCGACACCTTCGCCGCGCAGCGGGCCGCGAGCATCGTGGCGAACCTGAAGGCCGGGGCGAACTGACGCGCCGGAGGCGGGCTTCAGCTCACTCCCACACCCCGGTACCGAACTAACTTACTGGCGAGTAGCATGACCGCAGAGCACCTGTCATCGCTTCACGCTAGGAGTGCCACCGTGCCTCGTACCGCGCGCGACGTCGTCTTCGTGGACGGCGTCCGTACCCCGTTCGGCAAGGCCGGCCCCAAGGGCATCTACGCCGAGACCCGAGCCGACGACCTGATCATCAAGTGCCTCCGGGAGCTCGTGCGGCGGCACCCCTCACTGCCCCCGGAGCGGATCGGCGAGGTGGCCCTCGCGGCGACCACGCAGCTCGGCGACCAGGGCCTGACCCTCGGACGCACCGCGTCGCTGCTGGCCGGACTGCCCACCTCGGTGCCCGGCTACTCGATCGACCGGATGTGCGCGGGCGCGATGACCGCCGTGACCAACGTCGCCGGCTCCATCGCGCTCGGCGCGGTGGACGTGGCGCTGGCCGGCGGCGTCGAGCACATGGGCCGCCACCCGATGGGCGAGGGCGTGGACCCGAACCCGCGCATCCTGAGCGAGCGCCTGGTCGACGAGTCCGCCCTGTCCATGGGCATGACCGCGGAGAACCTGCACGACCGGTTCCCGCAGCTGACCAAGGAGCGCGCCGACGCCTACGCCGCCGCCTCCCAGGAGAAGTACGCCAAGGCCCTGGCCGACGGCAAGATCCAGCAGGACCTCGTCTCGGTCGCGATCCGCGGCGGGCTCGAGTCCCAGGCCGGCCCCGGCTGGGGCCTGGCCACCGCCGACGAGCCGCCCCGCCCGGGCACCACGCTCGAGGCGCTGGCCGCGCTCAAGACCCCGTTCCGGGTGCGCGGCCGGGTCACCGCCGGCAACTCGGCGGGCCTGAACGACGGCGCCACCGCCGCGATCATCGCGGCCGAGGAGGTCGCGCACGAGCTCGGCCTGCCGGTCGGGATGCGCCTGGTGTCCTACTCCTTCGCCGGAGTGGAGCCCGAGGTCATGGGCTTCGGCCCGATCCCGGCCACCGAGAAGGCGCTGGCCCTGGCCGGTCTGAGCATCGATCAGATCGGGCTGTTCGAGCTCAACGAGGCCTTCGCGGTCCAGGTGCTCGCGCTGCTCGACCACTACGGCATCGCCGACGACGACCCGCGTGTGAACCCCTGGGGCGGCGCCATCGCCATCGGCCACCCGCTGGCCTCCTCGGGCGTACGCCTGATGACCCAGCTGTCCCACCACTTCGCCGAACACCCCGAGGTCCGCTACGGCCTGACCTCGATGTGCGTCGGCCTCGGCATGGGCGGCACCGTGATCTGGGAGAACCCGCACCACGAGGAGTACGGCAAGTGAGCACTGCGTCTTCCCGACAGGACCTGATCGAGCGGGCCGCCGCGGCCTTCCCGGACGAGGTCGTCACGCACGCCCCGGTGCGCGTGCTCGACCTGCCCGGCGGCGCCGGCCGCTTCGCGCTGGTGACCCTCGACAACGGCTTCGACCACACCAAGCCGACCACCTTCGGCCCGCGCGGCCTGGCGAACATCGACGCCGCGCTGGACCAGGTGGCCGAGCTGGCCGCCTCCGGCGCGATCGTCGCGGCGGGCGTGACCGGCAAGCCGTTCATCTTCGCCGTCGGCGCGGACCTGAAGGCGGTGGCCGCGGCCGAGTCCGCGGAACTGGCCAGGGCCACCGGCAAGCAGGGCCACGACGTGTTCCGCCGGCTCGGCGAGCTGCCGGTGCGCACCTTCGCCTTCGTCAACGGCGCGGCCATGGGCGGCGGCGTGGAGATCGCGCTGCACTGCACCTACCGCACCGTCAGCTCCGGGGTGCCCGCGTTCTCGCTGCCCGAGGTCTTCCTCGGCCTGGTCCCCGGCTGGGGCGGCACGCAGCTGCTGCCGCGGCTGATCGGGCCGGACAAGGCGGTCACGGTCATCCTGGACAACCCGCTCTCGCAGAACCGCCAGCTCAAGGCCAAGCAGGTCTACGAGCTCGGCATCGCGGACGCGATCTTCGAGCCGGCCGACTTCCTCGAGGAGTCGCTCGCCTGGGCCGCGGCCGTGGTCAAGGGCGAGATCGTGGTCGAACGCCGCACCTACGACGAGGCCGAGTGGACCGCGGCGCTCGAGCGCGGCAAGCAGATCGCCGACAGCCGCGTGCACGGCGCCACCCCCGCGCCGTACCTGGCGCTCGAGCTGATCGGCAAGGCCCGCACCGCCTCGCGCGACGAGGGCTTCGACGCCGAGGACGACGCGCTGGCCGACCGGATCATGAGCGAGGAGCTGCGTTCCGGCGTCTACTCCTTCAACCTGGTGCAGAAGCGGGCCAAGCGCCCGGTCGGCGCGCCGGACAAGTCGCTGGCCAAGCCGGTGACCAAGGTGGGCGTGGTCGGCGCCGGCCTGATGGCCTCTCAGCTCGCGACGCTGTTCGTGCAGCGGCTGGCGGTGCCGGTGGTGCTCACCGACATCGACCAGGAGCGGGTGGACAAGGGCGTCAAGTACGTCCACGAACAGCTCGACTTCCAGGCGCTCAAGGGCCGGCTGAACTCGGACAAGCTCAACCGGCTCAAGGCCCTGGTGACCGGCTCGCTGACCAAGGACGCCTTCGCCGACGCGGACTTCGTGATCGAGGCCGTGTTCGAGGAGATGTCGGTCAAGCAGCAGGTGTTCGCCGAGGTCGAGGCCGTGGTGCGGCCGGACTGCGTGCTGGCCACCAACACCTCGTCCCTTTCGGTGACCGAGATGGCCTCGAAGCTCGAGCACCCGGAGCGGGTGGTGGGCTTCCACTTCTTCAACCCGGTCGCGGTGCTGCCGCTGCTCGAGGTCGTGCGCGCGGAGAAGACCGACGACGCGACCCTGGCCACGGCCTTCGTGGTGGGCAAGAACCTGAAGAAGAACTGCGTGCTGGTCAAGGACGCCCCGGCGTTCGTGGTCAACCGGATCCTGACCCGGTTCATGGGCGTGGTCAACCAGGTCCTGGACGAGGGCACCCCGGTGGAGACGGCCGACCGCGCACTGGACCCGCTGGGCCTGCCGATGTCCCCGTTCGAGCTGCTCGAACTGGTCGGCCCGGCGGTCGGCCTGCACGTGGCCGAGACCCTGCACGCCTCGTTCCCCGACCGCTTCCCGGTCTCGGAGAACGTCCGGCGCCTGGTGGAGGCCCACAAGCGCGGGATCTACCAGTGGGTGGACGGCGTGCGCGTGGTCGACCCCGAGCTCGAGACGCTGTTCGAGGTCGGCGACCGTCCGTCCACGCCGGAGCAGGTGCTCGCCCGCGCGGTCGAGGCGCTGGCCGAGGAGATCGACCTGATGCTGGCCGAGGGCGTCGTCGCGGCGGCCGAGGACATCGACCTGTGCATGATCCTGGGCGCCGGCTGGCCGTTCCACCTCGGCGGCATCACCCCGTACCTGGACCGCTCCGGCGTGTCCGAGAAGGTGGCGGGACACCGCTTCCTGGCCAAGGGCGTGGCCTCGCTGCCGTAGTCCCAGTCCCGAGGACGGTGAACGCCGCGTCCCGCGGCTCCGGAGACCCCGGAGTCGCGGGACGCGGCGTTTCCCGCCCAGCGCGCGGCGGGCGCGCTCAACGCTCCATCAGATAGACCTGCCCCTGGCGGTAGACGAGATGGAAGCCAAGGCCCTGCAGCCGCTGCTCGTACCCGGGCGGGGTCCACCCCGTGGCCGTGTCGAAGAACACGTACGTGGCCTCGCCAGGTGAGATCCAGTCGGTGTCCCTGGCCACGAGCACGGTGCCGAGGTCGTTGGAGACGTACACGTTCTGACCGGACGGAACATGCGCGGCCACCGCGTCGATGTCCCGCACCAGCGCGGCCGGACGCACCAGTTTCCCGTCCAGGTACTCCCAGGCCGCGAGCCGCGCCCGGTTCTGCGGCTGCAGCTGCATGGCCGCCGAGGTCCCCAGCGCGGCCAGGGCGAAGGCGACCACCACGCCGCGGTGCACCCGCGGCGAGCGCAGCCGGGACAGGCCCGCCGGCAGGGGGCGCCCGGTCCGGCGCCACAGGAGTCGGCCGAGCAGCCCGATCCGGCGCGCCCCGTCGAAGGCCCCGATGACGATGATCGGCGCGACCTGGAGATAGAAGTGGTAGTTCCAGGCCCAGTGCGTGACGTTGTCCGAGGCCATCAGCAGTACGACGGTGGTGCTGCCGAGATAGGTGATCGGCGAGGCCAGGCAGACGAAGAACACCGGCAGCAGCAGGAAGAGCCAGGTGCCGCGCTTGACCCGGTTGCTGATCATCAACCGGAACAGGTGGTGCGGGTGTTCGAGCGCGTGCAGGAACGCCTGGAAGGTCGAGGAGGCGTGCAGGGTCGGGCCGTAGTCGAAGTGCCGCAGCTGCCAGTTGGCCACGTCCCTCCCCCAGTCCGGCAGGATCACCTGGGTGAACAGCAGCACCATGACCGGGCCGAGGACCATGAGCACGGCGGCGTGGCGCCAACGGCGGTGCCAGGCGGCCCACAGCCCGAACAGGAACACCATCACGCCCATGTCCTCGTAGCACAGGACGTTCAGGCCCATCAGGATCGACGCCGCGGTCCAGCGCCCGGCCAGCGCGCGTTCGATGGCCCAGCCGATCAGCAGCGGCTCGAACATGTTCTCGTGGATGTCGAACCCGATCGCGGTCTGCACTTCCATACAGGTGAGGAAGAACACGCAGGCCAGGGTCGCGGCGGTGGTCCCGTGCAGCCGGCGCACCGCGAAGTAGACCGGCAGCCCGGCCGCGCAGATCACGAAGGCCTGCGCGACGGCCAGCGAACTCGGCGCGTCGTGCAGCCACAGCAGCGGGGCGAGCAGGATCAGCATCGGGGAGAAGTGGTCGCCCCATTCGCTCTGCCCCGCACCCTGCAGCGGCTCGCTCGGGTAGAAGTGGAACGCCCAGCCGTGTATGACCTGGAATATGACGCCGAAGTCGTAGCTGCCGGCTAGGTGCTGGTCTATTCGGTCCACGGCCAGCGCGCTGTAGAAGAACGCGGCGACGAGGCAGAGCCAGACCGCCGGACAGCGCGCCACGGCGAGCAGGCCCCGCAGCGCCGCCGACCCGATACGCGAGCCGCGCGCGGCCTCGTCCGGCACCGCGGCCGGCCCCGCTTGCGCCGTTGCGCTGCCCGCAATGCCCGCGCTGCCGGTACTGGTCGTACTGATGTCCACCATGACGTCACCCCCCCTTCGAAGGAATCAGATCTCCGCGTCGGCCTTCTCGGCGCGTGGGCGGGGCATGAGGGGTGCGTCGCGTCCGGTGCCTTGGGGGGTGGTGGTGTTCGTGGTCTTGTCGTTGTT
>NZ_JAGSOG010000027.1 GCF_018139695.1 Actinospica durhamensis | reverse complement strand
GGGGAACAGGGGTGGGTGCATGACGCCTCCTGGATGACAGCGTTGTCATTGCTCCGACGTTGTCTAATGGAGAATCAGGCCCGTGGCAAGATCTGCTCAGTATGCGGGATCGCCGTCAGTCGGCCCCCGGCCCCTCCGGAACCGGCTGGAGCAGTCCGTACTCAAGGCCGCCCGGGGCCCGACTGCGGAATCTCATCGGCAGCGGCACCTCGACCAGGTCTCCGCCGACGAACATCCAGAGGCCGGCGCACGAGTCCTCCTCGTCATGGATCAGGACCTGCACCCCCTGTGGGTCCCACCAGGGCAGCGCCGCCAGATCGGCGAGCAGTGCCGAGCGCTCCAGATGGTTGAACGCTCCGACCCATACCTTGCAGCACGTGGATTTGCCGGAAGTCTCCCAAAGGCGTTCGCCGACGAGGTTGAAATAGCCGTACCAGGCGCGGCTCTCGTCAAGGCGGGTCAGTGGATCCATGGCGTCGCCCTCGGAAGGGGAGACGATGATGACATCGGTGATTCGGCTCATCGGGGCAGTGTGACAGTCGGTGACATGGCAGAGCACGTGGTTTGTTCCGGGCGTTTGTTCCGGGCGCCCGCAACCGCCGCCTGTCGGCCACCGGAGAGGTCGCGGTCGATCGCCGGACTAATAAGTCATCCGCGGAGCGCGGCCTGGATGAATGCGGTGTCCGAGGACAGCGGGTCGTGCAGGTCCAAACCGTTCTGCCACAGCACGATGCATCGTCCTGTCTCGGTTCGAGCCACGAATGTCGTAAACCCGGGTGAGCCGCCGTGATGACCGTAGGCCACGTTCCCGGTCCCGAAGTCGAGACGGACCACCCCGAGACCCCGGCTGCGGTGCCGATCGAGCTGCTCGGTCGGTTCGATCATGCGGGCCAGGTACCGGTCCGGCAGCAGAGCGCCGCCGAAGAGCCCGTCGAGGAACGCGGCGATGTCTGAGGCAGTGGATACGATCGCGCCGGCAGTCCACCCCTCCGACGGGCTCATCGAGGTGATTTCCGTGTAGGGGGCGCTCGGAGAGGTGCGCAGGTAGCCTCTGGCGTGCGGACCGCGCAGGTACGGGTCGACCGTGGGAAGCGTCGTATCCGCCAGGTTCAACGGCTTGAAGATGCGCTGCCACATCTGTGCGTCGATACGCTCGCCGGTGGCCTGCTCGACCATCATCCCGAGCAGGATGTAGTCGGTGTTGGAGTAGCGGTACTGCCGGTTCGGCGGAAGGCGGCCGCTCGACGCCAGCGCCGCGGTCACCAGATGCCGCGGAGACCAGTAGGTCTCCAGCGGGGACAGGTCGGTCAGCGAATCCCCGAACAAGGCGGCCATGTAGTCCGGTAACCCTGATCGCAGTCGCAGCAGCATTTCGACGGTGATGTCGGAGCCTTCGGGCACGAGGCCGGGCAGGAGTTTCTCCACCGTGTCGTCGAACGCCAGCAGCCCGTCGGCCACCACCTGCGACACGAGGGTGGCGGTGTACATCTTGGTCACGCTGCCGATCCTGAAACGGTCGCGGGCCTCGATCGGACGAGGATCATCGAGGTCCGCGGAACCGGCCGAACCGCTGAACACCGGCTGACCGCCCTCGGTCACCAGGCCGAATACGCCAGGTCCATGGTCCGCGGCAGTAGCAGCGAGAGCGATCTCCAGAGCCTCCGCGTCAACCGGCATGCGCCGAGTGTATGCGCGGCAGCCGTGGTCTCCTAGGCTCGAGGAATGACCGACGATCAGACTTCTGCGGCAGTGCGGGAACATGTCGAGGCGTTCAACGACGGCGACCTCGAAAGGCTCATGGCGGGATTCGCTGAGGACGCGCTCTGGATCACCGGCGAAACGGTCGTACGCGGCCTGGGCGAACTGAGGAGTTTCTTCGGAGGGGCGATCGACGGGCTGCGGCCGAACCTGGCCGTCGAGAACCTGGTCGCGCAGGACTGTCGGGCAGCATGTCAGATGACGGAGACGCTGCTGTTCGAACAGGAGCAGCGCTCGTATTCGATCGCGGCGTTCTTCCGGCTCCGCGACGGACTGATCACCTCGGCGAAGGTCTATCGGGAGGGCAGCGCCAAGGTCGCCTGACGTGACCCGAGAGTCAGCCCTCGATGTGTGCGGCATCCTGTTATCGGCTTGCGGAGGGCTCGCCGGTCCGCGATGATCGCGGTATGTATGAAGGAACGGACATCCATCCCGCCCGGTGAACGGGCACGTGGCAGGACTGCGGGTCTGGGGTGCGCTGCCTGAGCGCTATTCCGGCCGGCAGGTCGCGACTTCCACCATCGACGCGCAGGGGCGCATCGTCGCCTTGCTCGTCGATCCCGATGCGACGTGCGCGCAGCGAGTCCCTTTGACAGCGCCTTACGATGCGACTGCCGTCGTGATCGATGGCGGTGATCGGTACGAGGTCGAGATCCACGGGCTCGACCTGCGCTTTCCGAAGATCGACACGCTCGGGGACGGCTTCGTTCTGGCCGCCGCACGCTGCACGATGCCGTCCGGGCCCGCGGCGAGGACGTTCGAGGAGTTGGAGGCCGAGATCCCGCACAATGCGCGGGTGATCGGGGCCGACGGCGGCACCACGTGCACCTTCCACGCCGGCGACGGCATCGAAGACCTGATGACCGACGCCGCGGGCGACATCTGGATCGGGTACTTCGACGAGGCTTCGATCTGCGCGCTTCTGCCGGGCAGGCGCGCCCGTCTCGCCGATGGCTCTCGGCCGCAGCACCGGGCGACGATGTCGACGCCCGGGCTCATCCGGTGGACCTCGGCCGGGGAACCGGCCTGGTATGCCCTGTCCGACCGGTCGGGGCCGCGCAGTTGGGTGGACTGCTACGTGCTGAACGTCGGACGCGAGTACACGTGGGCGTACCCCTACACCGGGTTCCCTCTTGTGGAGATCGACAAGAAGGGTGTGCGTTGCGTACGCCGCACGCCCGTCGACTTCGCCACCGGCATCATGGTCGACGGCGGCACGCTCGCCTTCGTCGCCAGCGCGGGCGGCCGGACCAAGACGCCCGGCCACTACACGGTCACGCTGGCGCACACCGACGGCGGCCCCATCGAGGCGACCGGCGAGTCGCCGTTGCTGCTGCCGGACGGAAGCCGACCGCGGGTTTGGGCGAAGCGCACGGTGTGCCGCGACGGCCGGATGTGGATGCAGTTCGAAGACCCGAGCACCTGGTACGTCATCGAGGTCTGATCGAGCTCCGCCGGCGTCGTCAGATGGCGGTGGCCAGCCAGTCGGCGAGCATCGGGAAGAATCCCGGGGCGAGTTGCCCGGCCAGCGGGACGTGCTCGTCGCGTGCTTCGACGAAGAGGTTGTGATCCGCGCGGGAATAGACGACGAGGGCGTGGCGCGGGTCCTGCGGCAGCCGCTGGGCGTAGACGGCGACGCTGCTGTGGACCGGCACCATGTCGTCCGCGCCGCCGAACGCGGCGAAGACCGGGCAGTGGACGCGGGGAAGCACCTCGGCCGGATCGAAGCGCGCGATCCGGCCGGCGAACGCGAGCAGGTCCGCCGTCTCGTAGGCGTATTCGGTCGCGGTGGTGAACCACGGCCGGTCGGCATACAGGAGCTGGTCGGCCAGGATGCGCTCCGGGGCTTCGCCGGCCACCAGGCGCCTGGCCCGCTCGTCGACCCAGGCCATGGCCTCGGCGTCGTGCTCGAGCGCCTCGCCGATGCGGTGGCGCTCCTGCTGCAGCGCGGTTTCTCCGGGCCCGGAGATCGTGACGATGAAGGCGACCGCGGCGCCGCCGACCGCCGCCGCCTGCTGGCAGATCCAGCCGCCTTGGCTGATGCCGAGCAGGCCGACCCGCTCCGGATCGACGCCGGGCTGCTTGCGCAGCAGTTCGAGTGCCGCGAGCGACTCGGCGGCGCGATCGTCGAAGTCCTGCGTCCGCCAGTCACCGGGCGAGTCGCCGCAGCCGGGCTTGTCGTGGCTGAGCACCACGGCGCCGCACGCGGCGATCGCATCCGGCCACCGTCCCCAGCCGTCCGCGGTGCCGTCGCCGGAGCCGTCGACGAGCACGATGCCCGGGCGCAGGCCCTCGGCGGAAGCCGTACGAGTGCTTGCGGCGTCCGCGTCGGGGTGGTGGATCAGGGCGTGCAGATCGCCCTGCGCGGTGTGCAGGACGGCAGGTTCGGGCTTTGTGGGCACGGCGAGACTCCTGGCTGTGTCGGCGGTGTCGGTGTTACGACCGCCTTGACTGATCGTCACAGACCGATTGTCACAGGGGCGGAAGTTCTGCGCCGACGGGAGTCGGCGCGGCTAACTCCGCTCGCCCGCCGACGGACGCAGGTCGAGGATCTCTTGCGCGATGGCGTGGGCGGCTTCGTCCACATCCTTGTCCACGCGGACGAACAGGGCCTCGGCCTCGGCCGCGGGCCAGTCGGCGGGCAGGTGGGCCGAGGGCAGGCGCGGGTCGGCGCGGATGACCTGGAGCCAGTCGCAGGCCAGCAGGAGTTTGACGGCGAGCGGGTCGCCATGGCGTGGGGGAGTGTCCGGGTCGTGCCAGCGGGTCAGGAAGCTGCGGTAGCGGGTGGCGACGGCGTCGAGGTCCCAGGTCTCCTGGACCATCTTGGCCGCGTCGGTGCCGGGCACGGACTGCGCGTAGAACGCCTTCACGTGCGATTCGAGGCCGAGGCTGCCGACGAGGTCGGTGACGTCGAGCTTGCCGGGGGCGATCCACAGGCCGTTGAACAGGGGGCCGAAGCCGGCCCAGGTCAGCTGGGAGCGCAGCTCGTGGCGCTGGCGCTGCCAGGACTCGGGCAGGGAGAAGCCGAGCAGGGTCCAGTACCCGTCCCAGTCGCGGTTGACCGCGCCGCGGCGCCAGATCCGGTCCTCGCCGTCGCGCAGGATCCGCTCGGCCTGGGCGGTCAGGCCGAAGTACATGGCGCGGCCGTGGCGCTGGCGGGTGAGCATGCCGCGGTTGACCATGCGGGCCAGGGTGGAGCGCGCGGCGTGCTCGCCCACGTTCACGCGGGCGAAGACCTCGATGACGCTGGCCGCGGACACGGCCACCTGACGGCCCAGCACGTAGCGGCCGAGCATGTTGAGCATGAGCGTCTGGGGGCGGACCGCGCCGTCCTCGGACCCGTGTTCGCCGCCGTCGCTCTCCGGATTCCTCTGCACGGCGGTCACGATACCCGACCTGAGACGTGGGTAGCGCCTCGTCAGCGGCATTATTTGGCCGATCGTTGACGGCAGCAGCGAATCTGCCTAATGTTCTCCGCACCGGGCGGGCCGCCCGGCGCACGAGGGAGGAAGGTGCCTGATGGTGCATGCCGTCGATCTGTCCGGGCGCACGGCCGTGGTCACCGGCGCGGGCCGGGGTCTCGGCCTGGCCTATGCCAGGGCCCTGGCCGCGCACGGAGCCGCCGTGGTCGTCAACGACGTGGACGCCGAGGCGGCCGAGGCCGCGGCCAAGCTGGTGCGCGAGGCCGGCGGCCGGGCGCTGGCGTTGGCCGGCCCGGTCGGGCCGAGCGAGACGGCCGATGCACTGGTGCACGCGGCGGTCGCGGAGTTCGGCGGGATCGACGTGATGGTGACCAACGCGGGCGTGCTGCGCGACACAGTGCTGTGGAAGATGTCCGACGAGGACTTCGACACCGTCGTCAACGTGCACCTGCGCGGCACCTTCACCTGCGTGCGCGCCGCGGCGGTCGCGATGCGGGCCGCGGGCCGGGGCGGGCGGGTCATCGTGGCCGGCTCGCCGACCGGGCAGCGCGGGAACTTCGGGCAGACCAACTACGCCGCGGCGAAGGCGGGCATCGTCGGGATGATGCGCACCTGGGCGATGGAGCTGGCCCGCGCCGAGATCACCGTCAATGCCCTGATCCCAGTGGCGGCGACGGCGATGACCAGGACGATCCCGTTCTTCGCCCCGCACGTCGAGGCGCTCGAGCGCGACGGGGTGGCGCTGCCGGACGAGCTGCGCAAGGGCGAGGGCTTCGGCACCGTCGAGGACGTCGCAGGGCTCGTGGTCTATCTCGCCTCGGCCGAGTCGGCCGGCGTGACCGGCCAGGCGATCGGGATCGGCGGGGACAGGCTGGCGCTGTGGTCGCACCCGCAGGAGGTCGCGGTCGAGTACGCCGACGGTGGTTGGAGCGCGGAGGCGATCGCCGCCGCCTGGCCCGCGACCCTCGGGCGCGCGCCGGAGACGGTCGGGATGCCCGCGCCGGGGGAAGGGCAGTGACAGAAATTACAGAGCTTGATCTCGATAGTCTGGTTGCGATCGACATGCACACCCACGCCGAGGTCTCGAACTCGGGCTCCGGCTCGCTCTCGCGCGAACTGGAGGAGGCTTCGAGCACGTACTTCAAGGTGGACGGCGCACACCGTAAGCCGACCTTGGACGAGATCGGCGCGTACTACCGCGGTCTGAAGATGGCGGCGGTGGTGTTCACCGTGGACGCCGAGGCCGCAACAGGCGTCCCGGCCGTGCCGAACGAGGAGATCGCCGAGGCGGCGCGCCGCTACCCGGACGCGATCATCCCCTTCGCCTCGATCGACCCGGCCAAGGGCCGAGCGGGGGCGCGCCGGGTGCGCGAACTCGTGGAGCGGCACGGGGTGCGCGGCTTCAAGTTCCACCCGAACGTCCAGGCCTTCTACCCCAACGACCGCGCGGCCTACCCGCTGTACGCGGCGATCGAGGAGTGCGGCGCGATCGCCGTGTTCCACACCGGCCAGACCGGGATCGGCGCCGGCGCGCCGGGCGGCGGCGGGATCCGGCTGAAGTACTCGAACCCGATGTACGTCGACGACGTCGCCGCCGACTTCCCCGGCATGCCGATCATCCTGGCGCACCCCTCGTTCCCCTGGCAGGACGAGGCGCTGGCGGTGGCGACGCACAAGCCGCAGGTCCACATCGACCTGAGCGGCTGGTCGCCGAAGTACTTCCCGCCGCAGCTCGTCCAGTACGCCAATACCTTGCTGAAAGACAAGGTGTTGTTCGGCACCGACTATCCCCTGTTGACTCCGGAGCGGTGGCTGGCAGACTTCGCCAAGCTGCCGATCAAGGACGAGGTGCGCCCCAAGATCCTCAAGGGGAACGCGGCTCGGCTGCTGGGGCTGTAGGAACCCCTGCCTGTCCCAGGACCTCAGCTTCGATCCCGCGACGATGCGCAAAGGAGCCATCGACGATGCGAAACCAGGGCCTCGGCTCGTGGACCGCGCGGCGCGCCCGCAAGAGTCCGCAGGCCACCGCCGTGATCCACCGGGAGCAGCGCCACGGCTATCGGGAGCTGCACGCGCGCACCCTGGGCCGCGCCGCGCAGCTGCACGCGGCTGGACTGAGGCGTGGTGATCGCGTCGCCTACCTGGGTCCGAACCACCCGGCGTATCTGGAGACGCTGTTCGCCGCGGGCATGCTCGGCGCGGTGCTCGTTCCGCTGAACACGCGGTTGGCTACGGCCGAGCTCGCTTACTGTCTGACAGACAGCGGTAGCGCGGTACTGGTATACACCGAGGGCTACGCCGACGCGGCCCGCGCCGCCGCCGCCGAAGTCGAGCATGCGATGCACCTGATTCCCGCCGCGGCGAGCGTGATCGACGAAGCAGAGTTCGACGAACCGGTGGGCCTGGACGACCCCTGCATGATCCTCTACACCTCGGGCACCACCGGACGGCCGAAGGGGGTCGTGCTCAGTCACGGCAACCTGATCTGGAACGCGATCAACGTGGTGGTCGACACCGATCTCGCGCACGACGAGGTGACGCTGGTCAGCGCACCGCTGTTCCACACCGCGGCGCTCGGCATGACCTGCCTGCCCACGCTGCTCAAGGGCGGCACGGTCGTGCTCGAGGAGACCTTCGACGAGCAGCGGGCGTTGGAACTGATCGCCCGCCACGGAGTGACGCTGCTGTTCGGCGTGCCCGCGATGTACCAGCGGCTCGCCGACGCGCCGGGCTTCGCGGACGCGGATCTCGGAAGCATTCGTACGCTGATGTGTGGTGGTGCGCCCGTTCCGCGTACGCTGATCGACCGGTATCTGGCGCGTGGGCTCGGATTCGTCCAGGGCTACGGCCTGACCGAGGCGTCGCCCGGCACGCTGTTGCTCGACGCGCAGCACGCGGTGAGCAAGGCCGGCAGCGCCGGGGTGCCGCACTTCTTCACCGACGTGCGGCTGGTCGGTGCGGGCGCGGACACGGACGCAGCCGCCAGCGGAGACGCGGAAGCGGACGCGGGGGAGCTGCGGGTGCGGGGCCCGAACGTGATGCTCGGGTACTGGGGCCGACCCCAGGAGACCGCGCAGGCGCTGGGCGACGACGGCTGGCTGCGCACCGGCGACCTGGCCGTCGCCGACGCGGACGGCTACGTGCGCATCGTCGACCGGCTCAAGGATCTGATCATCTCCGGCGGGGAGAACATCGCTCCTGCCGAGGTCGAAGAGGTCTTCTACCGGCATCCCGCGGTCGCCGAGTGCGCGGTGATCGGTGTGCCGGACGAGCGTTGGGGCGAGGTCGGCCGGGCCGTCGTCGTCGCGCGGAGCACGCAGGGGCTCGGCGGCGCTGCCGAGGCGGAGGAACTCGCCGCCGAACTGATCGGCTTCGCGGCGCAGCAGCTCGCGAAGTACAAGGTCCCGAAATCAGTGGTCTTCGCCACGGCGCTGCCGCGCAGCGGTGCGGGCAAGGTCCTCAAATCCGTGTTGCGCGAGCAGCACGGCAAGCCATGAACACAGAGAAGCGGGAGTACTTCCCTTGGCACTGATCGCGACCGGCCTCGACGAACTCAGGAACCTGTCCGGAGCCGATCTGGGCGCGACCGACTGGATCCCGGTCACGCAGGAGCGGGTGAACCTGTTCGCCGACGCCACCGACGACCACCAGTGGATCCACACCGACCCTCAGCGCGCGGCCGACGGCCCGTTCGGCGGCCCGATCGCGCACGGATACCTCACCCTCTCGCTGCTCATCCCGCTGTTCAACCGGCTGCTCGAGGTACGCGGCGTGGCGATGAGCATCAACTACGGGCTGGAGAAGGTCCGCTTCCCCAGCCCGGTCAAGGTCGGCGCGAAGATCCGCCTGCTCGGGCGGGTCGAGAGCGTCGAGGACGTGAAGGGCGGGGTGCAGATGGCACTCGCCTTCACCGTCGAATGCGACGGCTCGGCCAAGCCGGCCTGCGTCGCCCAAGCGCTCTACCGGCACTACGCCTAGAGACACCCCCGTCCCTGTTCGGAGTGGAGATTCACCGTGGAATCAGAGCACACCGAAACACCCGGCACACCACCGATATCCTCTTCTGCCGCCCCCTCCGCGCCCGACACCCTCACCGGGTGGACGCTCGCGGCCGCGTGCCTCGCGGTCTGCGTGGCGCAGATCGCGCTGGCGATGCCCGCCACGCTCAACGGCCTGTTCCAGGCCGACCTGCATCCCGTCGGCACCCAGCTGACCTGGATCTCCGACGCGTTCCTGCTTCCCACCGCGGTACTCGAACTCACCTTCGGCGTGCTCGGCGACCTGTTCGGACGTCGCAGGCTCCTGCTCTTCGGCGGCACGTTCATCGTCATCGGCGCGATCGTCTCGGCCACCGCCGGGGCCGTGCACCAGCTGTGGGCCGGGCAGGCGCTGACCGGACTGGGCGCGGCCGCGCTGTTCCCGACCACCTTGGCCGCGATCGCCGCCGGGACGAGCCAAGGCCGTGGCCGCGCCCGCGGCATCGCCTCCTGGTCCGGCGCGCTCGCGGTCGGGGCCATGGCCGCGCCGCTGCTCGGCGGTCTGGCGGGCACCTACGGCAGCTGGCAGGACGCGTTCACCGTCCTGGCGATCCTCGGCGGACTCAGCGTCCTGCTGTCGCTGCGGGCGGCGAACTCGAGCGCGCCGGAAGGCCGCTCGCTGGACTGGGGCGGCCAGATTACGCTCGCGGTGGGCCTGTTCGCGCTGCTCTATGCCGTGATCGACGGCGGCAACGTCGGCTGGTCCGCGCCAGCGGTGATCGGCGGGTTCCTGGCCGCGGCGGTCTTCCTCGGGCTGTTCCTGCTCGCCGAGCACAGGGCGGTGGCACCGATGCTGCGCCTGGACCTGTTCCGCAACCCCGCCTTCGCGGGCGCCGCGGCCGTCGCCCTCGTCGGCATGTTCACCTACCTCGGCACCGCCTACTCCATCAGCATCCGGATGAGCGCGGTGCAGGGACAGAGCTCGCTGCGCACCTCGGTCCCGTTCCTGCTGCTCAACGGGGCGACGCCGTTGCTCGGTCCGGTCATGGTGCGCGCGCTGCAACGCGTCGACCCGCGGCTGCTGCTCGGCGGCTCGCTGGTGCTGATGGCGATCGGGGACTTCTGGCTCGCCGCCCTGCCGGTCTCCGACACCACGATCCCGTCCCTGCTCGGTCCGTTCATCCTGGTCGGCGTCGGCTTCGCCGGCACGCTCAACGCCATCACCGCGGCCGCCGTGAACACCGTGCCGCTGCGCCTGGCCGGCATGGCCAGCGGCGCGACCAGCATGATGCGCGACTTCGGCCAGACCCTCGGCCCGGCCATCATCGGATCCATCGCCCTCGGCCACGCCGCCGCCTCGTTCAGCAGCCGGCTGGCCTCGGCCGGGCTGAGCGCGCAGCAGCTCGGGGCGGTCACCGCGGTGAACCAGGCGGGCGGAACCCTCGCCGTGGTCGCCGTCGGCGGCGCCGAGCCGCACTCGCCCGTCGCCGCGGGCCTGCCCAGCGCCGTCGCCGCCCTCGGCCAGGGCTACAGCATCGGCTTCGTCGTCTGCGGCGTCAGTGCTCTGATCGCAGCCCTCGTCGCCGTGCTGCTCGTGCGCGGCCTGGGCAGCCGCCAGGAGACGCTCGAAGCTGTTCCCGCCGCCCTCGCCGCCTAGGTCGTGTCTTCAAAGGTTCGTCGGGGCCGCGACGCCTGCCACGCACGCTCGCGGCGTTGCCGGACCGTTTACAGACGACCGAGTATGCGCGCGGCCCGGCGCCTTGCGAGCGCACGCGTCAGACGCCGCGGCCTGACCCGACGCCCCTTTGAAGACACTCCCTAGGACAGACCATCCCCGTATCCCCCAGATGAGGGAGAACTCTCATGCACCGAAGCAAGACAAGAATCTTCAGTACAGTCGTATCCGCGTGCGCGCTGGCCTGCGCCGGAGCGACCGGCGCCCAGGCGGCCTCGGCCTCCGACACCGCGACCACCGGCTACAGCGGCACCTTGGCCGACAGCGCCCAGTGGATCGCGCAGGTGCCGGCGAACTGGAACGGCACCGTGGTGCTCTTCAGCCACGGCTTCGGACCGCTCGCGGCCCAGGACGCCCCGTCCGCGGGCAGCGCCGTGCAGCTGCTCGCCCAGGGCTACGCGCTCGTCGGTTCCTCCTATGACGAGAACGGCTCGTGGTGGGCGCTCGACACCGCCGCCGCCGACCAGTTCCAAACGCTCGACGCCTTCCTGCAGGCGAGCGGCCTGCGCCCGCACCGTACCCTCGCCGTCGGCGTGTCCATGGGCGGACTGATCAATAGCCTGATCGACCAGCAGGCGAACGGGCGGGTTCAGGGCGCGGTCACCTTCTGTGGCCTGGTCGCCGGCGGCACCGACCTCAACGACTTCCAGCTCAACGCCGAGTACGCGATGACCGAGCTGCTGCCGGGCGCGTCAGGCGTGCGGATCCGCGACTACGCGTCGATGGCCGACGGCAGTGCGGCCGGTACGCAGCTGAGTGACGCCGTCACGGCCGCCCAGTCCACCGCGGCCGGCCGCGCCCGCGTCGCGCTCGCCGCCGCGCTGCTCAACGAGTCGGACTGGACGACGAGCGCGACCCCGCCCGCCGCGCAGGACTATGCGGGTCAGGAGGTCCAGGAAGAGCAGATGCTCACCAGCGGCCAACTGCCCTTCATCGAGTCCGGCCGGTACATGATCTCGCTGGCCGAGGGCGGCGACAGCGGCTCCAACATCGGTGTCGACTACGGTGCCCTGATCCGCGCTTCGCCCTACTACGCGCAGATCAAGGCCCTGTACCGGGCCTCGGGCCTCGACCTCGACGCCGACCTTGCCACGCTCGACCACCACGAGACCTACGCGTCCGAGGGCGACTCGCTCGCCCGCACCCGCGCCACGTCGGACAACACCGGCCGCCTCCAGGTCCCGGAACTCGACGTGCACACGGTCTCCGACCAGCTCGCGCCGGTCCAGTTCGAGGCCACCTACGCCCAGCGCGTCGCCCGGGCCGGCGACTCCGGCCTGCTGCGCCAGACGTACGTGAACGCCGTCGGCCACTGCGACTTCACCGACGCCGACTACGTCGCCGCCATCGACGCGATGAACACGGTGGTCGCGCAGCGTCAGTGGACTTCGGGAGTGACGGTCGCGGGCCTCAACCGCGCGGCCGACGCGCTCGACCCGACCCTCGGCGGCGGAGACTTCACCGCCTACCGGAACACTCCGCTGGACGTACAGAACTGAGCGAAGACCTGAGTGAGCGCTCACACTCGGGCCGGGCGGGCCTTCACCCAAGGCCCGCCCGGCATCAGGCGCCCGCCGGATCGCAGCCTGATCAGCTCTCGGTGCCCCCGCCTCGGCGCGGCTGACGCAGTTCGACGCGGTTGCCGTCGGGATCGAGGGCCGTGAGCAGGATGCCGAAGGGATAGGGCGTCGGACCGTCCTGGACGAAGCTCACCCCTCGTGACCGGAACGCCTCGAAGTCCTTGGCCAGGTCGTCGGACTCGAGGAAGACCGAGCCGGGCACCACGCCCGGCCGCGCCGCATCGGCCTCGGGACGCTGCTGCCCGGGACCGCTCGGCCACAGGATGATCTCCACCGACGCGTCGCCGGGCGCGACCGTCAGGAAGCGTCCGTCGGCACCGGTGTAGTCGATCCGCTTACTCAGCCCCAGCTTCTCGGTGTAGAACTCCAGCGCCCTGTCCTGGTCGCTGACATAGACGGTCACGTACATCAGGCTCTTCAACATGGTGCTTTCCCCACTCGTCCGCGTGTCTGTCGATGGCGGCGCCATGGACCGGGGTCCGCGGCGCTCACCCCCTATGACGTGAGGAATCGGGAAAGGTAACAGGAGGCGCGAGCGTCCGCCAGGTACGCCTCCTGCCGCCCCGGCGCAGCGTGGCGGGACGGCAGGAGGTGGTGAGCCGGTGTCGCTGGATTCAGGACGTCAGCTCAGCGACCACTGCTGGTTGGTTCCGCCCCAGCAGGTGTAGAGCTGGATGAGTGTGCCGTTGGCGGTGGCGCCGCCTTCGACGTCGAGGCAGAGGCCTGATTGGGCTCCGGTGATGGTGCCGTTGGAGTTGATGTTCCACTGCTGGTTGGCCTGGCCGTTGCAGGGCCAGATGTCGACCTTGGTGCCGTTGGTGGTGCCGTTGCCGTAGGCGTCGAGGCAGTCGGTGGTGCCGCTGTCGGTGACGGTCAACTGCCCGGAGGAGGTGTGGGTCCAGGTCTGGTTGGCTCCGCCCCAGCAGTCGTAGATCTGCACCCGGGTGCCGCCGGTGGTGCTGGCGTTCGGGTCGTCCAGGCACCGGCCTGAGGCGGTCGCGTGGATCTCGCCGGTGGTGCCGCCACCACCGCCGGTCGTGCCGCCGGCGCCGTATCCGGCCGCGACGATGTTGGCTTGGACGGCGGCTTCGGTGGAGGCCGAGGCGTAGCCGGTGGTCATGACGCCCTCGTAGAAGGTGCCGTCGACTCCGTCGCTGTTGTCGCCGCCGATGCCCAGGATGATCGCGCCCTGCTTGTGCATGGGGTTGTAGCCGGACACGTTGGGCCTGGTGCCGCTGTAGTCGGTGGCCAGGGTGCCGGACTGGGCGTTGCCGCCGAGGATGTCCCATTGGTTGGCGCCGCCTTCGACCATGGCGGTGGTGTAGCGGTAGTTCGTCGTGGGGTCGTTGGCGTTGTAGCCGGCGTTGGCTCCGGAGTACAGGCCGTTCTCCATGTCGGCCATGATCCACGGGCCGTTGCCTGCGCCGTAGCCCCAGACCTTGATGTTGCCGAAGTAGATGGCCTCCATGGTGCCGTTGCCGTCATCGTTGTTGTTCGTCTCGGCGTTGCCGTAGTCGAAGCAGCAGCCGCCGTTGTAGTCCTGGCCGTCGAGGACCGCGTACTCGGACTCGGGGTTGTCGCCGGTGGCGATGCCGTTGGTGGCGTCGTCGCGGTAGCCGGTGCCCGGGATGATCGCGACTCCGTACGCCTCGTGGCCGTCGAGGGTGGTGGGGGCGGCGTTGGCCACCGCGAGCTTGTCCGGGCCGGGCTGTGCGCCGCCGGCCGGGGCGTCGGTGAGGTTGTTGCCGCGCCCGGACTGGTCGTAGATCTCTGTGATCACGCAGCTCGTGCCGGCGCAGAAGGAGTCCTGCGCGGCGGCGTTGGCGTACCCGCCGGCCGAGGTGACGCCGATGTTCAGGGTCGTGTTGTCCGAGGCGCGCCGCACCTGGTAGAGATTCCCGCTGTAGGACGCGTACAGCGCCCGGGTGGTCGAGTGCGCCGCCACGCACGGCGTGCCGGCGGATGCGTAGATGTCGCACGGGCCCTGCGACGCGGCCTGGGCCGGGCCGGCCGTGATCGTGTAGCCGGTCAGCGCCGCTACGGCGAGGGCCGTGGCGGCGGTCAGCCGGCCGAGCGTGCGCAGTCGGCCGGGCCGCTGCGCCCGCCCGATCCGGGCTGCGGTGGAGTGGAACGGAAGTCGTCTCACCGGTTGCCTTCCTGGTAGTTCGGCGAGTGAAATTGTTAGCGTTAACAACTCGGCTTCGCGGGTGGGCCGGAAACCGAGGAAGACCCCGGGGGTGTCGCGAGGGGAGACGGTGCACCCACGCGCCGAGAGCTGTCAAGAAATGCGGAGTCGAGGCGGGCGGACGAAGCCGGTTCGAGAGCGTGGCAAGCATGCTGCGATGCGCGGCGCGCGGGTCAGGGCCCTTCATGAAATTTTCATCGGAGCGGGTGTCACCGGGCGCGGGTGCTCCCGCGTTCGATCAGCCGGGTCTGCAGTTCGACGCGGGGGACCTGGAGCCGCTCCCCGGCGATCAGGCGCAGCAGGGTGCGAGCGGCCAGTTCGGCCATCTCGCGCACGGGTTGGCGCACGGTGGTCAGGCCCGGGCTGAGCCAGCGCGCTTCGGGAAGGTCGTCGAACCCGACGACGCTCAGATCGCGCGGGATCCGCAGGCCGCGTTCGGCGGCCGCGTCGAAGACGCCGAGCGCCATCCGGTCGGAACAGGCGAAGATCGCGCTCGGCCGGTCCGGCTGGTCGAGCAGCACCCGCGCCGCCGCGGTCGCCTCGGTGCGGCGCCAGTCGCCGTAGCCCACCGCGAGCGTGTCGCCGCCCAACCCGCGGGCGGCGAGCGCCGAGCGGAATCCGTCGACCCGGGCCTGGCTGTACTGGTGCCGCGGGGTGCCCGCGACGACGGCGAACCGCTCGTGCCCCAACGCGATCAGATGCTCCGCGGCCTGCCGTCCACCGGTCCAGTGGCTCGCGCCCACGGTCGGGATCGCGCTGGAGATCGGCTGATGCGGGTCGAGAGCGACGAGCTGGATTCCGGCCGCGGTCAGCCGGCGGTGTTCGGCCGTGGTCGGTGCGACCAGGGCGAGCACCGCGCCCTTGCTGCCCCGGTCGATCAGCCGCTGCACCCAGTCGCGGTCCGCCGGCACGCCCTCCCGGGCCAGCACGACGACCACGTCAAGGCCGGTCTCCGCCGCCGCGCCCTCGATCCCGGAGAGCATGACGTTCGCCCAGGTGCCTTCCACGGCCGAGACGACGAGGTCGAGCAGAGCGGCCGGAGCCGCGAGCGTCACCGGCGTGGCCGGGGTGTAGCCGGCCAGCCGGAGCTGGGCGGCGACGGACTCGCGGACCGAAGGCGAGACGTCGCTGCGGCCGTTAAGCACCTTCGAGACCACCGGCACCGGCACCCCCGCGGCCCGGGCGATCTGAGTGAGCGTCGGGGATCCCGGCGGTCTGCGCCACGCGCGCTGGGTCATGCGCCGAGTATGCCGAGGCCCCTAATTTTTGCGCAACTTTATCCCTCTGTCCTGCCGCCCCCTGCCGAGGTATCGTGCGAAAGCCGACCACGCGCGGAAGGTCCCTTCACGACCGGCCGCCCCGACCTCGAAGTTGCGCAAGTTTTGGAGAGAGTGATGTCCCAGGCCCCCAGGCGGGCGATGGTCGTGCACGGGCGCTGGAAGGGCCATGCTCCGGCCAGGATCATGGGACTGTTCATCGCGTTCCTCCAAGAGCACGGATACGTCGTGGCGGTCTCCAACGACCTCGACGTGTACACCCACGCCACGCTCATGGCCCGGACGGACCTCATCGTGCAGTGCTGGACCACGGACCCGCCCGGCGACGACCAGATCGCCGGACTGCGCGGCGCGGTCGAAGCAGGTGTCGGATTCGTCGGCTGGCACGGCGGCGGCGTCGAGTCCTTCCCCGGCTCTCCGGCGTACCTGCAGCTCACCGGCGCCCGGTTCATCGCCCACCCGGGTGGCCTGCACCCGCATTCGATCCACCTCGTCCCGGCCTCCCGCGATCACGAGATCGTCAGAGACCTGCCACCGGAGATCAAGGTCGAGGACAGGCAGTACTGGGTGCTGTCCGACCCCTACAACGAGGTCCTGGCCACCACGACCATCCCGGCGCGCGCCGGGGATGCGTGGTCGGACCCGATCACCGTCCCCGCGATCTGGACGCGCCGATGGGGAGCGGGCCGCGTCTTCGCGTGCAGCCCCGGCCACCACGTGCCCACGCTCGAGATACCCGAGATCCGCACCATCGTCGAACGCGGAATGCTGTGGGCGAGCCGATGACCCCGCCTACACGAAGAACACGCTCGCCGAGCAGCACCGCTGAGTCGGCGGCGCGCTGTCGTCAGGTGTGCGCAGGGGACAGCGCCGCGCGGTAGTGCTCGATCTTCTCGTGGATCCTGGACCGCTGACGCTCCAGCAGGGCTATCTGGTCGGCGACGCCGCGGTCGTGCTCCTCGAGCAGAGCCAGGCGGTGGGCGAACGTGCCGTCGCCGGCCCGTACCTGCTCGGCGAACTCGCGCATGCGGGCGATCGGCATGCCGGTGTCACGCAGACAGCGCAGGACGCCGAGCCATTCCACGTCCTCCTCGCGGTACCTGCGCTGGCCGCCGACCGCCCGGTGTACGGGCTCGATCAGGCCGATCCGCTCGTAGTAGCGCAGGGTGTCGAGACTGAACCCGGTGAGCTCGACGGTCTCGCCGGGTGAGTGCGTGGGGGTGGAAGTCGAGCTGGACATGACAGCAGCATGTCATAGCCGCGTCCACCAAGGCACTTGACCTGGAGTGCGCTCCAGCTGTGAGCATCGTGCCCATGGAACTCACCGCTCTTGGCGGGCCGGACGGCCCCCGTGTCAGCACCCTGTGTCTCGGAACCCTGCCCTTCGGCGGCTCGCTCGGCGAGGCCGCCTCGTTCGCGATCCTCGACCGCTTCCGCGAGGCGGGCGGCACCTTCCTCGATACGGCGAACTGCTACCCGTTCTGGCGCGAAGGCTGCACCGGGCGCGAAAGCGAGCAGCTGCTCGGCCGCTGGCTCGCCTCGCGCGACGCCCGCGCCGAGATGGTGATCGGCACGAAGCTCGGTGCCCAGCCGATCACCTCGGACCCGGCTTCGGCCAACGGCGCCCTTGCCTGGTCGCGCAACGCCGAGGGCCTGTCGCGGCAGACCGTGGCGGCTGCGGCGCAGGGAAGTCTCGGGCGCCTGGGCATCGAGCGGATCGACGTGCTCTTCGCGCACATCGAGGACCGCAACGTCGAGCTGGCCGAGACCGTGGCGGCCTTCGCCGAGCTGATCGAGCGCGGAATCGTCGGGGTGGCGGGCGTCTCGAACCACCCGACCTCGCGCGTGCGCCAGGCACGCGCCGCGGCCGAGGAGCTCGGTGTACCCGGCTACCGCGTGGTCCAGCAGCGACACAGCTTCCTGCGTCCCAATCCCGGGGCCAGCTTCACCAACCAGGAGGCCGCCGACGACGAGTTGCTCGCCTACGTCGCCGAGCAGCCGGACCTGTCGCTCATGTCGTTCTCCTCGCTCCAGGAAGGATCTTTCGTCCGGGACGATCGCCCCGTCGTCCACCAGTACCAGGGCCCGCAGAACGCGGCTCGGATCCGCGAGCTCCGGCACGTGGCCGCACAGGCGGGCGTGACGCCGAATCAGCTCGCGCTCGCGTGGCTGCTGCGCGGCACGCTGGCCGTCATCCCGGTCCTGGGAGTCACTTCGGTGGCCCAGCTCGACGAGGCGCTCGGCGCGTACGACGTGCCGCTCCAGGCCGTCGAGGAACTGCGGACGCGCTGCGAAGACGCCGAGCGGCCCCTCAGCTCCCCGGTTGGCGCAGCGCGCGGCTAGAACCGACGGCTCGTCGGAAGAGAGCGGCTTAGCGACGCCGCACGAGCGGGTCGACTCCGTTGACGACGTGCTCCAGCGGTTCCCCGCGCACGACGCGTTCGACCGCCGCGCGGATGCCGGCCAGCAGCCGGTCCCGGCTCTGCCGGGTCGTGCCGGCCGCGTGCGGGTGAAGCAGGATCCGGCGGTCGCGCAGCAGGGGACTGTCCGCGGGTAGGGGCTCGGTCTGGAAGACGTCGAAGGCTGCCGCCGCCAGCCCGCCGTCGCGCACCATCCGGGCGAGCGCCTCCTCGTCGACGATGCCGCCCCGGCCGACGTTGACCAGGACCGCATCCTGGGGCAGGCGCCCGAGCAGGTCGCCGGAGAGCAGTCCGCGGGTGTCGTCGACCAGCGGGAGCGCGACGACGAGGACATCGCTGCGGGCGACCAGGTCGGGCAGTTCGAGCCAGGGCACTGTGTCCCGGCGGGTGCGCGACCACTGGGCGAGTTCGCAGCCGAAGGCGGAGAACAGCCGCGCGCAAGCCTGGCCGACGGCGCCGAAGCCGACGATGCCCACGCGCAGGCCGCACAGTTCGCGGGAGCCGCGCCGGACGAGTTCGGGCTGTGGCCACCCGCCTTCGCGCACCTTGTCGTCCGCCGCGACGAACAGCCGCAGGGCACTGATCGCCGCCCCGACACACCACTCCGCGACCGACTGCGTGTTGAACCCCGCCGCGTTCGCCACCGGGATGCCGCGGGCGGTGGCCTCGGAGACGTCGACGGTGTCCACGCCGACGCTGGCCTGGATGACGGCCGCCGTCTTGGGCGCGGCCCGCAGCAGCTGCGGCCCGACCGGGACCGCGCCGCTCCAGCCGCCGAGGATGAGGTCGGCCTCGGCGGCGGCCGCGGCGGCCGCGTCGGTGTCGAGCCGCGCCGGCGCGGTCACCGTCACGGGAAGCCGCTCGAACAGCGGCTCGACCCGGTCGGCGGGAAGTTCCAGGAGGGAGAGCACACGCCACGGTGTCATGGGACGCCGGTCAGCCGCCGGTGGCGAAACCGGGGAACAGGGTCATGCCGCCGTCGACGTACACGGTGGTCCCGACGACGTAGTCCATCAGGTCCGAGGCCAGGAGCGTGACGGCGTTCGCGATGTCGTCGGGCTCGCCGACGCGGCGGTAGGGGATCAGTTCGAGCAGCGACTTCTCCGCGTCCGGAGTCTCCCAGGCGCTGCGGTTGATCGGGGTCTTGATGGCGCCGGGCGCGACGGCGTTGACGCGGATGCCGTGCGGGGCGAGCTCCTGGGCCAGGGTCTGCATCATCATCAGCACGCCGCCCTTGGACGAGGCGTAGTTGACGTGGCCGGCCCACGGGATGATCTGGTGCACGGAGCTCATGCAGACGATCTTGCCGACGCAGCGGGAGACCTCGGGGACCAGGCCGCGGCGCAGGAACTCCTTGGTCGCGGCGCGGGCGCACAGGAACTGGCCGGTGAGGTTGACGTCGATGACCTTCTGCCACTGGGCCATCGTCATGTCGGTGAACGCCGCGTCGCGCTGCAGGCCCGCGTTGGCCACCAGGACGTCGATGGTGCCGAACTCGCTCACCATGTGCGCGAACATCTCATCGACCTGGTCCTCGTTCGCGACGTCGGCCTCGTGGGCGTAGGCGCGCACACCGAAGGACTCGATCTGCTTGACCACGTCCGCGGCGTCCTCGGCGCCCACGACGTAGTTGACCACCACGTCGGCTCCCGCGCGGCCGAGGGCGATCGCGGTGGCCTTGCCGATGCCGGAGTTCGCCCCGGTCACCAGCGCCTTCTGCCCCCGCAGCAGCGGCGGAGTCGTCTCTGTGGTCACAGCGTTCTCCCATCAGTCCGTTGTCGAGATCCCAGCCAACGTAAGTGCCCGCGGCGCGCGGCGCGTTCCGTGTGGGCGAACGGGTGACGCCGGGGGCCGCAAGCAGGGGGCGCGCTGGTGCTGCTCGGCCCGGCGGCTCAGCCGGACTCGCCGCCGGACGCGCCTTCGGACTTCGCGGGCGGATTCGCGGGCGGCGCGTAGATGTCCTTGGACCGGTCGATGGGCTGGGCGATGAACGCCCGTTCCCGGCGCACTTCCCGAGCGAAGGTGTAGACCCAGGTCAGGATGGCGCCGAGGCGGTTGCGGTACCCGGTGAGGAAGGCGATGTGGATGAACAGCCACCCGATCCAGCCCGGCAGCCCGCTCAGCTTCAGCGGTCCCGCGCTCAGCACCGCCTGGCCCCGGGCGATGTAGGCGGCTGAGCCGAGGTCGCGGTAGCGGAACGGCTTCGGCGCGTCCCGGCCCTCGACCAGGAGCCTGACCCGGCGGGCCGCGTAGAAGCCGGTCTGCATGGCCACTTCCGCCACGCCCGGCAGCTTGTCCAGGCTCATCATGTCGCCCACGACGCTGATCTCAGGGTGCTGCGGCACGGTCAGGTCGGGCAGCACCTCGATCCGGCCGGCCCGGTCGCTCTGTGCTCCGCAGGCCTGGGCCAGCCGGCCCGCCATCGCAGGGGCCTGAACTCCGGCGGTCCACAGCACGGTGGCCGCCTCGTAGCGGGTGCTCTGGCCGTCCTTGCCGCGGGCGAGCAGGCCGTGCTCGTCGACCTGGGTGACGACGGCGCCCATGTGCAGTTCGACCCCGAGTTTGCGCAGCGCAGCGGCCGCCTTCGCGGACAGCTTCGGCCCGAACATGGCCAGCGGGCTCTCGCCGCCGTCGAACAGCAGGACTCTGGCTTCCTCAGGGTCGATCGAGCGGTACTCCGCGCGCAGGGTGTGGGTGGCCAGCTCGCGCAGCTGCCCGGCCAGCTCCACGCCGGTCGGGCCGGCGCCGACGAGGGCGAAGGTGAGCCAGCGCCGTCGTTCCTCCGGGTCGACGGCGCTTTCGGCGAGCTCGAACGCGCCGAACACCTTGCGGCGGATCGACAGGGCGTCCGAGAGCGACTTCATGCCCGGGGCCCACTGGGCGAACTCGTCGTGCCCGAAGTAGGACTGGTGCACGCCGCCCGCGACGATCAGATGGTCATAAGGGAAGCTCATCTCCGTACCGCCCGGCCGCCGGGCGAGCACCCGTCGGCCCTCGGTGTCGAAGTCCGCGACCTCGGCCAGGACGAACTCGACGTTGCGGTGACGCTTGAACAGGTCGCGCAGCGACGCGGCGATCTGCCCCTCGGACAGGATCCCGGTGGCGCACTGATAGAGCAGCGGCTGGAACAGGTGGTGGGCGACCCGATCGATCACGGTGACCTGCACCGGGGCCCGGCGCAGGGCGCGGGCGGCGAACAGTCCGGCGAAGCCTCCGCCGATGATCACCACCCGTTGCGGGGTACTGTGCTCGCTCATCCGGCCGCCTCAGCCGAGGCGTTCGGCGATGTGGTCCCCGACGCGCAGCGCGTTGGCGATGGCGGTCAGCGAGGGGTTCACGGCTCCGATGCTCGGGAAGAAGCTCGTGTCCACCACGTAGAGGTTGTCCAGGTCGTGGGCCTTGCAGTTGACGTCGAGAGCCGAGGTCTTCGGGTCCGTGCCGAACCGTACGGTGCCGGCCTGGTGCGCCGTGGCGCCGATCGGCATGGCCTTGTGCAGGTACAGGCTGTGCGGCAGCAGGTGGTGCGGGTGCATGCCGAGGTGCTCGAGCATGCCGTGGAGCTTGTGCTGCAGCCGCTTGACGCCCTCGACGTTGTTCTTCTCGTCGAGGGTCAGGTGGATCGCGCCCTCGCGGTCGAGGGTGACCCGGTTGTCGGGGGCGGGCAGGTCCTCGCCGCACAGCCAGAAGTCGACGGCGTGGTGGGCCATCGTCTCGAAGGGCATGTCGGGCGATGCCAGTCCGGCCCACCGCGGCGCCTCGCCCTTGATCTGCTCGTCGTCGGACTTGCCGAGCATCTGGATCCCGCCGAGCGGATAGTCCCAGTCGTCCGAGCCCAGATACCAGTCGTTGACGGCGAGGGTCTTCTGGAACTGCGTGTCGTTCGGCTCGTCGGAGATCGCCATCAGCGCGAGGTTGTTGTGGCGCATGTAGTGCCGGCCCACGACGTCGGAACTGTTGGCCAGCCCGCCCGGGTGCTGGTCGCCGACCGAGCGCAGCAGCAGCGCGGCCGAGTTCACCGCGCCGCAGGCGACCACCACGATGTCGCCGTGGAAGTCGGCCGTGGTGCCGTCCGCCAGTTCGGTGAACACCTTCGTCACGGTACGCCCGCTCGGGTCCGTGTGCAGCTTCCTGACGTTCGCGCCGGTGATCATCCGCACGTTCTCGTGCTTGAGCGCCGGATCCACGCAGATGACCTGCGAGTCGGACTTGGCCGACATGAGGCAGGGGAATCCGTCCACCCGGTTGCACCGGATGCACACGCTCTCGTGCGTGGCCCGGCCGTTTTTGTCCTGGGTGAGATTGACCCCGATGGGCAGGTGGAACGGGTGCAGGCCCTGCTTTTCCAGGTCGTCGCTCAGCTGCTGGATCCGCGGTTCGTGCTCGACCGGTGGGAAGGCGTACGGCGCGCTCGCCTGGCCTTCGGTCGGGTCCTCGCCGTGCCGGCCGTGCACGAGATAGAGGTGCTCGGCCTGGGTGTAGTACGGCTCGAGGTCCTGGTAGCCGATCGGCCAGGCCGGCGAGATGCCGCCGTGGTGGCGCAGTTCGCCGAAGTCCTCAGGGCGCAGCCGGAAGAGGGCGGCGCCGTAGAACTTGGTGTTGCCGCCGACGTAGTAGTTGACCTCCGGCTGGAACTCGTCGCCCTGCTTGTCGTACCACTGCTCGGCGGCCAGGTACTTGCCCCTGACGAAGACGGCGCTCGACTCCCAGTTGTCGCGCTCCCTGGGCAGGTAGTCGCCGCGTTCCAGGATCAGGATCTTCTTCCCGGTGGGCGCCAGCCGGTGGGCGATCGTGCCGCCGCCGGCCCCGGTGCCGATGATGATCACGTCGTAGTGCTGGTCCTCGCTCACGTCAGTCCTCTGCATCGTCGGATCCGCCGGAACGCAACGGCGGGGGTTGCCGGGCCCTCACGACGATGGTGGCCCAGCGCAGCGCGGGCCGCCCGTCCACGGTGCCCGTGCGCCCGGGCGCGTCTGGGCCGTCAGAGTGATCCCCGGGCCCGCGGCGTCACCCGGCGGCGTGGCTGCTCGTCCGGATGGCCGCCACCCGTGTAGATCAGTCCCACGGCAAGCGTTTGGGCCCGACATGTCTCACGTGAGCGGAATCCAGCATGAACCAGCTCGACCTCGCGCGGCTCCAGTTCGCGATGACCTCGATCTACCACTTCCTGTTCGTGCCGGTGACCATCGGTCTTGGATTCCTGACCGCCGTGCTGCAGACCGCCTGGCACCGCACCGGCCGGCCGGACTATCTGCGGCTGACCAGGTTCTTCGGCACGCTGATGGTGATCAGCGTGGCGGTCGGCGTGGTGACCGGTCTCGTGCAGGAGTTCCAGTTCGGCATGGACTGGTCGCAGTACTCGCGCACGGTCGGCGACGTCTTCGGCGCGCCGCTGGCGATGGAGGGCCTGGCCGCGTTCTTCCTCGAGTCCACCTTCCTCGGACTGTGGCTGTTCGGCTGGGAGAAGCTGCCGCGCCGGGTGCACCTGGCGACGATCTGGGCGGTGGTGTTCGGCAGTGTGCTCTCCGCGCTGTTCATCCTGGCGGCCAACTCCTGGATGCAGCACCCGGTCGGCTACCAGATCAACTCCTCCACCGGCCGCCCACAGCTCAACGACGTGTGGGCGCTGTTCACCAACCCGGTCTTCCTGGCCGGCTATCTCCACGTACTGCTCGCCGCGCTGGTCACCGGTGCGACGGTGATGCTCGCGGTCGCCGCCTGGCAGCTGCGCAAGGGCGCGGACCCCGAGGTCTTCCGTCCGGCCGCCCAGCTTTCGCTCGTGGTGATCGTGCCCGCGCTGCTGTTCGCGATGCTGGTCGGCAGCGAGCTCGGCGTGATCGAGGGCAAGTACCAGCCGATGAAGATCGCCGGCGCCGAGGCCCAGTGGTCCACCTGCCAGCCCTGCTCGTTCTCGGTGTTCCAGGTCGGTGGCGGGAACAAGGACGAGAATCCGACGAAGATCTTCGAGATCCCGCACCTGCTCTCGCTGCTGGCCACCAACCACTGGAACGGCAAGGTGCTGGGTCTCAACGACGTGAACACCCAGTACCAGCAGCAGTTCGGGCCGGGCTACTACGTGCCCAACATCTTCATCCAGTACTGGTCGATGCGGGTGATGGCCTACCTGGCCAGCCTACTGCTGCTGATCGGAGCGGCCGGGCTGTTCCTGATGTACCGCAAACGCCTGGCCCGGGCGCGCTGGTTCCTGGTCGTGGCCACGTGGGCGGCGATCCTGCCGTTCCTGATCAACACCGCCGGCTGGCTGCTGACCGAGAACGGACGCCAGCCCTGGATCGTGCAGGGCCTGCAGCTCACCGCCCACGGCGTCTCGCCCTCGATCGACACGACCACCGTCGCCATCAGCATCATCGCGTTCTTCGTGATCTACGCGGCACTCGCCGTGGTCGCGGCCGTACTGATGGCGCGTTATTCCCGCAAGCAACTGGCACCCCCGCCGACCGAGCACGCAGCGCCCGTGCCCGCGGTCACTTATTAACAGTCTGGATCATCAGGGGTTCCCATGGGTTTCGCCGTCTTCTGGTTCATCGTCACCGCCGTCCTGTGGACGGGCTTCTTCGTGCTGGAGGGGTTCGACCTCGGCGTGGGCATGCTGCACGCCGTGGTGTCCAGGGACGAGGCCGACCGGCGCGCCGCGATCAACACGATCGGCCCGCTCTGGGACGGCAACGAGGTCTGGCTCATCGTGGCCGCGGCGGCCATGTTCGCCGCGTTCCCCGACTGGTACGCCACCATGTTCTCGGGGTTCTACCTGGTCATGGTGATGCTGCTGGCCGGTCTGATCATCCGCGGGGTCTCCTTCGAGTTCCGCGGCAAGCTCGGCCACGAGCGCTGGCGGAGCACCTGGGACGTGCTGATGACGGCCGGCAGCATCCTGGTCCCGTTCCTGATCGGGCTCGTGCTCGCCGACCTCGTGCACGGGGTGCCGATCGGGTCGGACCACGAGTACATCGGGAATCTGGGCGACCTGTTCACCGGCTATTCGGTGTTCGCCGGCATCACGATCGTGCTGCTGTGCGTGACGCACGGCGCGACGTTCCTGGCGCTCAAGACCACCGACCACGTGCGCGCCCGGGCCCACCACATCGGCCGCACCGTCGCGCCGATCACCGCGCTCGCCGTGACCGCGTTCGTCGCCTGGACGCACGCGTCCTCCGGCAAGGGCGTGCTGATCAACTTCTGGGAGTTGGCCGCGGTGCTGGCCGCCATCGCCGCCGCCGTGCTGCTCTACCACCGCAACGAAGGCTGGTCGTTCACTGCCACCTCGGTCGCGATGGCCTCCACCGTCATCTCGGTGTTCGTCGAGCTCTACCCGAACGTCATGGTCTCGAGCACCAACCACGCCTACAACCTCACCGTGCAGGGCAGCGCCTCGGGAGACTACGCGCTCAAGGTCTTGACCGTGATCGCCGCGGTGCTCCTTCCGGTCGTGCTGCTGTACCAGGCCTGGACCTACCACGTCTTCCACGCGCGCGTCTCCTCGGCGCAGTTCCAGGGCCTTGATGCCGGCGGGCACTGAGGCGGCAGGGCGACGGCCGATGAAGCCCCTCGATCCGCGGCTGCTGCGCCATGCCGCCGCGGCGCGCCGACAGCTGTGCGTCGCGGGAGCGATCGGCGTGGCCGGCGCGGTGCTGACCGTGACGCAGGCCTTCGCGCTCGCCGACCTGGTCACCCGACCGCTGCAGGCTTCCGGCGCCGTGCGCCTGCGTGGCCCGTTCATCGTCCTTGCCGCAGTCCTGGCAGCGCGCACCGTGCTCGCCTGGGCCGGAGAGGCGAGCGCCTACCGGGCGGCGAGCGCCGTCAAATCGCAGCTGCGCAGGGCCCTGTTTCGCCGGGTACTCGAAGTCGGCCCGGTGCGCCAGGACACCGGTTCGGACGGCGATCTCGCGACCCTCGCCACGCGCGGCACCGACGCGCTCGACGGCTACTTCTCCCGCTTCCTGCCCGCACTGATCACGGCCGTGGTCACCCCGCCCGCCGTCCTGACCGTGCTCGCGACGCAGGACCCCCTGTCCGCGGTGATCGTCCTCGTCACGCTGCCGCTCGTCCCCGTCTTCGGCTTCCTGCTCGGCTCGGCGGCGGCACGGCGCAACCGGGAGCAGTGGAGCACTTTGACGACGCTGGCCGGCCATTTCCTCGACGTGGTGGAGGGGCTGACGACCCTGCTGGTGGTGCGCCGGGCCACCGTCCAGGTCGCGGCGATCAGGCGGGCCGCCGACGAGCACCGACGCGCGACCATGGCCACCTTGCGCCTGGCGTTTCTTTCTTCGGCCGTGCTCGAATTCCTCACCACGATCTGCGTGGCCCTGGTGGCGGTCGCCATCGGCCTGCGGCTGCTGTCGGGACGGATGGACCTGCGCACGGGGCTGCTCGTGCTCATCCTCACTCCCGAGGTGTACTGGCCGTTGCGGCAGGTCGCGGCACAGTTCCACGCGAGCGGAGAAGGCCTCGCGGCCGCGGGACGGCTGACGCAGATCCTCGACACCCCCGCACCCGCACCCGCGCGCGGTGCCGGTCTGCCCGTGCCGGATCTGACTCGCGCGAGCCTGCGTATCGAAGGACTCAGCGTCGACTACGGCCGGGCGCGTCCCGCACTCGCCACACTCGACCTGCGGGTGACCCCCGGTGAGCACCTCGGCGTGGCCGGGCCGAGCGGCAGCGGCAAATCCACCCTGCTCGCCGTACTGCTCGGGTTCGCCACGCCGAGTCAGGGCAGAGTGCTGATCGAGACGGCTGACGGCGTCTCCGGCCTCATCGACCTCGCCGACCTCGCAGACCTCGATCTGGACGCCTGGCGATCCCAGATCGCGTGGGTACCGCAGCGTCCTTGGTTCGCCGCGCGCAGCATCGCGGAGAACCTGCGCATCGCGCGCCCCGACGCCTCGGACGAAGAGCTGGACCAAGCGCTGCGCTCGGCGGACGCGGACCGCTTCGTCGCGGCGCTGCCCGGCGGAACGTCCTTCGTGCTCGGCGAGGACGGCGCGCCCCTGTCCGCCGGGCAGAGACAGCGCATCGCGCTGGCCCGCGCTTTTCTGCGTGACGCCGCGCTCGTGCTGCTCGACGAGCCGACCGCGCATCTGGACCCTGACAGTGAGCAGGTGGTGGCCGGGGCGGTCCGCCGGCTGGCACGCGGACGCACCGTGATCGCCGTCGCGCACCGGCCCGCTCTGCTCGCCGACGCCGACCGCGTCATCGACCTCGGGCTCGTGACCGCGGGGGCCGTCGGGTGAGCCCCGGGACTCGCGTGAGGGGCACGGGGCCTCGGATGCCGCCGTGGACGCTGATGCGGGCGGCCCGCACCGCGCGCCCCGCGGCCTCGCGCCTCGTGCTCGGCGCGCTGGCCGGCGCGGGCGCCCTGGCCTCCGGCTGCGCGCTGACGGCGACCGCGGCCTGGCTGATCGTCCGCGCTTCCCAACGTCCTGAGGAGACGGCGCTCGCCTTCGCCATCGTCGGCGTGCGGCTGTTCGGGATCACCCGGCCGCTGCTGCGCTATCTCGAACGCCTGGTGTGCCACGACGCCGCGCTGCGGATGCTCGGCGAACTGCGTGCGACGGTGTACGAGCACGTCATCCCGCTGGCGCCGGCGCGGCTGCACGCGTATCGGCGCGGGGAACTGCTGGCCGGCCTGGTCGCCGACGTCGACGCCGTCCAGGACCTGTGGCTGCGCGTGGCGGAACCGGTCGCGGTCGCCGCGCTCGTCTCCGTGTTCTGTACCAGCCTGGCCGCGTGGCTCCTGCCCGCCGGTGCGGCGGTCCTCGCGGTCGGCCTCGCGTGCGCCGGGGTCATCGCCCCACTGGCCGCCGCGGCCTGTTCGCGCCGGGCGCAGGAGCGGCTGGCGCCCGCACGTGCGGCGCTGACCACGGCGACGCTCGATCTGCTGCGGGGCGCCCCCGATCTGATCGCCGCCGGCGCCGCGCGCGCCGAACTCGACCGCGTCGAAGCACTCGACGACGAACTCGACAAGATCGCCGCGCGCTGTGCGAGCGCGGCCGGAATCGGCTCGGCGCTTGCCGCGATGGGCGCGGGCATCGCGGTCTGGGGCTGCGCCCGGGTCGCGGACTCGGCGCAGCGGGTCGGGCATCTGGCCGGCCCCACGCTCGCCGTCGTGGTCCTGCTCCCACTCGCCGCGTTCGAAGCCCTCGCGCCGCTCCCGGGCGCCGCCGTGCTTCTCGCCCACGTGCGCAGCGCCGCGGCCCGGCTGTTCGCACTGCTCGACGAGCAGCCGGCCGTGGCGCAGGCCGCGATCACGCAGCCTCTGCCACAGGGGCCTTATACGCTCGCGCTGCGTGACGTGCGCGCCCGCTGGAGCGCGGCCGGTCCGCTCGTGCTCGACGGCGTGGACCTGGTCCTCGAACCCGGCCGACGCGTGGCCGTCACCGGCGCTTCGGGCTGCGGGAAGTCCACCCTCGGCGCACTGCTCCTGCGCTTTCTCGACCCCTGCGCCGGATCGGTCACGCTCGGCGGCGTCGACCTGCGCATGCTCTGCCAAGACGATGTGCGCCGCGTCATCGGCCACGTGGCCGACGACGCCCACGTATTCGACTCGGACCTGCGCGAGAACCTCCGCCTGGCGCGCCCGGACGCCGACGACGCCCGCCTCGTCGAAGCGTTGCGCAGGGTCGGTCTCGGCCCGTGGTTCGAGGCACTGCCCGAGGGATTGGCGACCCGGTTGGGACAGCGCGGCGGAGCGCTCTCTGGCGGCGAGCGGCGCAGGCTCGCCCTGGCCCGCGTCCTGTTGGCCGACCAGCCGATCGTGGTCCTGGACGAACCGACCGAAGGCCTCGACCCGGCGTCGGCACAAGCCGTGGTCGCCGAGCTGTTGGACGCGGCCTCGGGACGCACCGTCGTCATGCTCACCCACCGGCCCGAGGGCCTCGATCTGGTCGACGAGATCCTCACGCTCACCGGCTCCGGCCGGCTCCGGCCGGCTCCGGCCGGCCTTCGACCCGCCGATGCCGCCGCGTATCAGGACGCGGTCGCTGCCCGTGCCGCGTGATGAGGGTGTACCTCGGCTCTACTCCGGTTGAGCGATCGGCATACACCCGTTCGCACCAGCCATCGGGCAAATGGCCGAGCAGGGAACTCAGGCATCGATAGTATCCGCTCGAATCTTCGGAAGGGGTTGTCGTGGTCTTGATGGACCGGTATCCGCCCATCGCCGAGCACGGTCTGGTCGGCGACATGCAGACAGCAGCTCTGGTCTCCTCGCAGGGCGTCGTGGACTGGTTCGCCGCGCCCCGATTCGACTCGCCGAGCGTGTTCGCCGCGCTGCTCGACCACGACAAGGGCGGCTACTTCCGGATCAGTCCGGAGCACCCCGAGGCCAGCGCGAAGCAGCTGTACTACCCGGACTCCGCCACGCTGGTCACCCGCTTCCTGTCGCCGGACGGGGTGGGCGAGGTGATCGACTGGATGTCGCCGATCACCTCGAAGACGCCGACCGACCGGCACACTCTGTATCGTGCGATCCGGGTGGTGCGCGGCAGCGTGCACTTCACCGTGGAGTGCCGGCCGCGATTCGACTACGGCCGCGCCCGGCACACGCTCACCACGGACGGCGCCGACGCGTCGTTCCGGTCGGACGGCGCGGCCGCGCACGTGCAGGGACTGAACATCGCACTCGTCCGGGACGGCGAGGACCTGCGCGGCGAAGTGACCCTGAAGGCGGGCGAGTACGCCGCGATGGTCTTCACGTTCTGCGACGGGGACGGCCCGAAGCCCAGGCCGATCTCGACCGAGCACGCGGTCGAGAAGGCGTTCGAGGACATCGCGTTCTGGCAGAAGTGGGTGCGCGGATCGAACTACCGGGGCCGCTGGCCCGGGTTCGTACACCGCTCCGCGATCACCCTCAAGCTGCTGACCTACCACCCGACCGGCGCGCCCGTGGCCGCGGCCACCATGGGCCTGCCCGAGCAGGTCGGCGGGGAGCGCAACTGGGACTACCGGTACACCTGGGTGCGCGACGCCTCCCTGTCCGTCAGGGCCCTGCTCGACATCGGCTTCGTCGAGGAGGCCTCGGACTTCGTCCACTGGCTGCGCGACCGCCTCGAGGACCGGGTGGGCAAGAAGGGCGAACCGCTGCAGATCATGTACCGCGTCGACGGCGACCCGGACATTCCCGAGACGATCCTCGAGCACTTCGAGGGCTACCGGGGCTCGGCCCCCGTGCGGGTCGGCAACGCCGCCTCCGACCAGCTGCAGCTGGACATCTACGGCGAGGCGCTCTACGGCTTCTCCGAGGGCAAGCAGGTCTCGCGCAGCCTCGGCTACGCGGGCTGGAAGACCCTGGCCGGCACGATCGACTGGCTGGTGGACAACTGGGACCGCAAGGACGAGGGCATCTGGGAGACGCGCGGCGGGCGCCAGGACTTCACCTACAGCAGGGTGATGTCCTGGGTCGCCTTCGACCGGGCGATCGCCCTGGCCATCGACGCGAGCCGGCCCGGCCACATCGAGAAGTGGACCGCGGCGCGCGACGCGATCCTCGAGCAGATCATGACCAAGGGCTGGCACGAGAAGAAGAAGGCGCTGGTCCAGCACTATGGCAGTGACGTGCTCGACGCGTCCCTGCTGCTGATTCCGCGGGTGGGCCTGCTCGCCCCGCGCGACCCGGCGTGGCTCTCCACCCTGGACGCGATGGACCGGGTCCTGGTCTCCGACAGCCTCGTCTACCGCTACGACCCCGCCGCCTCGCCCGACGGCCTGCGCGGCTCCGAGGGGACGTTCAGCCTGTGCAGCTTCCTCTACGTCGACGCGCTCACCAGCGCGGGACGGCTGGATCAGGCTCGGTACGCCTTCGAGAAGATGCAGACCTACGCCAACCACGTCGGCCTGTTCGCCGAGGAGGTCGGCCCCGCGGGCGAACAGCTGGGCAACTTCCCGCAGGCCTTCACCCACCTGTCCCTGATCATGGCCGCGAGCTCGCTCGACGAGGCCCTCGACGAAACCGGGGGCTGAGCGGCGTGACGGCGAGTCCGGCCGGCAGCGCGGCGCCGAGACTGAGCGCGGATCAGTTCGAAGCGCTCTTCCGAAGACTTCGGGAGGGCGTCACGTTCGGCGCGCACGACCGGCGCGGCGCGCTGAACCACCTCACGCCCGCCCACGTGGCCGCGGCCGCCGGCGAGATCCGGGCCGGCATCGCGGTCTCACTGGCGAACGACATCCGCCACCGCGAGGCCGCCGACAACCCCAAGCCGGCCCGGCACCAGATGATCGGCCCCATCACCCCGGGCCGCACTCCGGGCGACCTGCAGTTCGCGCAAGACCAGTTCGCGATGAACGTCCACGGCGACGCCGAGACCCACATCGACGCCCTATGCCACGTCATCTACCACGGCACCCTCTACAACGGGGTCCCGGCGAGCGAGGTGCGCGAGGACGGCGCCCACCAACTCTCGATCGACACAGCACACGACGGCATCGTGGGCCGAGGCGTCCTGCTCGACATCGCCCACGCCCGCGGCGAACCCTGGCTAGAACTCGGCGACCACGTCACCGCCGACGACCTACTGGCCGCCGAGAAGGCCCAAGACGTCCGGGCCGGCGAAGGCGACCTCGTGTTCATCCGAGTCGGCCACCAGGCCAGACGCCGCGAGCGCGGCGACTGGACCGCCGCAAAAGCCCGCGTCGGCCTGCACCCCAACGCCGTCGAACTCCTCGCCGACCGCCACATCGCCCTCCTCGGCGGCGACGGCAACAGCGACAGCGCCCCCAGCCTCGTCGAAGGCGTCGACTTCCCCGTACACGTCCTCGCCATCAACGCCCTCGGCCTGCACCTGATCGACTACCTCCAACTCGAGGACCTGCACGATCACTGCGTACGCCTCGGCCGCTGGTCCTTCTTCTGCACCGTCGCGCCCCTACGCCTGCCCGGAGCGACCGGCTCACCGGTGAATCCGATCGCGGTGCTGTGACTCGCTGATTCCCTGACGCCCCGCCAGCAGCCGAGCGGTGCTCAGCACCGGTCTGTCGGTGCGCCAGGCTATTGTCCGGTGCCGTGCCTGACAACGCCTGGATCACCCCTCCGGCGCCGCTCGATCTCGCGGCGTTGTTCCCTGGCATGGCCCACCTCGCACGCACCACCACGCGCCTGCACCCACGCGTCGGCGCACCAACCGTCTTCGAGTCCTCCATGGGTGCCAAGCCGTTGTGGCCGGCCGAGGAGCCATGGCCTACCTGCACCGAGCTTCATGACGACGCTGACGACGACGAGGGGCCGGTCGCTGCAGTACCGCTGCTTCAGCTGTTTCAGCGCGACGTGCGACAGCTCCCGTTCCCCGAAGGAACCGACCTCCTCCAGGTCCTGTGGTGCCCGCGCAATCACGAGGACTTCGACAGGTGGCCGGCCGGCCCGCGAACATCCCTGTACTGGCGCCAGTCCGCCGCCGTCACGGACGTGATCGCCCTGATCCCCGTCACCGCGTCCCGCGATGGCTATTACGTCATCGAGCCGAGCGTCCTGCATCCTGAGCCAGGCGTGATCGAGTACCCGCGTGGTGGCGGATACCCGCACGAGAACTGGGACTGGGATCCGATCGTGCAGCTCAAGGGGCAACTCGGCTACCGGGCAGACTGCGCGCTCTTCACAGCCCCGGGCACGAAGGTCGGGGGCTGGCCCGGCTTCTGCCAGGAACCGTACTGGCCGGAGTGTGAGCAGTGCGGGCAGCGCACCGAACACCTGCTGACCGTGTCCGACTGCGAGGATGTCGCCGACTCCGGCGGCCGCTGGGTGCCCAGCTGCACCAACCCCGGGGTCGTACCGGAAGGCATCGACTTCTGCCACGGCGCGATGCAGCTGTTCTACTGCGCACGCTGCCCGGACCTCCCGCACATCCAGTGGTACGACCGCTAGTGTCGTGTGAATAAGTTCGGTGGACGGTGGCGAGTTGGTGCGGACCACGGGGGACAGGGGATCGGTTGCCGGCCTGTCCATCGACGCTGGTGGGCGGTGAACCATGCGGCAGCTGCCTCGGCGAGTTCGCCGGGTGACCGGCCCCGCGCCGTTTCGCTCACTCCGTCCGGTCCAGTCATGTCGATCTGGGCATCCTCGGCGCGCACTGCGTCGTCCCAGTTCAACAGGCCCGGGCTCCATCCACCGCGCAATCCCGCCTCGTCAACGTCCAGGCGTAGCGGTGTATATACAACGGTCAGCCGACGAGAGAGCACATCGGGGGACGTTTCTAGCGAGCCAGGCAGCAGCGGAGTTCGAGGATTCGTCGCAGGGCGGCGTCGGACTCGCGCGGGTCCAGGTCGCCGTCGGTGAGGGCGGTTGTGAGCGCGTCGACGACTGCCTGCCCGTGGGAGACGTTGCGGGTCGCTTCGAGGATGAGGTCCATGCCGGCGTTGGCGGCCGTGACCGCGTTCTGTGGCGGAGTGCCCAGTGCGGCTAGGGCGCCGGCGCTGATGGCGTCGGTGATGGTGACTCCCTCGAAGCCCAGGCGGTGGCGCAGTTCGCGGTGGATGATCTTCGCCGACAGGCCGGCCGGGTTGTCGGGGTCGAGGGCGGTGTAGACGGCCCAGGAGAGCATGACCAGCTGGAGGTTCGCGGCGATGGCGGGGATGTAGGGGCGCTCGTCGATGGCGCGCAGGTCGGAGAGCGAGGTGGTGAGGGTGACGGGGGACAGGTCCGTGTTCTGATGGGCGCTGGCGGGGCCGAGCCCGGGGAAGTGCTTGGCGGTGGCCGCGACGCCGACCTCCTGCTGTGCGGTGATGAAGGCGGTGGTGCACGTCGCCACCACGTCCGGGTTCATGCTGAAGGATCGCTGGTACTGGTCCTCGAAGTCGCCGGGGGTGCGGAAGACGTCGAGGACCGGAGCGAGGTTGACGTTCAGTCCGGCGCCGCGCAGCAGCAGTCCGGCCTCGCGGCCCGCGCCTCCGGCGGCGGGCCCGGGATCGGCCGAGGCGCCGATCTGCTTCGCCGTCTGGACCGGGCCGCCGGGCAGCCGGCGCACTTTGCCGCCCTCCTGATCGGTCATCACCAACAGGGGCGCGCCTACCGGGCTGCTCTGGTTCGCCTCGTGCATCTGCTGGACGGTCGAGGTGATCTGACTCAGGCTCGAGATGTTCTCGCCGTACAGGATGACTCCGCCGACCAAGCCGGAGGCGATCAGGTCCAGCAGCGACTGCGGCACGGTGGTCCCGGGATACGAGAACACCACCCGCTGCGCCGCCCGCTGCCGTGGGGTCAATTCAGCCGCTGCTTCGAATTCGAACGGAGACCGTGGCACGGAGCCGTCGGCGGTGGCCGCGTGCGCGACGCCCGGAACCGACATCGCGGCGGCGAGGGTGGCACCGGCGAACAGCGTGTCGCGGCGGGAGAGCGGGTTGCCGGGGTGGACCATTTCGCGTGTCTCCTGTGGGGTTTCTGCGCTGGGATTTCCGCGCTGCGATCTCTGCGTTGAGATCGCTGCGCTGCGATCTCCGCGCTGGGGTTGCGGTGCGACGCCCGTTTCTACCCGGCTGGGCGCGGTGTCCGCGGAAGGCGCGCCTCGACGGTGCGCGCGGATCCCCGCTTCGGCCCAGCGGAGCGTGGCAGGACCCTGATCGGTTCGGGCAGCTGAACGGGTGAAACCGGCTGGAGGGCCCGGCCGCCCGGCTCAAGTCCGGACCCTGAAACACCGAATCCCTGTTCGGACACAGCGCCCGCCGCCGTCGCCGCGGCGGGCGCCGGATGAAGGGAAGCGGAATGAAGGCTCTGTCACGATCGGCCGCAGCCGCCGCGCTGGCCGCGGCGCTCGCCCTCGGCGTGCCGACGGTCGCGGCCGCCTCCGGCACCGCCCGATCAGCGTCCGCCGACACTCCGGCGGCGTGCGCCGCGGGCGTACCGGTCGGCCCCGCCGGCGCCGCGTTCTACAACCCGCCCGCTCCGCTGCCGCGCGGGCGGCACGGCGACCTGATCTGGGCGGACGCGGTGCCCGCCCCGCGGCTCGCGCACGCCTGCCGGATCCTGTACCTCTCCACCCTGCACGACGGCACCCCCGTCGCCGTCTCCGGCATCGTGGTGTGGCCGGACGGGGCCGGTCCCGCGGCCGGGCACGACGTGGTGGCCTGGGCGCACGGGACGGTCGGCGGCCCGCGCCAGTGTGCGCCCTCGGCCGCGGCCAAGCCCGCGGTGAACCTGGTCGACTACTTCACCTTCGACAGCTCGCTCGGCATCGACGTCGGCGTCCCGGCGCTCACCGACCTTCTCGCGCAGGGCGACGTGGTCGTGGGCACGGACTACCAGGGCCTCGGCGGGCCCGGGGTGCACCAGTACGTCGTCGCCGGAACCGAGACGCGCAACGTGCTCGACTCGGTGCTGGCGGCCCGTCAGATCCAGGCCGCGCACGCCGGCCCGAAGACCGCGGTGCTCGGCTGGTCCCAGGGCGGCGGCGCAGCCCTGTTCATCGGGCAGGACGGGGCGGGCTACGCGCCGGGCGTGGACCTGGTCGGGGTGGCCGGGCTGGCCCCGGCGGCCGACATCGGCCCCGAACTCGAGGGCCATGTCCTGCCCGGCCCGCACACCGCCACCTCCCGCTCGCACAACGCGGGCCTGCGGATCAACGTCTACCGCGGCTTCCTCGCCGCCTACCCGGAGCTCAAGGCCGACGAGGTACTGCAGACCGCGGGCATCCAGGCACTGGCGGGCGACGGGACGGCCTGCATCGAGCACTTCGCCGATGTCCTGCAGAGCAACTACGCCGAGACCCACGAGTTGCACACCCTGTTCCAGCCGCTGCGGGACGTGCCGCAGGACTGGACCAAGCGGTTCGACGAGAACACGGCCGGCTACGCTCCGAGCCGGGTCCCGGTCCTCGTCGTGCAGGGCACTGACGACTCGGTGATCAACCCGCACTCCACCGCGCAGTACGTGCGCCGGGCCTGCGCGTTCGGCGAGCCGCTGGAGTACACCACCTACGCGGGCGCGACGCACCAGACCATTCCGTTCGTCGCCCGCCCGCAGTACCTGCACTGGCTCGCGGACCGCTTCGCCGGCCGTCCCGCGCCGGCGACCTGCTGACCTGCTGACCTGCTGACCTGAGCGCCATTCAATGCAAAAAACAGCGTGCCGCGCGGGCGGAAATCCCCACGCGGCACGCTGTTCGGCGTTACGTCAATCCACTCATATGGCGATCATATGGTGATCGTCACTGCACGACCGACCAGATGAACGTGGCCGAGCCCGACACCCCCTTCGTGTCGGTCGCGGTCACCGTCACGATGTAGGTCCCCAGGGTGCTGCCGGTCCCGGAGATCGTGCCGTTCGAGGCGATGCTCGTGCCCGGCGGGAGGCCGGTGGCGGTGAAGGTGAGCGTCTGGGCGCTGTTGGAGTCGTCCGCCTGCATGGCGAAGGAGACCGCGGTGCCCTTGGGGCTGCTGTAGCCGAACGGGTTGGCGACGCCGACGGTCTCCGAGCCGGGCACGCCGGAGTTCGCGGTGACGTTGGCGCTGACCGCCGTGTTCGTCGGCGCCACTCCGGCGGCCGACTGACCGGCCGCGACCTGGCCGGTCAGGGTCTGGGCCAGGCTGGTCGAGCCGGTCAGCAGGAGGTTGTTCGACGCGTCCCCGACCTTGATCGAGTATGTGCCGGCCTGCGCCTCCCAGGCGTTCCCGCTCGCGGACCAGGAAGCCAGGTCGTGGATGTTGAGCGGGAAGGTCACCGTGGCGGACTGGCCCGGAGTGAGCGAGACCCGCTGGAAGCCCTTGAGCTGCTCCGGCGGATCCGCACTGGCGGCCGGATCGCCCACGTACAGCTGCGCCACGTCGGCGCCGGCCACCGAGCCGGTGTTGGTCACCGTCGCGGTCACGGTCGCGTTGCCGTCGGCGTTGAAGGCGCCGACGCTGAGGTTGGAGAAGGAGAACTTCGTGTACGACAACCCGAATCCGAACGCGAAGGCGGGGGTGATGTTCTGGGACTGATACCAGCGGTAGCCGATGTTCACGCCTTCACTGAAGCTCACGCCGGCCGAGGTGCCCGGCCACTGCGCGGTGGTCTGCGCCGGGACCTGGCTGAGGCTGGTCGGGAAGGTGACCGGCAGCTTGCCGGACGGGTCGGCCGTGCCGAAGATCAGCGCGGCCATCGCGTTGCCGACCTCCTGCCCCGGATACCAGTTCGCGAACACGCCCGCGACGGAGCTGAGCCACGGCATGACCACCGGTCCGCCGCTGTCGACCACCACGATCGTGTTCTTGTTCACCGCGGCGACGTCCGCGATCATCGTCTCGTCCGTGGCCGACAGGTCGAGCGTGGTCAGGTCGGTCTCCTCGCCCTCCGGCAGGTTCACGAACACGACCGCGTCGGTGGCGGCCTGCGCGGCGGCCACGGCCTGCGGGATGTCCGTGGTGCCGTTGTCGTCACCGGCCGTGTAGGTCACCTTCACGTTCGCGCCGACCGCGTCCTGGATGCCGGTGATCGGCCAGATCGTGTTCGAGCTGGTGACCGTGCCGCTGCCGCCGCCGGCGAGTTCCACCCCGGCGCCGCCGTCGGTGCCGATGACCGCGATCGACTCGCTGCCGTTCGGGTTCAGCGGCAGCACGCCGTTGTTCTTCAGCAGAACGGTGCCCTCCTCATTGAGCTGCAGCGCCGTCTGCTGGTGCGCCGTGGAGGTCACCGTGGCCGAGAGCGAGCCGCTCGCCGGGTTGTCGAACATGCCGAAGGCGAACATCTGGGTCAGGATCCGGCCCACGGCCTCGTTCACCGTGTACTGGCTCAGCGTTCCCGCCGTGATGGCGGCGGCGAAGTCACTCGGGATCGAGCCGGGGAACGGCATGCCGACGTCCATGCCGCCCACCTCCGAGGCGACGTTGTTGTAGTCGCCGCCCCAGTCGGAGGTGATGAAGCCGCCGTAGTTCGCCTGCGCGTCCAGGCCGTCCAGCAGCATGTCGGCGTTCTGGCAGGAAGCGGCTCCGTTGACCACCGCGTAGGAGCACATCATCGAGGCGGGCGCGGACTGCTCGGCCGCGGTCTGGAACGGCGCCAGGTAGAGCTCCTCGAGCGCCTGCTGACTGACCGTCTCGTTGTTGTTGCCGTTCGGGTACTGCTCCTGGTCGTACGCGGCGACGTGCTTGACCATGGCCATCACGCCCTGGCTCTGCAGGCCGTCCACCTCGGCGGAGGTGATCTGCCCGGCCAGGTACGGGTCCTCGCCGTAGGTCTCGTACGTCCGGCCCCAGCGCGGGTCGCGCACCAGGTTCGTCGTCGGGCCGAGCGCCACGTTCACGCCCTTGCCCGCGAACTCGGCGCCCATCGCCTGGCCCTCCTGCGTGATCAGCGCCGGATCCCAGGTGGCGGCCGCGTTCTCGCCGTCCGGGAACGCGGTGACCCCGCCGGTCCCGTCGCCCACCCCGTTCGGTCCGTCCTGCACGTTGTCCGCCGCGATGCACAGGTTCGGAATGCCGGCGATCTGGCCGATGTAGCTGGACCCGCCGTCACCGGAGAGCAGGGTGAACTCCTCGGACTGGTCCATGGTGTTGAGGATCTGCTGCACCCGCTGGGCCACCGGCGCGGTGGACCCGACCCAGGGGCAGACTCCGTTGCCGCCGGTGCCGTTACCGCCGGAGAGCGGAGCGGTGGTGGTCAGCCCGTAGACGTCGAACTCGAAGATCGAGTCCCCCCACTGCGTGGCCCGGACGGTGGCGTACACCCGGATGTAGCGGGCGGTGGTCGAGATGCTGAACGTCTGGCTCCCGCCGGCACCGGTGGTGGTGGAGTACTCGGTGGTCCAGGTCGCGTTGTCGTTGGACACCTGGATCTGGAAGGCCGAGGCGTACGCGGTCTCCCAGGAGATGCCCACGCTGCAGATCTGCTGCGGGGCGCCGAGGTCCACCTCGAGCCACTGCGGGTCGGTGTACGCGCTCTCCCAGCGGGTGCCGGGGTTGCCGTCGGTCGCGGCGGACGGCGGGTTGCCGGTGGTGGAGTAGACCGAGGAGGCCGTGGTCGGCTGGTCGAGGGCGAGGTCCTGGAAGCCGCAGTACTCGGTCGGACCGGTGCCGCCGGTACCGCCACCGCCACCGGAGGAGCCCTGGGCGAAGGACAGGTAGTGCAGGTTCCATCCGGCCGCGTCCTGGTCGACGGTCAGCGTCTGCTGCCCGGCCGCGAGCGTCACGCTGGCGGTCACCGTCGCCCAGGTCTGATACCCGCCGGTCGCCGGCACCGCCACGGAACCGGACAGGTTGGTCCCGGCCGCGTTGGCGATGTGCAGCGCGTCGGTGACCGCGGCGGGCGCGGCCACCCGGAAGCTGACCGTGTAGATCCCGGCCGTGCTGACGGTGACGGTGTATTTGAACCATTGCCCGGCCGCGGTCCAGCCCACGTCATAGGCGCCGCCCGCTGGACTGGTGTCCAGGGTGTCCGCGGTGGCCTCGAGGTCGACCCCGTCGGTCCGGTAGCTGTTCGCGGTCCCGTTGGCGGCGGAGCTGTACGCCACCCCCGAGCCCCCGGTGTCGTAGTTCGCGGCCTGCACCGTGCCCGGCACGGCGGCCGGCGTCCCGCCGAACGGCGCGTCACCGCTCGTGCCCGTGCCGCCCCCGCCACTCGAGCTGAGCGTGAAGGCCACGTAGTGGAAGTTCCAGCCGTTGGAGTCCTGGTCGATGGTGAGGGTCTGCTGCCCGGCGGGCAGCACCACACTCGCGTCGACCGTCGTCCAGGTCTGATACCCGCCGGTGTTCGGCACGGCGACCGCGCCGGACAGGTTGGTCCCGGCCGCGTTGGCGACGTGCAGCGCGTCGGTGATCCCGTACGGTGAGGAGATCCGGAACGCGAGGGTGTAGGTCCCGGCAGTGGCGACGTTCACGGTGTAGTCGAACCACTGCCCGCTGGTCGTCCACCCCATGTCGTCGGCCCCGCCGGCCACCGTGGTGTCCAGCGTGTCCGCCGTGGCCTCGAGGTCGATCCCGTCGGTGCGGTAACTGTTCGCGCTGCCGTTCGTCGAGGTGACGTTGTACGCCACCCCCTGCCCCCCGGTGTCGTAGTTCGCGGCCTGCACCGTACCCGGCACCGCCGCCGCCGTCCCGCCGAACGGCGCGGACGCGGCGGCACTGGCCACCGTGTGCGTACTCACCACGGACAGCGCGGCCAAGGTGAAGGTCGCCAGCAGCGCGCGCACGCGCAGGTGGGTGCGGTTGCGCCGGCCACTCGTGCGTGGCCTGGGCGTTCCCGGCGCGCTGCCACGCGGCGCCGTCGTCCCCGGCGCTGTCTTACGCGGCCCCCCGCGCGCGGGCGCGGGCGGTCGCAGGGGTGGGAAGTGCTTCATTGCGTTCCCTTCCGTACGTCAATCGTCTTCGATGCGGTGCTCGGTGCTCGGTGCTCGGTGCTCGGTGCTCGGCGCCGTGCCGCGCGGTGCCGCTTTCGCGGTCGCTGCCGCGGTTCGTGGCGGCCGTCGTGCCGAGCGGTGGGTGCCCGCGGTACTGGTGCGGGTGCGGGTGGGTCGCTGGATCGGTGGAGAGCGCTCTCCAAGCGGGGAGAGCGCTCTCCGGCACTCGATGTGTATGGCGTGAAACCTGCCGCGTCAAGCCTCTGCGAGTCCCGGAACCTGCCCGGGCGTTACGGAACAACGGCCTCAACGTGTCCCTGAGTCGTCGACTGCTGTACGTCTGGAGTCGTGAAGCGCGGGTAGCCAGGGCAGCGTACAAGGTGGCAGACTGCAGGCGGGGATGGACCCGGGGAGCCACAGGGTCCTTACAAGCGTCGAACCAGGGGGATGGGTCATGAGCGGCGATGTCAGCACGGGTACGGGCTGGTTCACGTTGACACTTATTAACGCCGGCCTTGCCCAAGGCAAGAATCGAAGCGGGTGGAACTGGTTCCTCGTGTCACTGTTCCTGGGGCCGATCGCGACGCTGCTGATCGTGACGTGGCCGGCCCTCGATCGTTCCACTGACCGCTGAACGGTCGGGGAGACGGCGTACGCCACCACGGCGGGCCGAGCCGGGGCGAACCGGCCCGGCCCGCCGTCTCCGTTCGCCGACGACCGGCTGACGACGCGGCTCGGCTTGGTCAGTGCTCGCAGAGTGAGAATTCGCGCTCGTAAGCGCGCCCGCTGTGTGCGTCCACCACGAACTTCCGCTCCTGCATCAGTTCCTCGCGATAGGCCTTGGCCTGCTCCAGCGTCATCGTCGAGGTCGGGGACCAGGGTTGCTGCGGCGGCACGTCGGAGGTCGAGACGATGGTCTCCGAGGGCTCGACCAGGAAGAAGACCAGGATCTTGCGATACCCCGGCCGGGTGGGGTCCGCGAGTCGGAACGGGCCGACGCGGTGCTGGAGTGCGTTCGGGAACGCCAGGGCGCGGCCGGCGCGGGTCTCGGCCGCGCCGAGCACCTGGTTGAGGGCGGCTTCGTTCTCCAGGCCGTAGATGTCGCGCAGGGCGGCGCGGTCGTTCTGTTCGTGGCCCGGAGGGTCGACCGCCGCGCGGAAGCCCAGTCGGCTCTCGGTGATGTTCTCGCTGTCCCAGTAGTAGATGCCGGTCGCGACGATGCGCTCGTTCATCATTCCCTCGACGTGCCAGGCGCCGCCGGCGTAGTCGGGCTTGTCGGGCGTGAGGTGAATGGCGGCGAGCTTGACGATGACCTGGAGCCGGCGCCCGCGCAAGTCCACCCGGGCGGCATCGGAGGCTGCGGGCGGGGTGAAGGCCGGAGCGTCCGGGACGATCGGCGTGCGGGTGGAGAGCCATTCGGTCATGGCGTCCTCCCAGACCTCGAAGGCGTCGGCGGGGTAGTCGATTTCGGGGTTCCAGGGCCCGCGAGGCTCGCCCTCGTACCACGAGGAGGATGCGGTCTCGATCCGCAGCGGGCGCGGATGCGACAGATCCGTGAGCACATTCTCGAGCAGCGGGCGCATCCGCCCGACCAGGATCGGCAGGATGTCGGCCAGTTCGCGGTGGTCCACGGGGTGGAGGTTGTTGACGTAGGAGCAGAACACCGCGTCGCCGTCTTCGTCGACCTCGACGTCGGTGGGCAGCCATTGGAATCTGTTCGACAACGCGTATTGCGCTTCTCCCCGACTCGAGGTCGGCCAGCTGGTGGTGTCCGGGCGGCTCACGTCGCGCACGAGGCAGAACAGCGAGGGATGTACGAGATCCAGGACCTGCCCGTCCGAGCCCGGATGCCAATCGAGCTCGGCGTCGGGGACGTCCTCCAACACCCGTACCGCCTCGCGCAGCCGGGACCGCAGCTTCTCGTCGATCAGCGTGTCCGACTGCCACACCCCGTCGACGCCGGAGACCTCGATGCCGGTCGGTTCGTCCCGCAGCCCGGCGTAGTACGCCAGTTCCGCCAGTACGTAACGGATCTGGGCCTGGGTCATGCCCTGCTCGGCGGCCTCCCGCGTCCACCTGGCGACGATCTCTGCGTCGTTCATCTTGACGTGCCACTGCGGCTTCGCCCGGATGACCGCGCTCATCCGCATCATCGCGAGCTCTCGCAGTGTCCTGATGTTCGCGACCGGCAACCTGTACGCGCCGGCGAAGGGCAGCGGGAAAGCGGCTGTCTCTGACACTTCTGCGGACCTCCCCATGATCCATCCGATCAGTGCACCAGGCCGTCTCGGCGCACCGGACGGTCTAGTTTAGAGCCGCGTCAGACATCCGGTGGGCTTAGCGGTCAAGAGCGCTACGTTCGTCCCGTCCCTACGACGGCAAATGCGTGGCGCGATCAACCCGCGTCGAGCAGGATGGGTTCGCCGGCGGACCGTTCGTCGGGTGTGCTGGAGGGCCATTGCCGTGACCGGAATCGAAACTTCGAGCTCTCCCCCTGCCTTGCCGCGCTGGTTCGGACCTAGAGCCAGCCCGGATGACCCGGCTGTCTCGGCCCTGGTCGCCCGCGTCGCGCGCGGGGCCGGATGGGCGGACATCGGTGGTGAGTTCAACCTCAACCTGCGGATAGACGCTGAGCCGCCGATTGTCCTTCGGGTTCACCGGCCCTGGGTCCGCCGCGGGCGGGTCGCGGGGCTGCGGCGCCTGCGGGAGCGTCTCCAACAGACGCAAGTCCGCGTCGCTCAGCCGATTCCGAGTTCCGGCCGCGACCTGCTGAGAGTCGCAGATCGCTGGGCTGAGACCGAGGAATTCATCGATCACGTGCAGCCACGGGCTGACGCGGACTCCTACCTCCGCCTTTTCGAGGAGCTCGGACGCCTTCACACTGCGCTCAAAGCAGTCTGGGAGCCCAGTGCGCCCGAACCCCTCGACGACCACAGAACCTTCGGCCAACTGCGTTACTCGGTCGGCTTCACATGCCGCAGGCTCGGACCCCGCAGCGAGCCGGTCGTGCATCGGATGCGCCAACTGACCGGCGAGCTCTCCAAGCTCCGGGAGCAGGTCGAACTGCCATGCGCTCCGATCCATGGGGACTACAAACTGGGCAACGCGGGAGAACTGCCAGACGGCTCATGGGTCAGCTTCGACCTGGATTTCGCGAGGGTCAGGGAGCGGCTGTACGACATCGCGGCCAGCCTGCACCACGCCGCACGGGACGGCGAATTGCTCGAGCCGCAACGACTGCTCGACGCCTACGAAAGCACGGCTCCGGAACCGCTCACCCGCGACGAGCACCGATGGCTCCCCGGGGCTCTAGCCCTCATACCCCTGCACTGGGCTGCCACCGCAGGGCTCGTGGGAAACGGCATCCACGAGTCCGAGAGCGCAATGACCGCCGCCGAGGCCTGGTGGTCGCGCCGGGCTGAACTCTCGTCGTAGCCCGGCGGCCGCGCAAGGGGGACCGGTTCTGAGGGGCGACCCCCGCGCATCGACGACCCTGACATCACGTCAGGATCCAGGTCCACTGCCGTATCACGCTGGACGCAACACGCCGGGTTCGGTGATGTCTTTGCCGTTCCGCCACAGCTCATCATGATACGTAATCATGTATTCCGCGAGCTCGACGTTGCGCAGGCTGAATCCCGTCACGCTCGATCTCTCCGCGCCGAAAGCGAAGTACACATATTCGTGGTCGATGATAGCCACGCTCATCGCGTCGCCCCTCACCTCGACCTGGCGGACCAGGTAGCGCGGATCGTTGTCCCGCATCAACTCACGCTCGGATTCCATCCACCTGGCCATCTCGCCCGCACTGTCCGAGGTCACGACGCGGCGAAACATGCGCTTCGGCTGCCGGGCCCACGCCAGGCAGGCCTTGAAGTAGTCGTCCACGGCCGTGCTGTTGAGCACGTCGGGCGGAAAACGACGCAGATAGCTGACACGCACCTCCCTCTTGGCGTGGCACACCTGCCGGGTCAACGACTCGTAGAACGCTTCGTACTGCTGGTAGAACTGAAGTTCGCTGACGGAGTCGATCGCGTTACGGATGTCGTCCAGCTTCCTGCCGAACTCGACGGCCTGTTCCCGTGAGCGGCGGTCCCACTCGATCTGGCTGCGGCAGATGATGCCCAGCACCGCGATGATGGCAGCGGCGGCATAGTCGGAGTTCATGACCTTGAACGCGTCCAGGAGGGCGAGGAGCACGCCGAGGCCGACGGGAATACCCACCTCCCAGATTTGGCGAGTCCGCTCATTTCTCTCGTCCGACTCAACCGTCACTTCAGCCCCTCAATCCATGCTGGTCGAACAAGCCCCGGTCCGACAAATCTCAGCGCAGCGCGGCTTACGCTGTCAATAGTCTGCGAATTCGGGTTCTGTCTCTGTGGCCGTGCCGTACGCGCGGTTCGCGGTTCAGGCCCGCTGCTGCTCTCACGCGACGCCGAGCAGGCCCGCGAGAAGGCCATGCCCTGGCGCAACGCCACGATCCCCGCGTTCCTGACGGCCTTCGCGGATCTCATCCGATCCAGCCACTACTGCGCCGACTTCGAAGAGGGATTCGGGCCGCCCCCGATGAACGGCTGGCGTGACCTGGCGGCACTCCTTCACGCCGCGCGAGGCGCCGTGGTACGAGGCGAACTACCCACGCCTGAGCCGATCAGCGACCACCGTGGCGTCGAGGACGCGGAGACGCTTCGCGGCTACATTCAGTGGCTGACCGGGGACTTTCAGAACGACCAGGCTGACTTGGCCATGCGAGCCGCCGAAGAACCACGGGCACGCGAGGGCGGATGGGCCCACGCGGTCATAGAGAACTGGCTCGCAACCTGGTCGTACTGGCTGCGGGACTGGTATCTCACGTGCCTCAAGGCCGCTTCTCCCGAGTTGAAGGCCGAACAGGCCGCCCGATTGGAACCAGTCACCTGGACCTCGATCGCAATCCAGCTTTCCGCGGCGCGGATCTACTCTTCGCGAGCTGACGTGTAGCCAGGGGCGTCGTTCTGCGGGGACTCCGGCGCGGCTTCCCTGATACTCCGCCATGGGACTTCCGCTGGAATCGGGCAGAAGTGCTTGCGCGTCCTCGGGGCACGTCAGTCGCCGGGCGCACCTGCCTCGGCGCGAGCCTCGGGCCGCGTGACGGTCGTGTCTGGGGCGGTGGGGGAGGCTCGCGGCCGCCCTGCCGGAGGCCGTCGGCATCCCCGAGTGGTCTTGACTTTTGCTCACAGTGGGCTAAACAGTGTGACAGAGTTCTCATTAATCCCTCAGGCTGCCACGGACCGCGGTGCCTCGCGCGAAAGGAAGACAACGTTGTCATCTCCCCGAGCAGGCTGGCACCTCCGAAGATTCCGATCATCCGGGCGAGCGCTGAGCGCCGTGGTGGCGATCAGCCTGGTCGCCGCGATACCGGCGGGGGCGCACGCGAGCGCGCGAGGCGGGGCGCAGTCCGCCGCCGCCTCGACGCAGCCGATCTACCTGAACACGCACTACTCGTTCGCCGAGCGGGCGGCCGATCTGGTGTCGAGGATGACCCTGGCCGAGAAGGTCGCCCAGCTGCAGACGAACAACGCGCCGGCGATCCCGCGGCTCGGGGTGCAGCAGTACACGTACTGGAGCGAGGGGCAGCACGGGATCAACCGGCTCGGTGCCGACACCGCGGCGAGCAGTCAGGGAGAGCTCAACCCGGCGGCGACCAGCTTCCCGGTGAACTTCGCGTCCACGATGTCCTGGGACCCGCAGCTGACCTACCAGGAGACCACGGCGATCTCGGACGAGGCGCGCGGGTTCCTCGACAAGTCGCTGTTCGGGACCGGGCAGAACAACCTCGGTCCTTCGGCCTCGGACTACGGCGACCTCACCTTCTGGGCGCCGACGGTCAACATGGACCGTGACCCGCGCTGGGGGCGGACCAACGAGTCGTTCGGCGAGGACCCGTACCTGGCGTCCACCATGGGCGACGCGTTCGTCGACGGGTATCAGGGCGAGACGATGACCGGCCGGCAGATGACGCCGTATCTGAAGGTCGCGGCCACCGCCAAGCACTATGCGCTGAACAACGAGGAGGACGCCCGGCACACGCAGAGTGCGGACACCACCGACGCGAACGTCCGGGACTACTACACCAAGCAGTTCGCCAGCCTGGTCGAGAACGCGCATGTGGCCGGCGTCATGACCTCCTACAACGCGGTGAACGGGACGCCGTCGCCCGCGGACACCTACACCGTGGACGAGCTGCTGCAGGCGACCTACGGGTTCAGCGGATACACCACCTCGGACTGCGGCGCGATCAGCGACATCTACTCCTCCGGCGGCCACGACTGGGCCCCGCCGGGATGGACGACCGACGGCACGACGTGGACGGACACCTCCACCGGCCAGCAGATCGCCGCGGCGGCGGGCGGGCAGGCGTTCGCGCTGCGGGCCGGCACCCAGCTCAACTGCAGCGGCGGGGAGATGAACGTCCAGAACATCGACGCGGCGATCTCGCTCGGCCTGCTGACGACCGGGGTGGTCGACAGTGCGCTGACGAAGCTGTTCACCATCCGGATGGAGACCGGCGAGTTCGACCCCTCGGGCAAGGTCGCCTACACCGATCTCACCAAGGCGCAGATCCAGTCGCCCGCGCACCAGGCGCTCGCCGAGAGCGTCGCGGCGCAGGATCTCGTGCTGCTGCAGAACAACGACGTCTCCGGCACCTCCGCCCCGCTGCTGCCGGCGGATCCGAGCAAGCTGAACAACATCGTCGTCGTCGGCAATCTGGCGAACACGACGACACTCGGCGGCTACTCCGGCGATCCGACGCTCCAGGTCGACGCGGTGCAGGGACTCACCCAGGCGGTCAAGGCGGCCAACCCCTCGGCCACCGTCACCTTCGACGCCTGCGGTACCTCCACAAAGGCCACGGCGCCCGCGGCGTGCTCGGCCGCGACACAGTCCGCGATCAAGGCGGCGGACCTGGTGATCGTTTTCGTCGGCTCGGACCTGAGCGTGGCCGACGAGGGCACCGACCGCACGACCCTGGCGCTGCCCGGCAACTACGACTCGCTGATCAGCCAGGTCTCCGCCCTCGGCAACCCCCGTACTGCTCTCGTCATGCAGGCCGACGGCCCGTACGACATCCAGGCCGCCCAGAAGGACTTCCCGGCGATCGTCTTCAGCGGCTACAACGGCGAGAGCCAGGGAACCGCGCTCGCCCAGGTGCTCTTCGGGCAGCAGAACCCGTCCGGGCACCTGGACTTCACCTGGTACGCCGACGACTCGCAGCTTCCTGATGTGGCGAACTACGGGCTCACCCCGTCGCAGACCGGCGGGCTCGGCCGCACCTACATGTACTTCACCGGCACGCCCACCTACCCGTTCGGATACGGCCTGTCGTATGCGAACTTCGCGTACTCGCACGTGAAGGTCGACTCCGGCTCCGTCACCGCCGACGGCACGGTGAACGTCGGCTTCGACGTCACCAACACCGGATCGGTCGCGGGTTCGACGGTCGCCCAGCTCTACGCGTCACCGCAGTTCACCGAGGCCGGTGTGGAGTTGCCGAAGGCGCAGCTGGCCGGCTTCCAGAAGACGGCGGTGCTCAAGCCGGGGCAGACCCAGCACATCAAGCTGTCCGTCCAGGTCTCCAGCCTCAGCGAGTGGGACGAGAGCACACTCAAGCAGGTCGTCTACGACGGTGCCTACAAGTTCAGCATCGGACCCGACTCCGCCACCGTGGCCGGCTCCGGCACGGTGAAGGTGCGCGGCGCCATCACGCCGAAGGTGCAGACGGTCACCGTCCAGCCGGACCAGGTGGAGTTCAAGCCCGGCGACACGCTGAACCTCACCGGCACCAACCCGTGGATCGCGCCGGACACCGACCCGTCGCTCGAGCAGACCCATGCCACCGCGGACGGCATCGTCGAGGCGGCCGACAACGACCAGTCGTTCGCCGACCTGTCCCACGCCCACGTCTCCTACCGCTCCAGCGACCCGCGGGTCGCCACGGTCAGTGGCGCCGGCGTGGTCACCATGCGGGCTCCCGGCGTCGCGACGATCGCGGTGACGGTGAACGGCGTGACCGGTACGACGCCGATCGTGGTGCAGGACCCGTATAGCCTGCAGGCGGCGAGCATCGTGAAGCCGAACAGTACGATCACCGCGACGGCGACGCTCACCAACACCAGCGCGCAGGCCGTCCGCGGCGTCACGATGAGTCTGAACGCGCCGAGCGGATGGACCACGACGGCGACCTCGCCCGTCACGCAGTCCGTCGTCCGTCCGGGTCAGCAGGTGACGGCCACGTGGAGCGTCACGATTCCCGCCACCGTGAGTACGGGTACCGTGGCGGAGCTGGACGCGGCGACGGCGTTCACCGGCGCGGCCGGAACCTATACCCAGGACGCGGTCAGCACGCTGACGGTGACCTCCGGCGCCACGCCCGAACAGGTCACCCCGGTGGTGACCGGGATGAGCCCGCCGGCCGGCTCGCTCCAGGTGGTCCTGAACAATCCGTCGGACACCCCGACCACGGTGACGGCGGTCAACTGGAAACTCGGCAGCGAGTCGGGTACCCAGCCGGTCAGCGCGACCATCCCCGCGCAGGCCTCGGCGACCGTGGACGTGCCCGTCCCGGACGTCACTTTCGCCGAGAACTACCCGTTCACGGTGACGAGCGTCATCTCCGGCGACCTGTCCTCGGAGTCGCTCTCCGGGCATGTCACCTTCCTACCCGTGGTCTACAAGAGCCTGGGTAGTTCGTGGACGGAGGCCGACGTCCAGGACGGCCCCTACGTGGACCTGGCCACTACGGCGGACGGGACCTGGGGATCGCTGGTCGACTCGCTGCCCTACGGCGGCTCGTCGTACCTGTCGGGCAAGATCTGGTTCGACTGGGATTCCACGAACCTTTACATCACGGCCGACATCACCGAGAGCGCCTTCTCCAACCCGGCCACCGGGGCCAACATCTGGCAAGGCGACAGCCTTCAGGTGGCGGCCACATCCGGGGTACCTGGCTCCTCGGCCACGGTGAGCACCGCTTCGGCCGACGGGCACTACGAGTACGGGGCGGCGCTCACCCCGGACGGCTCCCAGCTCTATCGGTGGACCTCACCGTCGCAGGGCTCTGGGCCGGTGACCGACGCCACGGTCAACGTCACCAGAGACGACGCGACCGACACCACCCTCTACGAGCTGGCGCTGCCGTGGAGCGACCTCACCTCGGTCACCGCCACGCCGAACACCGTGTTCTCCCTCTCGGCGATGCTCAACAACGTGGACTCGGGAGTCCGCAACGGCTACCTGGAGTGGGGTGGCGGCATCGGCGACAACAAGAACGTGGCCGAATTCAACATGGCCCAGCTGATGCCCGCGAGCGGGTCGTAGTCACGTAGCCCCAAAGGACCGGGCCCGGCGATGACGCACCTGACGGGGCGTCGCCGCCGGGCCCGGAGCCTTTCCTTCGTGGGCGCGGCAGGCAGCGCCCGGGCACACTTCGGCGCAGCCTGCCGCCATCTGCCCCGTCTGCGCCTGCGCCCGCGCCTGCTTCAGTGCATCACCAGGCCGCCGTCGACGGTCAGCGTCTGGCCGGTCAGCGCCGCGGCGTCGTCGCCGGCGAGCATCGCCACCACTGCGGCGGTGTCGTCGGGGGTGAGCGGCCGCGGCAGGGCCTGGAGCGCCGCGGTGTCGTCGAACTCCTTGGCCGGAACGACGTCGGTGGCCGCCGTGCGGGTGAGTCCGGGGGCCACGGCCGTGACCGCGATGCCGTCGGCGCCGAGCCCGACCGCGAGCGTACGGGTCATGCCGATCAGCGCGCCCTTGGACGCCACGTAGGCGAGCATGTGCCCGCCCGAGGGTCGCCAGAACGTGTTGGACACGATGAAGATCACCCGCCCGAAGCCGCGCTCGCGCATCCCGGGCGCGAACGCCTGCGTGAGCAGCAACGCCGACTCGACGTTGACCGCCTGCACCCGGCGCCACACATCGAGTTCGAGCACGTCGAACGGTCCGAAGGCGACCATCGCGGCCGAGTGGACCAGCACGTCGCAGCGGCCGTAGCGCTCGAGCACTGTCTGAGCGGCCCGGCGTACCGCCTCGGAGTCGCCCAGATCGACCGGGACGTCGCCGGTTCGGTCGAGCACGACGACGGTATGGTCTGCCGCCAGCCGTGCGACGATGGCGCCGCCGATCGCACCCGCCCCACCGGTCACGACCGCGACCCGGCGATCTGCGTCGACCTCCGAGGATGTGGTGGAGGTGGTGGACATCGAGGGTGCTCCTCTCATTGCCGAACTCCGCCATTGTCGCCGTCAGAACTGACCAGAAGTTGGCCATCCGCCCGTGTCGTCGAAGAGTGCGACTATCAGAGCACCGCCGTTCGCGCCCGCCGACCGTGCGGCCACAGACCCGGGTCCCCGCCGGCAGGCCTTCTGGCGGCGAAGCTGCTGGTCGTGCGACCAGTCGGCGTGACGATCGTGGTCGGGGGCTCGTCCTGGTGGTCGGCAGGCCACCAGCATGGCGTTGTGGCGAAGATCAGCCGGGTGTGGTGCCGGGCTCTGCGCGCAGCAGGCGGTGGACCAGGACGCTCCAGCTCTCGGCCAGTGGACGGCCCGCGGCCGGTGAGGGGGGCGTCTCGGGCTCGGGCAGGACCACATACAACAGCAGCGGGCCCTCGAGCGCGCCGGTCAGTTGGACGGCCAGAGTGTCCAAGTCCGGCAGGTTCAGCCCGGCCTGGCCGAGCAGCATGCGCAGATGAACGCGGGTGATGGTCGCCTCGCCGGCCGGAGCGGGCTGGTTACGGTCCAGCGCCGCGCGGGCGACGCTGTGGTGATCCAGCAGAAAGGCGATGCGGGCCTGCCCATAGGCCACCATGCGATCGAGTGCCGATGCTCCGGGCCCCAGCGGGGGCGGGCCGTAGAGCACCTGTTCCTGGAAGCTGCGCTCGTCGGCGTCGAGCAGGGCGCGGAAGATCCCGGCGCGGGTGCCGAAGCGCCGAAAAACGGTGCCCTTGCCCAGCTGTGCCCGTTCGGCGAGGGCATCCATCGTGACGCTCCCGGCTCCCCCCGCGGCCAGCATCTCCCGGACGTTCGCCAGCAGCAGCTCGCGGTTGCGCGCGGCATCGGCACGCTCGGGGCGCGGTTTGCCCAGGGGCACGACAGATCCGTTCACGCGACCAAACTACCGCCTCCTCTCTAAACGGGGTATAGTCCGTTTATGGCAGGCGGGACGTCCGTTCACGGGCGCCGCGCCGACCCACCCCGCACTTTCTCCGAGGAGTTCCGCCATGAACCTGTTCCGTCTGGATGCCAGCATCTTCCCGGCCACCTCCGCGAGCGCCGAGCTGGCCTCGGTGGCCGAAGCCGAGTGGAGCGCCGCACATCCTGGCGCCACGGTGACGCGGCGCCACATCGGCACCGAACCCCTGCCCGCCGACGCCTGGGCCCTGGCCACCACCGCCGGCTTCAACCCGGAGGCCGAGCGCAGCCAGGCTCAGAACGACGCGGTGGCCCTGGCGGCCGCCTTGGTCTCGGAACTGCGCGGCGCCGACGCCGTGATCCTCGCGGTGCCCTTCTACAACTTCGGCGTCTCCCAGCACTTCAAGGCCTGGGTCGACCTCGTGATCGCCGGAGCCGGGCCCACCGATCCGCTGCTCAAGGGCAAGCCCACCGCCCTGATCACCACCCTCGGCGGCGGCTACAGCCCCGGCACCCCGCGCGACGGCTGGGACCACTCCACCTCCTACCTCGAGCGCATCGTCCGCGACGTCTGGCAGGCCGACCTCACCCTGATCAAGCGCGAACTCACGCTCGCCGCGTCCGTGCCCGCCATGGAACCGCTGCGCGACCTGGCCGCCCAGCACCACACCACCGCCAAGGGTCAGGCACGCGAAGCCGGACTCGCCCTCGCCGGCAACTGACAGACCGGTCAACCGCGGAAACGACCGGACCGGGGCGGGGC
>NZ_JAGSOG010000279.1 GCF_018139695.1 Actinospica durhamensis | reverse complement strand
GGGCTGCGCGACGTACGGGTTGGGCTGGGCGCCCGGCTGCTGCGGCGGCTGGCCGTACGGCTGCTGCTGCGGAGGCTGCGGCTGGCCGTACGGCTGCTGCGGCGCCGGGTAGGGCTGCTGCGGCTGGGCCGGGGCCGGGGCGCCGCCCGTGCTCGGCGGAGCGAGGTCGGTGGACGGCGGCTGGATGGCCCAGCTCTGTCCCGCGACGGACTGCGCGGACGGGCTGGGCGGTGCGGCCTGCGGGGCCGGGGCCTGCGGCGCCAGGGCCGCGTCGCCGTGCTGCGGCAGGACTGCGGCCGGCACCAGCTCGGCTTCCTGATCGGCGGCCCGGCCCGGCTGCTCGGGCGTGGAGGAGTGCTCTGGCGTCTCGGTCATGGCTGTACTTTCGGCTCGGCGGCTGAGAAGCCCCTGAGACTGATGCGAGAACTCGTTGTGGATCCGGGTTCCGTTACTGAAAAGAGACGCCGGAAACCTGGACGGGCTCCGGCGTCAGAGTTACGACACGGCCGAACGAGTGTCAGCGCGTTGCGCCGACCGAGTGATCTACTCCGAACGGGTGAAGCTACTCCGTCCGCGCTACCTGCGGCCCCGGATGGCCCTGTGGTGGCCCCTCGGCGGCCTGTCCACGGCCTGTCCACGGCTCCGCGGCCGCCGGCGTCCCGTCCCGGCGTCGAGGGCCGCCCTGTGCTGCCGTGGAGCCATCGGACGACGCCCGCCGGGCTCGCGGCCGGGCGCCGTCAGGCGGCCCGGCTCACCCGGCCGTGACCGCCCGGCGTCCGTCCGTCGGCACCGGCGAGCCCGGAAGCCACACGCCCAGCAGCGCGCCGCCGCTCGAAGCGCGGGCCGCCGCCACGCGTCCGCCGTGGTTCTCGGCGATCTGCCGCACGATCGCGAGCCCGAGCCCGGATCCGGGCGTGGCCCGCGCCTCGGGCGAGCGGTAGAAGCGCTCGAACACGTGGGCCAGGTCCGCCTCGGCGATCCCCGGGCCCTCGTCGGCGATCTGCAGCAGCCCGTCGCCGAGCGTCACAGTGACCGTGCCGTCCTCCGGCGACCACTTCGCCGCGTTGTCCATCAGGTTGGTCACCAGACGCTCCAGCGAGGCGGCGTCGCCGTCGAGGTACCAGGAGGACAGCCGCAGGTCGTAGCTCAGGCCCGGGGCCCGCCGCTGCACCCGCTCGGCGGCCCGCTCGACCACGTCGCGCAGGTCGAGCAGCTCGATCGCGTGCTCCGGCCGCTCGTCCCTTGACAGCTCCACCAGGTCCGCGATCAGCACGGACAGCTCCTCCATCTGGGCGCGCACGTCGTTCATCAGCGCGACCCGTTCCTCCTGCGGCAGCCGCTGGTCGTCCGGCGAGGCCACGGCCTGGGCGAGCAGGTCCAGGTTCGTGCGCATCGAGGTCAGCGGCGTGCGCAGCTCGTGCCCGGCGTCGGCGACGAGGCGTTTCTGGTGATCCTGCGACCGGGCCAAAGCCTCCAGCATCGTGTTGAAGTTCCGGGTGAGCAGGGCGAGCTCGTCGTCACCGCTGACCGGCAGCGCCCGCAGGTCGCCGGTGCGCGCGATGTACTCGGAGGCGCCGGACAGCCGCTCGATCGGGCGCAGCGCGGCCCGGCCGATGGCCACGCCGGCCGCGGCCGCGGCCGCGATTCCGATCAGGCCGACGACGATGGAGATGGTCGCCAGGGTGCTCAGCATGGACTCGGTCGAGGTCAGCGGCACCGCGACGGCCACCGCGGCGTCGTCGATCGAGGGATCCGGCACCGTGTACACCCGGTAGTTGACGCCCTGGTAGCTCAGGGTGCGCAGCGACGAGTCGAGCTGGCGCTGCGCGACCTGCACCTCGGGGGCGCCGTACGGGGCGAAGGGCTGGACGGTCTGCACCGAATTGCCCTCCATGACCTGGGTGGGCGGCGGATAGATGCCCTCCCCGGTGCTCAGCACGACCGTCACCCGGGCCCCGGTCACCACCAGGAGGTTCGAGGCCGCCTGCTGGGAGAGCTGGTCGGGCTCGGCCAGGTTGAGATGCGAGATGGTGGCCGTCTTCTGCTCGAGCTCGTTGTCCAGGTTCGAGGTGATCGTGTGGCTGATCGCGAGGTAGCTGATGAGCGCGCCGAGCGCCACGGACAACCCCACCGCGGCGACTACCAGCATGGTTATCCGCGAGCGGAACGAGCGGCGGCCCAGCCAGCGGCTGACCGCGTTCTGCCGTCCGGCCGTCGCGCCCGGGTTCGTCTCGAAGGGTGAGGTGCTCATGGCGCCGTCTCGCGCAGAGCGTAGCCGATGCCACGCACGGTGTGGATCAGGCGGGGCTCACCCTCGGCCTCGGTCTTGCGGCGCAGGTAGCCCACGTACACTTCGAGCGAGTTCGCGGTGGTCGGGAAGTCGAATCCCCAGACCTCCTCGAGGATCTGGGAGCGCGTCAGCACCTGCCGGGGGTGGCGCATGAGCAGCTCGAGCAGGTTGAACTCGGTCCTGGTCAGCCGCACCGTACGGGTGCCGCGGGTGACCTCGCGGGCCAGCGGATCGAGCGTCAGGTCCGCGAAGGTGAGCTGGCCGTTGTCGGCCGAGTACGCGGGCTGGGTGCGCCGCAGCAGTGCGCGCAGCCGGGCCAGCAGTTCCTCGAGGGCGAAGGGCTTGGGCAGGTAGTCGTCCGCCCCCGCGTCGAGCCCGGCCACCCGGTCGGAGACGGCGTCGCGCGCGGTGAGCACCAGGATCGGCAGGTCCTCGCCGGCCGAGCGCAGCCGGCGGCAGGCCTCGAGGCCGTCGAGGCGCGGCATCATCACGTCGAGCACCACCGCGTCCGGCCGGTTGCGGGCGATCGACTCGAGCGCGGCGAGGCCGTCGGAGGCGAGTTCCACGTCGTACCCGTTGAAGGCCAGGGAGCGACGCAGCGAGTCCCGGACCGCCTGGTCGTCGTCCACCACAAGAATCCGCATACGACCAGTGTTCTCCGTCGCGCTGAGAGCCTGCTGAGATCCGCTGAGATCTCGCCCACCGGGGCCAATGAGCATATTTTCCACTACTCCCTTCAAGCGATGACCTCTGTCCACAAGCGGGGTTTATCCACAGATTTGTCCAGGGCCCTCCCCAGACGGGTGCCCCCGGGGGATCTTGGTGGAGACGCCGCGTGACGGCCGACGACCGCCGAGGTCGGAACGGCGACGTGCCCCGAACGGAGAGGGAAGAGCGATGAACGACTGGACGCTGATCGAGGACGAGCCCGAGGTGCTCGCGGACCGGTTCGAGGGATTCCAGATCGCGGCCGGGCCCGAGACCGGCGGTCTCGAACTCGGCCAGGTCACCGTGCGGCTGAGCAGCCCCGGCGAGGTGGCCGCGGCGGTGCCGCACTTCTTCGGGTTCGCGCCGGACTACAGCGTCGTGCTGCTCGGGCTCACCCCGCACGGGCTCGGCGGCCGTGCGGCCCTGTGCCACGGCATGCGGGTGGACCTCGACGTGGTGGAACGCCACCCGAGCCGCTTCGCCCGCTGGGCGGCGAACCGGATGCTGGACGAGGGCGCGGTGGAGTCGCTGATCCTGATCTACCCGCGCTTCGGCGGGCCGGCCATCCCGGGGATGCACCAGCGTCTGTCCACCCTGCTGTGCGCCCAGTTCCGCAAGCTCGGCCCGCGCCCGCTCGACTCGCTGTTCATCGCGGGCGGCCGGTGGTGGTCGTTCCTGTGCGAGAAGCCCGACTGCTGCCCGCTCGAGGGCACCCCGATCAACGCGGCCGCCTCCGAGGTCGCGGCGCTGAGCACCTACTCGGGCCTGGTCGTGCTGCCGAGCCGGGCCGCGCTGGCGGAGAGTCTCCAGCCCTACCCGACGGACACGGTCGAACGCACGCGCGCTGCCTGCGTCGCCCTGGCGGACGAGCGGGCCTGGGCCCGCCAACGCGCGCAGGCGGAGGCGCAGGCTGCGGCGGGAGCGGGGACGCAGGCCGCGGCGGGGGCCTCGGCTGCGGCTCGGGAAGTGGTCGAGTCCGAGGTCGAGGCCGAGGTGGCGGCGCCGGTCGCGGTGTCCGCGGCGGCCGTCCTGGTCCGCCAGCGCGAAGCCGTGCACGACCGCCTGCCCTCGCACGGCCGTGCCCTGCACGAGCGGGGCACGGCGTATGAGCGCGGTGCGGGGGCGTACGAGCGTGGCCCGGCGGCGTACGACCGCTCCACCGGGCGCGACTGCGAAGCCGGGTACGAGCCGTACCTGGACCGGATCGCCCGTCTTCGTGCCATCGATCCGTCCCAGGGCCTGGCGCTCGACTGGGCGGAGGTGCGGGAGCTGTGGCGGCTGGCGGACCGGCTCGGCGGCGAGATCGCCGGACCGGGCTGGCAGCTCGAGGACGAGAGCGCGGCACGGCTGCTGCTCGGGCTGACCGACGTGCGCGTCCGGGACTACCTCGCCACCTGGTGTGCGACCGAACGGGCAGGTCAGGCGGTTGCGCTCGCGGTCGAGCTGGCCCGGCGGGCGGTCACGGCCGAGCAGGCGGCCGCGGGCTACTCGGTCGCGGCCTGGGCGTCGTGGGCGCTCGGCTGGGGCGCGTGGGCCTCGCTCACCCTCGAACGCGCGCTGGCCGCGGTGCCGGACTACTCGCTCGCCGTGCTGATCCAGGTGGGTCTGACGCGGGGTGTCGGTCCTTCACTGGTTCGGGTCGCGTCGCACGGCACGGCGAAGCGGCTGGCCGACATGGCCGAGGAACAGGGCTGAGGGGGACGGAGCCCCGGAGGGGAGGCTGCCGATCGAAGATTCAAGACCGGAGATCGGAGACCGGAGACCGGTGAACGGTGCATGTGAACGGAAACCAGGGATGAAAGGAGACGCCTGGCGAGGGCGGAGATCGGAAGAGAGCTAGGGCTCGACAACCACGGCGCGCGGCGCTCGGGTGGCTCGGGGGCAGCCCCGCGTACCCGGGCGGAGCACCGGGGTAGCCCCGGACGGCCTATTTATCGTCAGTAGGACGATATATGATGGCGGCCATGACCGAGTCCGAGCTCTACGACCCGGCGCGGTTTCCCGCGTTCGCCGTGACGGTGGACCTGGTGGTGCTCACCGTGCGCGATTCCCGGTTGTCCGCGCTGCTGATCCGGCGCGGCGAGGAGCCGTACGCGGGGCGCACGGCGCTGCCCGGCGGCTTCGTGCGGCCGGCGGAGTCGCTGGGTCAGGCGGCGCGGCGGGAGCTGGCGGAGGAGACGGGGCTGGCCGATCTGCCGGTGCACCTCGAGCAGCTGGCCACGTACGGCACGGTGGACCGCGACCCGCGGATGCGCGTGGTCTCGGTCGCCTACCTGGCGCTCGCGCCGGACCTGCCCGCGCCGACGGCGGGCGGCGACGCGGCGGACGCGCACTGGGTCGCGGTGGCCGATGTGCTGCCCGAGCTGTTCCCGGCCGCGCAGAACCGGGCCGAGGGCCACCCGCCGTTCGCGTTCGACCACGCCCGGATCCTGGCGGACGGGGTCGAGCGGGCTCGTGCCAAGCTCGAGTACACACCGCTGGCCGCCGCGTTCTGCCCGCCGGAGTTCACGGTCGGCGAGCTGCGCCGCGTCTACGAGGCGGTGTGGGGCGTGACGCTGGACCCGCGCAACTTCCACCGCAAGGTCACCGGCACCCCGGGCTACGTGCGTCCCGCGGGCGGAACGACGACGCGTCAGGGCGGCCGGCCCGCGCAGCTGTTCACGCGCGGCGACGTGACGCTGCTCAACCCGCCGATGCTGCGTCCTGCCTGATATGCGGCGTGGCGCGGCGGCGGAACCGGTCTGACGCTCCGTCCGGCGCGCTGCCCGACGGGAAGTCGCACTGCCTGACATGCGGTCAGGTCCGTGTGGTCGTCGGGTCGTCGGCCCGGCCGGGGCCATTGAGTGGCTGACAGCGTCGCCCGCTCAGGACAGGGCGCGCCCGACGGGGTGAATCAGCGTGTGTCGGGGCGTGTCCGCCGGGCTTTGCGTGATGATCGACGGCGACGATGGCTGAGTGATCGAGGCGATCGAGCTCACGACCCGTCGGCGCGGACGCCGGGCACTGGAGGCGGTCAGCTTCCAGGTTCGCCCGGGGCAGGTGACCGGGCTGCTCGGCCTGCCGGGAGCCGGAAAGACCGAAGTCCTGCGCCGGATGCTGCAGCTGGACCGGGGCGGCGGGCGGACTCTGTACGACGGGCGGCCGTTCCGGTCGCTCGCCTTCCCGATGCGCTCGGTCGGGGTGCTGCTCGACCCGCTCGCGGTGCATCCCGCCCGGACGGTCGGGGGCCACCTGCGGCTCGCGCTCTCGGCCGACCCCGAGTCGGCCCCGGCCGGACGGCGGGAGCGGATCGAGGCCGTGCTCGACGTGGTCGGGCTCACCGACCAGGTACGCACCAGGATCTTCGAGCTGACCGAGGGCATGACCGTGCGCCTCGGTATCGCGCAGGCCCTGCTCGGCGACCCGCAGGCGCTGCTGCTCGACGAGCCCGAATGCGGACTCGAACCCGAGGGACGGCCGTGGCTGGCCGCGCTCCTACGGGCGTACGCCGCGCAGGGCCGCTGCGTGCTGGTGACGGGTCAGAACACCGACGCGATGCTCGGCTACGCGGACCGGATCCTGGTCATGGACGCCGGTCGGCTCGCCGGCCAGCGCGCGACCAGGCAGGCCGCGCGGGAGCTGGCTGGCGACTGCGTCATCGTGCGGACCCCGCAGGTGCTGCGGCTGGCCGCGATTCTTGTCGCCGCGGGAGCTGAGCCGACTCAGCTCGACGGCGCTTGTCTGGAGGTGCGTGGCTTGGACCGGGCCAGAATCGGCGATCTCGCGTTCCGCAGCGAGGTGCCGCTGCACGAGCTGTCTGTGCGCAAGCCGGGTGAGGACCCGGTCATCGCCGTGCTCGAAGCCTGCCGCAGGCCGCCCGCCGTGGTGCCCGTGCAAGCCCCTCCCGCCGTGCGCGTACCCGAGGTCGCCCAGGCCATGGTCCGGATGCCGTTCGAGAGCGCGCTCGGAAGCGGCGAGGCGCACGGATTCGGTGGCGTCGGGAACGCGGGGCCGGCAGCCGGTTCGGGTTCGGGTTCGGGCTCGGGTTCGGTTTCGGCCTCGGGCGCGGCGAGTCTGGGTGTGGGTGGCGGCACGAGCCCCGGTGCGGGTGCGGGTGCGGGTGCGGGTGCGGGTGCCGGTGCGAGCGCGGCTGCGGGCACGAGCCTCAGTGCGGCCGCCGGTACGAGCGCGGCTTCGAGCACGAGCCTCAGTACGAGTACGAGTTCGAGTACGAGCGCGAGTACGAATGCGGGCGCGGATGCAGGTCTGGGCGTAGGCATCGGCGCGGTTCATCCACAGGCTGGGGACATGTACGAGGCCGATTCGTACGGCGTGAGTCCGTTCGGCGGGGGCTCGGCGGTGCTGCGTGTGTCGGCCGTCCCGAAGGCGGCGAGCCCGGAGTCGGCAAGCCGGACCACGGCGAGCCCAGACGTGGTGAGCTCGAGCCCGAGAGCTGCGAGCCCGGACGCGGTTGACCGTGGGATGGCGAATTCGGTGATCGGCGATCCGGGCGCGAGGAGTCCTTCAGCGTTCGAGTCGGAGGCGGCGGGCGGTAGCGCGGCGCCGATCACGTCGTCGGAGTTTGAGGCGCCGACTCGGCTGGTCTCGGTTGCCGTCGCTGCGCAGGCGTCAGAGCCGACGGAGTCTGCCGTTTCGGTGCCTGCTGCATCGACGGGTGCTTCGGTCGGCGCTCAGCCTGCGTATGCGCTGGAGTCTGAGCGAGAGTCCGTACGCGAATTCACCTCTGCCGGTGAACCCGGCTTCGGGTCTGGGCGCGCATATGACGGCGCGTCGGCATCCGCTTCAGCGTCAGCGTCGGCATCCACCTCAGGGTCGGAATCCGCATCGGAGTCGGCGCAGTGATCGCGGTGCGCGCGGTCCGCCGTGCGGTGAGGTACGAGGCGACGCGGCTGGTGACGAGGCGGTCCACGTTCGGGGTGGCGGGGCTCGGCGTGTTCGGGTCGGCGCTGGTGACGCTGCCGGCGGCACGGGCTGCGGTGACCTCGGGCGATCCGCAGGCGCAGGTGGGCTGGGTGGTCGGTGGCGGGGCCGCGGGCACCGTGCTGCCGGGGACGGCGGCCGTCCTCGCGGCGGCTTGGCTCGGGGCCGGACTCGTCGCCGAGGACTACCGCCACGGCCTCGGGCTCAGCACCTACGCGCGGCTGCCGCGTCGGGGCGCGGGGCTGCTCGGCAAGATCGTCGTCGCGGCGTGCATCGGGTTGGCTCTCGCCGTCGTCACGCGGGTCGCCGCGTTCCTCACCGCGCTCGGCGGCTTCGCGCTCGCGCACACCACTGCCGCCACCGGATCTGTCACACCGTCATACGTGATGATCCTGCCGAGCATCCCGGAGCTCTTCTTCGCGATGCTCGGGGGCGTGGTCGGTGTGCTGTGTGCGCCGCTCGTGCGGCTGCGGCTGCTCGCCGTCGGAGCGACGTGGGGGCTCTGTGCGGCCATCGCGGCGGTCACCCCGTACTCGAAGAGCCCGTACACGCAGCATGTGGCGCGGCTGTTCGCCCGCATCGGGCTGCCGGTCGCCCCATCGGCCGTCGCGCTGCCCGAACTCGCCCTCATCGGCCTCGCCATGGCCGCGATCATCGTCGTCCGCCGCCGCAGCATCGACTGAAGCAGCGGCGTGGGTCGGGGGGGCTGAGAAGTGTTGATCGCGGGGTGGGGCGGCGCCCGGGTGTGACGCCCCGGCTGTGCAAGGCAGTGGCGATCAAGGAGTCCGCAGACCCTCGCCGTCAAGGAACGCGGCCGGTCGTTTCCGGTCGCGCGGTCGCCGAATGGGTCGCCCGTTCGGGGCAGGACGCGCCACCAGACGCCACGGTAGCGGTGCGATTTTTCACTCTGAAGAGTGCTTTCCGTGACAATCATGGTTGGAGCCGGTGAAATCGTCTCAAGCCGACCTTCTGGAAAGCCGACCAGATCACCATGAACACCGCCACTGACAGCACCGGCCGCGTGATGACCGTGACCGTCCCCGTCGGCCGCTCCGCGGAACCGGTCGACGCCGCGCAGCTGCGCTCCCACGTGTCCGCCCCGGCCTCCCTCGTCTTCCCCCGCGCCGCGGCGCAGCGCGGACGTGGTCTGCACGGCCAGCTCGTCCAGCAGCTCGGCCAGATGATCGTGGCCGGCGAGCTCGGCTCGGACCGGCCGCTGGTGCCCGAGGAGATCGGGCACCGATTCGAGGTCTCGCGCACCGTGGTCCGTGAGTCTCTGCGCGTGCTGGAGGCCAAGGGACTGGTCTCGGCGCGTCCCAACGTGGGCACCCGGATCCGGCCGGTGCAGGAGTGGAACCTGCTCGACCCGGACGTCATCGAGTGGCGGGCTCAGGGCCCCCTGCGCGGCGACCAGGCCCGCGAGCTGGCCGAACTGCGCCAGGCCTTCGAGCCGCTGGCCGCGCACCTGGTGGCCGGGCGCGGCGCCGGGCTGCCCGAGCCGGTGCGGGTCCGGCTGGGCGAGCTGGCCGACATGCTCGCGGAGACCGCCGCCGCGGGCGACGCACCGGGCTACGCGCGGGTGGACGCCGAGTTCCACGCCCTGCTGCTGCAGGCCACCGACAACCGGATGCTCGAGCACCTGTCCGCGGTCGTCTACGGCGCGCTCGAGATCACCGGGGTGCGCGCGGGCTGCGAGGCGCTGCCCGCCAACGCCCGTGGGCACGAGGAGCTGGTCGAGAAGATCCTGGCGGGCGACGGTCCGAGCGCTGCCGAGCACGCTGCGACGCTGCTGGGCGCCGAGCCCCGCGCGGTCGGCACGCCGCGGCTGCCGGCCCAGCGCGAGCAGTAGGCACGCGGCGGGCAGTGGACACGGAGCGGGCGGAACCGCGCTGAGGTGGATCGGATAGGGGCGGGTCGGGTGGCGAGTGGGACCACCTGGCCCGCCGAGGCGTGGGGATGGCGCACGCAGGGTCGGGGGGAAGGCCCGGGATGGCGCACGGACCGTTGAGGGACGGCGCGAGATGGTGCACGGAGGGTCGAAGACTGCCCGGGATACTGCACGGACGGTTGAGGGACGGCCCGGGATGGTGCAAGGACAGTTGAAACGACGGCCCGGGATGGCGCACGGACAGTTGAACGACGGCCCGTCGGGCGCTGAGCGACGCGGGACGGCCCGCGAAATCAGTCTCGGGCGCCTGCAACCATCGAGCCTGATGACGCGTTATCAGGTCACCGGTCGACCGTCATCTGATGACTCGTCGGCCAGCGGCACTGAATACGAGTTCGAATCTGCGATTCTCATGAGAACTCGGGGATTTTCGGCCGATCACGGGGCGTGAAGCGACGGTGACGGCTAAGCTCGAAACTGCAAGGGGCTCGAACGGCGGCGGGAGACGTACGTGGCTCACGATCCGGCGCGGCGGGCGGCGGCGGTGTTGCCGCCGTTGGTCCAGCCCCTCCTGGACGCGCTATGCCGCGACACGGCGGTGGCGTTCGCTTGTTACGGGCCTGATCACCGCTATCTGGCGGTCAGTCAGGCGCTCGCGGACCTCAACGGCCTCTCGCCCGACGAGCACGTCGGGCGGCTGCCCACTGAGGTGCTCGGGATCGAGCTGGGGGCGCAGGTCGAGGCGGCCGCGGCGCGGATGTTCGCGGACGGGAAGGCGTATCGGGAGCCGGAACAGCGGCTCGACGGGGAACGCAGGGGCGCGGGTGGGCTCCGGGTCGGTGGCGAGCGGCTGACCACCGCCAACCGGCCGAGTGCCGCCGAGCGCCTCGGCGCGGCAGGCCTCGGCGTCGGTCCGGACAGGCTCGGCTCGGACGGGCTCAGTCCGGACGGACTCAACGCAGACAGGCTCGGCGCAGACGGTCTCAGCGCAGGCACCCTCAGCGCCGCAGACGGCTCGAGCACCTCGCACCGATCAGGCGCCCCGGGCCACCCGACCACCCAGAACCAGCTCGCCACCCCGGGCCACCCGGGCCACCCGAGCCC
>NZ_JAGSOG010000278.1 GCF_018139695.1 Actinospica durhamensis | reverse complement strand
AGATGTGTATAAGCGACAGGTCGCGGGCGGGGCAGGTGGCCGCGGCGGTGCAGAGCCTGGACACGCTTTTCGGCACCGCGCGCCCGGCGGCGGTGGTGGTGCAGGGGGACACCAACTCGGCGCTCGCCGGGGCGCTGGCGGCCAACGCGTACGAGATTCCGCTGGTGCACGTGGAGGCGGGGCTGCGCAGCCACGACCGGCGCACCGCGGAGGAGCACAACCGGGTGCTGATCGACCACGTCTCCGACCTGCTGTGCGCGCCCACCCGCGGCAACGTGGAGAACCTGCTGGCCGAGCGGGTGGACCCGGGCCGGATCGAGCTGACCGGGAACACGGTGGTCGAGGCGCTGCGGCAGGCGCTGCCCTCGGCCGGGGCGCGCGCCAAGGTGCTGGCCGAGGCGGGCGTGGAGGCGGGCCGGTTCGTGCTGGCCACCTTCCACCGGCCGGAGAACACCGACGACCCGCGCGTGCTCGGCGCGATCGTGGCCGAACTCGAGGCGATCGGCGCGGCCGGGCGGCCGGTGCTCTTCCCGGTCCACCCGCGCACCCGCCGCACGCTCTCCCAGGTCACCGGCGGGCGGCTGGCCGACGGCCTGGTCGCCTGCGATCCGCTCGGCTACCGCGAATTCCTCGCCCTGGTGGCCGAGTGCGCGCTGGTCGTGTCGGACTCCGGCGGCATCCAGGAGGAGACCACGGTGCTCGGCCGGCCGCTGGTGGTGGTGCGCCGGCACACCGACCGGCCCGAGGCCCTGGCCGACTTCGCCATGCTGGTCGAGCCGGGGCCGGCGATCAGCCTGGCCGCGTTCACGCTGCTGACCGACATCGAGTCCGTGCACGCCCGGCTGACCGCGCTGCCCTCCCCGTTCGGCGACGGGCGCGCCTCGTTCCGGATCAGGGACGCGATGTTCCGCGGGATCCCGACCCTGAGCGCGAACTGACGCGGCCTCGACGGGGCTTCGACGCGCCCTCGCTCGACCCGCCGGCCGGCCCGCGGGAGCGCGGACGGGCTCTGAGGCGGCGTCAGGCGCGCGGGCCCGGGCTCTCGCCGGGGACGTGCACCTCGACCCGGTTGCGGCCGTGGCGCTTGGCCTTGTAGAGGGCGTTGTCGGCGTTCGTGATCAGTGCGGAGATCTCGTCGGGGGTGCCGGGCCCGAGTTCGGCCACGCCGATGCTCACGGTCAGGGAGCGCGGCCACTGCCGCGAGTCCGACTCGATCCGGGCGCGCAGTTGGTCGGCACGGCGGGCCGCGTCGTCGATGGCGCAGTCGACCAGGATCGCGGTGAACTCCTCGCCGCCGAAGCGCGCGGTCAGGTCGCCCGCCCGGGTCTGGCGCTGGAGGATGCGGGCCAGCAGGCGCAGGGCCTCGTCGCCCGCGTCGTGGCCGGCCGAGTCGTTGAGGCGCTTGAACCGGTCCACGTCGATCATCAGCACGCACAGCAGGGCCCCGCGCCGCTGGTGTTCGGCCACCTCGCGCCGCAGCGTGTCTATCAGGGTGCGGCGATTGGGCAGGCTGGTGAGCGGGTCGGTGCTCGCCTGTCGGCCGAGTTCGGCGAGGAGCACGTGCACCCGGCGCTGGAGCGTGATGATCACGTACCCGGTGAGCACCAGGGTCGCGATCATCGGGCTGTAGGCGAACAGGCCCAGGTGCGGGTCCACGAAGCTTCCGGCGAACAGCACGATCACGCCGGCGAAGGTGGTGGCCCAGGTGATGGGCTCGGTGAGCAGGGCGCTGGCGTAGAGCACCGGCCAGAGCATCAGGATCGCGCCGGTCGGCGTGACGATGCGGCTCCAGAGCATGGGCACCGCGAGCAGGACGACGGCCAGGAACGGCAGGTAGGCGGCGTACCGTTCGGCCAGCCGGTTGCGCGCGATCAGCAGGATGAGGCCCACCAGCGCGCCCACGCCCGCGCAGATGAACGCCACGGCCCAGGTGTAGCTGCGCCCTTGCCCGGCCGGCGGCGGCGGAAGCGAGTCCACGAAGATGATCGCCGCGGCGGCGTTGAGCGCGCCGCCGAGCAGGAAGAAGCATCCGGCCGCACCGTACGGCCCGGCCCGGCCACGCAGGGCCGGGATCGAGGGCAGCACGGGGAACACGTCGTCGGGTTTCGGCGTCAGGCGTGCTCGGTCGGCCGGTTCGGCCCGAGCTCGTCGGCCTCGCCGTCCGCGGGCGCGTCCGCGTCGGCGGCGCGGGCGCCCGGCTGGGCACCGTCGAGCAGCGCGGAGAGCTCGACGGTGTCCTCACCCTGGTGCCGCGGCGGCTGCCACGGCTCGCTGCTCGGTGTGGTCACGGCGAGCTTCCGCTTTCCGCGCAAGACGTCCCTCAGGCCCACGGCACTCTCCGTTCGTCGGCAGGCGGCTGCCTGATCGGCGGCTACCTGCAACTTGCCTGCCCGCCCGACGCAGGTGGCGCACCTGACCTGCTCCGTATGAGGGAGAAGCCGGACCAGAAGGGAGAACGCGGGGGATCGTGGTGCCCCCGGGACCGGTCAGCCCCAGACCTCGGGCGCGCGGAAGTAGCTGCGGCCCTGGGCCTCCCAGCGCTCGGCGTGCGCGGCCAGGCGGGTCCGGTAGGCCGCCCAGTCGCGTCCGGCCGGGCTCCAGGCCACCTCGGCGTGCCCGGGCAGCCGCGGGAAGATCAGGTACTCGGCCTCGGCCATGGTGGCGACGGTCTCGGTCCACAGTGCCGCCTCGATGCCCAGCACCCGCTCCGGCTCGATGCCGCCGAGGTACTCGATCGGGTCCCAGGCGTAGGCCTGCTCCACCCCGACGTAGCCGGACCAGTGCAGACCGAACGGGGAGTCCGGCGCGTACTGCATGTCGAGGTAGGAGTGCGCGGCGGGGGAGACGATCGCGCGGGTGCCCTTGGCCACGGCGTCGCGGAACTGCTCGTCGCTCACCCCGTGCTCGACCGTGTCGTGGCCGTGGTTGCGGCCCCAGTACTGGGCCACGATCTCGTCCGCGCCGGTCATCACGATCTCCTCCCAGCCGATCACCGTCTTGCCGGTGCCCGCCGCGATGGCCGCGGCGCGGCGCAGGAACCGCTCGAACTGCTCCTTGTCCAGCACGTCCACCTCGTCGCCGCCGAGGTGCAGGTACCGGCCGGGGGTCATCGCGGCCAGGTCGCCGAAGACGTCCTGGAGGAACGCGTAGGTCTCCTCGTTGTCCGGGTCCAGCGTGCTGAAGCCGACCTCGATGCCGCGGTACTCGGTGGCCTCGAAGCCGTCCAGCGCCAGCTCCGGGTAGGCCAGCAGCGCGGCGTTGGTGTGGCCGGGCACGTCCACCTCGGGCACCACGGTGACGAAGCGGTCGGCGGCGTACGCGGTCAGCTCGGTGTAGTCGGCGACGGTGTAGAAGCCGCCGGGGCCCTCGCCCACCTGGAACCCGGAGGCCCGCGCGGTCAGCTCGGGGCGGCTCGGGATCTCGACCCGCCAGCCCTGATCGTCGCTCAGATGCAGGTGCAGCGCGTTGAACTTGTACGCGGCCAGCGCATCGATCAGCCTTTTGACATCGGCGACGGGGAAGAAGTGCCGGGTGACGTCCAGCATGGCCGAGCGGTAGCCGAACCGCGGCCGGTCGGCGATCTCGACGCACGGGACGGTCCAGTCGCCCTGCGCGTCCGGGGTGCTGCGCTCCACAGCCGCCGGCAGCAGCTGACGCAGCGTCTGCACACCGCGGAACAGGCCTTCTGCGGTGCCCGCGCGCAGCGTGACGGCCTCGGCGGTGACGCTCAGCACGTACGCCTCGTGGGCGCCCGCCTCCTCGTCACCGGCGGCATCGTCGGCCACGGCCACGGCCGGGTCGAGGGCGAGCAGCACGGCGCCGGTCTCGCCGACGGGCAGCGGCAGGCCGGTGGGCCGGCGCAGCGAGTCCGCGAGGTACTCGGCCACCCGCAGCGCCTCGCCGGACACGCCGGGCGCGGCTATCGCGGTGTCCTGGGTCAGCCGGAACGCGCCGGGCAGTTCCCGGACCGTCCGCGGCTGTGGGATGAGGGCGAGGGTCATGTGGTCTTCCTTCCGACCGCGGCGTATCCGGAGTAGCGGGTGACGTCGCCGCCGAGCGGGTCGGGGCCCGGGTCGGGTTCTGGACGCCACCTGATCATGTCCACGAGGCCGGGCTCCACCAGGTCGTAACCGTCGAGCAGCGCCGTGATCTCGAGCTTGGAACGGTAGTGCATGTGGTGGCTGGCCTTGCGGTAGACCTCTTCCGCCCGCTTGGCCATCACCGGGTCGTACTCGTCGGTCGCGTGCGTGACCGCGACGTAGGAGCCCGGCGCGGTCGCGTCCCGGTACCGCCGGACCACCGCGGCGGGCTCGTCCCGGTCGGCGAGGAAGTGCAGCACCGCGATCATCAGCACCGCGACGGGGCGGGAGAGGTCGAGCAGCTCCTTGCTGACGGGGTGGCCGAGCACGTACGCGCAGTCGCGCAGGTCGGCCAGCACCACGCCGGTGTGCGGGGTACGCCCGAGCAGGGCCCGCCCGTGCGCGGCGGCCACCGGGTCCACGTCCACGTAGACCACCCGCGCCTCGGGGTTGGCCCGCTGGGCGATCTCGTGCACGTTGCCGACCGTGGGCATCCCCGAGCCCAGGTCCAGGAACTGGTCCACGCCCGCCTCGGCCAGGAACCGCACCGCCCGGTGCAGCACCGCGCGCTGGGCCCGCGCGATCGCCGGCAAGTCCGGCAGGACCTGCAGATACTCCTGGGCGAGGCGGCGGTCCGCGGCGAAGTTGTTCGAACCGCCGAGGAAGAAGTCATACATACGGGCCGCGGAGGGCCGCTCGACGTCGATCTCGTCCGGGGCCCACGGGGGACGTGGATTCACGCGGAACCTCAGCTCTACGGAATGATCAGCGGGCACATTGTGCCACAGCGCCGCGCCGGTGGGACCGCCCCCGGCGGGGCGGACGGCGCACTCGGAGACGCGCAGGGCCGCCGGGGCGTACGCTCGGGTCGTGGAGCACGGGGGTGTACTCCTTATAATGCCTCGGACAAGCTTCGGTGCGCGCACCATGGCGAAGGGCGAAACGGCACGTGACTGGCGATCCCTGGCGGCCCGCGGACGAATCCGGCGCCGCCCCGGCCCCGCAGGGGTCTTATGGCGAGGCTGGCGCCTGGGGCGCCACCCCCGCGGCCGACCCGTACCCACAGCAGGCGTGGAACGTGGCGCCCACCCCCGACCCGTACGCGCAGCAGGTGGCGCCCGCCCCTGACCCGTACGCACAGCAGCAGGGCTGGGACGCGCCCGCGCCCACCGCCGGGTACCCGGCGGACGCGCAGCCCACCCAGCTCGCCCACGGCTACCCGCCGCAGGGCCTGCAGCAGCCGTACCCGCAGCAGTATCCGCAGGAGCAGCAGTACCCGCAGCAGCCGTACCCGCAGGAGCCCTACCAGCAGGAGCAGTCGTACCCGCAGCAGGGCCAGCCGCAGCAGCCCCAGCCGCAGGACCAGTGGCCCACCCAGGTCGCTTCGTCCTGGCCCGGTGCCGGCGGCGCGGGCTACGACCAGCAGCCGACCCAGGTCGCCTCGTCCTGGCCGGGTGCCGGGGGCGCGGGCTACGACCAGCAGCCGACCCAGGTCGCCTCGTCCTGGCCCGGCGCGCCGTCGCAGAGTCCGCAAGCGCCGCCCGCCCCGCCGCAGCCTGCGACGCCGCAGGCCGCCGCGCCGCAGCAACAGCAGCCGGCCAGCCGGCTCGCGCAGAACTGGGGCGCGCCCGCGTCCGCGGGCTTCTCCCAGCCCGCCGGCTACCAGGCCACCTCGGTCATGCCCCCGCTGCCCGGTTACGCCGACCCGGCCGCGGCCGGGCCCGGATACGAGGACCAGGAGGACTACCCGGATCCGGACGAGCGCGGCCGCGGCCCGGTCGGCAACCCGAACTCGCGGCTGCCCCGGTTCGTGCGCGAGCACCCGACCGAGGTCGGCCTCGGCGCCGCGGTCGTGGTCGCCTCGCTGGTGATCGTCGGCGTCCTCTCGCTCGGCGGCGGCTCCACTCCGGTCGGCGCGCAGGCCGGGGTCGGGACCACTCCGGCCGCGGCGCAGAGCGCCGAGTCCTCGCCGAGCCCGAACGGGCAGTCCGTGGTGGTGCCGGTGGCCACCCCGACCGCCTCGCCCTCGCCGTCCGCCTCCGCGACGCCCACGGCCACCGCGGCCGGCGTGCTGACCCAGGGCGCCTCCGGCGAGATGGTGAACCAGGCCTCAGGGCTCTGCCTCACCACCAGCGACCCGGCCTTCGGCCTGGCTTCGACCATCGTGCTCGCAGTCTGCGGCCAGGCGCCCACCCAGGAGTGGACCTACAGCGGCTCGAACCAGCTGACCGAGAACAACAACGCCGGCTGCCTCGACGCGTACGGCGCCACCACCACGCCGGGCACCGAGGTGGACCTGTACAGCTGCAACGGCGGCACCAACCAGCAGTGGACGCTGCTGCCGGACGGCACGGTCGTGGGCCAGGCCTCGAACCTGTGCGTCAGCCCGGTCAACGACGGCACCACGGTCGGCACCCAGGTCGTGCTCGAGACCTGCGACGGCACGGCCACCCAGCACTGGAACTAGCCGCCGCCAAGACCGATACGGAACACGACACACGGCGGCCGCCCGCGGGATGCGGACGGCCGCCGTCGTTCATCCGGTCACTGCCGGATCACTGCCGGATCACTGCCGGATCACTGCCAGGCTCGGGCGTCAGGTGCAGGTGACGCCGTTGACCGTGAAGGACGTCGGTGCGGAGTCACTGTTCGTCCACGTGCCCTGCATCCCGAAGTTCGTGTTGCCTCCGGGTGCGATGCTGCCGTTGTAAGCGGCGTTCGTCACCGACACCGCCTCACCGCTCTGCGTGTACGAGCCCTCGTTCCACGCGCTGGTGATCTTCTGGTCGCCGGGGAAGGTGAAGCCCACCGTCCAACTGCCGATGGTGGTGCTGCCGGTGTTGTTGATCACCACCGTGGAGGTGAACCCGCCGCCCCACTGGCTGTTGGTGGTGTAGGTGACGTGGCAGCCGAACCCGGTGGCGGTCACCGTCGGGCTGGGGCTCGCGCTCGCCGACGCCGAGGCGCTGGCGCTCGGGCTGGCACTGGGCGAGGCGCTCTTGGACGCCGAGGCGCTCGCCGACGCGCTGGCCGACGCGGACGCACTGGCCGAGGCCGACGCGCTCGCGCTCGCCGTCCCGGTCGAGCTGCCCGAGGGCACGCCCATCATGATGCCGCGTCCGTTCGTGCCCACGTACACCCGGCCGTAGACGTTGAGGTCACCGGTGATGGCCGCGCCGATGTTGCCCCACTGGTGCTGGTCGTCGTTGATCCGGGTCCAGGTGGCGCCCTCGTCGTCGGAGCGGAAGATGCCCTGGACGCCGTTGACCGTGGCGATCGAGTACAGCGCCAGGTAGCCGCCCGAGGTGGCCGACTTGCCGAAGCCCAGGTTGATCGCCGCGGAGACGCTGCTGAGCTGGGTGAAGCTGGTGCCCTCGTTGGTCGAGTGCCAGATGCCCGAGGTGCCGGTGGACGAGCCCCCGGTCACCCACACGTCCCCGGCCACGCCCGGCAGCGCCTTGATGGAGAAGGTGCCGGTGGCGGGCAGGTTGGTCACCGTCGCGGTGAAGCTGGCGCCGCCGTTGGTCGAGACGTAGAACGTCCCGGCCGACTCGCCGTAGTACACCTTCGGGTTGACCTTGTCCGCCGCGATGGCCGCGCCCGCCGGGATACCGGTGGAGGCGGTCCAGGAGCTGCCGTAGTTGGTGGAGTAGTACACCCCGGTGCCGGCCGGGCTCCACACCACCGAGCTGCCGTCCGCCGCGATGGCCGCGCGGCCGCCGCCGGTGACGTTGGCCGGCTCGGTCGAGGCCTGCCACCAGTTGGTGCCGTCGTTGGTGGAGAAGGCGACCCGGTTCACGGTCGGATTCGAGGTCTTGTTGATGTCACCGGTGCGCACCAGGTCGGCCGGGTCCAGTCCGGCGTAGTCCAGGCTGTCGCCGCTGGAGAGGTTCGGCGAGGTGTACATCATCGACGGCACGCTGGTGAGCGAGGTGTGCACGAAGCCGTCGAGGTCGCCGAGGGCGGAGATCAGCGGCGCCCCGGTCGGCGGGCTGATCAGATCATTGACGTCGGTCTCCTCCAGGCCGCTGACGTACGGTTGGATGCTGAAGGTGGAGCCGGCGTCCCAGTTCGTCAGGTTCGTCGTGCCGAACAGCGTCGCGCCGGTGCCGTAGAACATCCGGTTGCTGTTGAACGGGTCGATCGCCAGGCCCTCGGTCATCCAGCCGAGCCCCGGTTCCTCCACCGGTTCCACCGTGGAGGCGCCGAAGGTGAGCCAGGGTGTGCCCGAGATGTTCATGGTGTAGGAGTCGGCCCGGTTCGGATAGCTCGTGAAGTTCCACGCCGACTTCCAGGTCGCTCCGCCGTCGGTACTCCGGTAGATGAACGTGTCCGGCCACCAGGAGCTGTATCCGGTCACCATGATCGTGTTCGGATGCTCTTGGTCGATGGATAGGCCGGAGTAGCCGAAGTAGTCCCCTGAGGTGTTCGAGGACGGCACCGGGCTGATCTGGGTCCAGGTGCCGGTGGCCAGGGCGTACTTCCACACGTCGCCGGAGGAGCCGTCGTACGGGCCGCCGGTGTTGGACGTGGTGATGTACAGGTAGGAGCCGGTCGGGTCCACCTCGCCCTTGTGCGCGAGGAAGCCGGTGGGCTGCCCGGCCACCCGGGTCCAGGAGGTGCCGCCGTTGGTCGACTCGTACACCGTGTTCTGCAGGTCGGCCACGCCCACGAAGATGGTCGGGGTGGCGCTGCCCGAGGCGCCCGAGGCCTTGTCGAAGGCGACCCAGGTGACGCCCTCGTTGTCCGACTCGTAGCCGGTGGTGTCGGAGGCGTCCTCGACGTAGTCCCCGACGTTCGGGAACGCGGTGACCTGCGACCAGGTCACGCCGGAGTCGGTGGACTTCCACAGTCCCTGGCCGCTCGGCGCGCCGAAGTAGAGCACGTTGTCGTCGTTCGGGTCCACGGCCAGGCGCTCGCCCATGCCGCGGCCGGGCATGTTGCCGCCCAGCTTGAACGGCAGCGAGGTGGCGGTCCAGGTGGTGCCCTGGTTGGACGAGCGCAGGATCGCGCCGTCGTCCGGGTCCCAGGAGTTGGTGTACATGCCCACCGCGGCCCACACCTTGTTGGTGTTGATCGGGTCGGCGGCCACGGACACGGCACCCATCTGGTCCCAGTTGCTCTCGCCCACCCAGTCCATCAGCGGGGTCCACGAGCTGGTGGACTGGTTCCACCGGTAGACCCCGCCGATGTCGGTGCGGGCGTAGATGATGTTCGCGGCACCGTCGTTGAAGATGATGTCCGGAACGAAGCCGCCGCCGCCGATCGGCACGTTGTTCCACGAGTACGCGGTGGTGGCCGGCGTCGCCGCGGAGGCCGGGGAGAGCAGGGCACCGGCCATCAGCGGGGCCGCGGCCGCCGCGAGGGCTGTGGCCGCGGCGATGAGGCCGCGGGCCATGGGTATGCGCATGACGATCTGTTCCGCCCTTCTTCGTCGAAGCGCTTCGATGGTGAGCGCGCGTCGTCACCGTAGATTCGAAGAAACCCTTCGGCAATGTATTCGAAGCGCTTCGATCTTTGAGCTTGGCGACAGGGATGAAACTTTCGACCGGCGATCTCCCCGACGGAAACAAGCAAGCGTGCTTGCTTTTTTCTCAGCGCTCTGCCAGCGTGGGTCGCACGCCGCCGAGTGAGGGAGAACCCTGATGATCGACGGAGCCGCGGCCGGTCCCGCGCTGCGGATCGGCAACGCCTCGGGCTTCTACGGGGACCGGTTCACCGCGCTGCGCGAGATGCTCGAGGACGGCCCGCTCGACGTGCTCACCGGCGACTACCTGGCCGAGTTGACCATGGCGCTGCTCGCGGTCAACCGGCTCAAGGACCCGGCGTTCGGCTACGCCCGGACCTTCCTGCGCCAGATGGAGGACTGCCTCGGTCTGGCCGTGGAACGCGGCGTGAGCATCGTGACCAACGCGGGCGGGCTCAACCCGGCCTCGCTCGCCGACGAACTGCGCAAGCTCGCCGCCCGACTCGGCATCGAAGTGCGTGTCGCCCACGTCGAGGGTGACGACCTGCTCGGCCGCTCGGCGGAACTCGGGCTCCCGGCCGGACTGCTGGCCGCGCACGCCTACCTCGGCGCCTTCGGGATCGCCGAGGCCCTGCGCGCGGGCGCGAACGTCGTGGTCACCGGCCGCGTCACGGACGCCTCGCTGGTGGTCGGACCGGCCGCGGCGCACTTCGGCTGGACCCGCGACGACCTCGACCTGCTCGCCAAGGCCACCGTCGCAGGGCACGTGCTCGAGTGCGGCGCGCAGGCCACCGGCGGCAACTTCTCCTTCTTCACCGAGATCGACGCGCGTCGGCCCGGCTTCCCCGTCGCCGAGCTGTACGAGGACGGCAGCAGCGTCATCACCAAGCACCCCGGCACCGGCGGCGCCGTCACGGTGGAGACCGTCACCGCCCAGCTGCTCTACGAGACCGAGGGCGCCCGGTATGCGGGCCCTGACGTCACGGCCAGGCTCGACACGATCCGGCTGAGTCAGCAGGGCCCTGATCGGGTGCGGATCGACGGGGTGCTGGGGGAGCCGCCCCCGCCCACCCTCAAGGTCGGGCTGAACCGGCAGGGCGGCTTCCGCAACGAGGTCGTGTTCGTCCTGACCGGCCTCGACGTCGAGGCGAAGGCCGTGCTCGTGCGCGAGCAGATGGAGGCCGCGTTCGCCCGCCGCCGACCGGCCGAGGTGCGCTGGACGCTCGCCCGCACCGATCACGCGGACGCGGCGGTGCAGGAGGAGGCGAGCGCGTCGCTGCGGCTCGTGGTCCGGGACGCCGACGCGCGCACCGTCGGGCGCGCCGTGAGCGACGCGGCCGTGCAGCTCGCCCTGGCCGGATACCCCGGCTTCCACCTCACCGC
>NZ_JAGSOG010000277.1 GCF_018139695.1 Actinospica durhamensis | reverse complement strand
GGGCAGCTCAGGCGGGCACAGCAGGCGAGGCGGGAGCAGGTCGCGCGGGCGCGGCAGCTGGACGGCGGCGCTGGCGGGTGCTCGGGATCGCGCGGATTCATCAGCTCGCCGCGCTCGGACTGACCGTGCCCGCAGGGCCCTACGAAACCGTCGCGGGGCTCGTCGCGGCGCGGCTGGGACGGATCCCGGTGGTCGGGGACCGGATCGAGGTGGACGGGTGGGAGCTGCGGGTCGAGCGGATGGAGCATCACACGGCGCAGCGGGTGGAGATCACGGCTCCGGCGGCGAGGATCGCGGCGCCGGCTGAACAGCGGGGTCGGCGGCGGCATGGTTCGCGCGGTCGGCGCGGCAACGGCTCGAGCGGCGGGCGCGGATGACTACGGTGGAGTTGCTGGTCGGCGTGCTCACGCTGGTGACGAACGCGTTCTTCGTCGGGGGCGAGTTCGCGTTGGTCACGGTGCGGCGCAGCCAGGTCGAGCCGCGGGCGGAGGCAGGGCAACGGCGGGCGCTTTCGGTCATCTGGGGGCTCGAGCACCTCTCCGGCATGCTGGCCACGGCGCAACTCGGCGTGACGGCGTCTTCGCTGGTGCTCGGGGCGGTGGCGGAGCCGGCGATCTCACACCTGCTCGAACCCGTACTCGCCAGTATCGGACTGCCCTCCGGGGTGATCCACACCATCGCGTTCGTACTCGCGCTCGCGCTGGCCACGTACGCGCACATGCTCTTCGGCGAGATGGTGCCGAAGAACGTCGCCCTGGCAGCCCCCGAGCACACGGCCCTCGCGCTGGTGCCGCCGTTGGCCAAGCTCACGCGGGGGCTGCGGCCGCTGGTGGCCGGGATCAACGGGCTGGCGAACCTGGTGCTGCGCGTCCTGAAGGTGCAGGCGCGCGACGAGGTCGCCTCCGTGTTCACGGACGACGAGCTGGCGGCGCTGGTCGCGGACTCCTCGCGTGCGCATCTGCTGCCCGCGCGGGAGACCGAGCTGGCCCGGGAGGTCCTCGACCTCGGGCACCGGCCGGTCGGGCAGGTGATGCGGCCGCTCGGCGACGCGGTGTGCGCCGGGCCGGGTGTGACGCCCGCTCAGCTCGAGCACCTCGCCGCGCGCACCGGCTACTCGCGCTTCCCGGTGCGCGAGGGCACTGAGATCCTCGGGTACCTGCACGTGAAGGACGTGCTCGGCGCGGTGCCCGGCACGCCGTTCCCGCACAGTGATCTGCGTCAGGTCGCCCGGGTGGCCGCAGACACGGCGCTCGACGACGTCCTGGACGCGATGCGCCGCTCCGGTGCGCACCTGGCCGTGGTGACCGATCCGCACGGCGTGCCGGTCGGTCTGGTCACGATGCAGGACGTTCTCGGCGGGCTGGTGGGCTCGGCTCGGGGCTGACGCACAGGTTTTCCTTATTCTGATCCGACGGCGTGGCGCTTATCGTGACGAAGGAGCCGAAGGGACGAGAGGGGGCTCGGTCATGTCGCGACGTGCCCGTGCCACCGTCGTCGCAATGGTCTGCCTCGCGGTGGCGCTTTCCGCCGGGGCGTGCCGGCGCGCCGCATCGTCAGCCGCCGCGTCCTCCGGGCCGTCGGCCGGGGCGATCCCGGCGGGCTCGAGCAGCTACAGCTTCGAGATCGGCGGGCTGCAGCGTACGTACCACGTCTATCGGCCTCCGGGCCTGACCGGTCCGGCGCCGCTGGTGATCTTCCTACACGGTGGATACGGAAGCGGATCGCAGGCCGAGCAGTACTACGGCTGGGATCAGGAGGCCGCGGCGCACGGCTTCCTCGTGGTCTATCCGGACGGGTACGACCGGGCCTGGAACACCGGCGGCGGGTGCTGCGGCATCCCGGCGTCGCAGGACGTGGACGACGTCGCGTTCATCACGGCTGTGGTGGCCAGGGTCGAGGCGGGCGCGCCGGTCGATCGGCACCGCGTGTTCGCCACCGGCATCTCCAACGGCGGCATCATGGCCTACCGGCTGGCCTGCTCGACCACACTGTTCGCGGCGGTCGGGCCGGACTCGGCCACCGAGCTCGGGTCCTGCGACGCTCCGGCGCCGCTGTCGGTGATCCACATCCACGGCACCGCCGACCAGCGCATCCCCTACGGCGGCGGCACGGGATCCGGCTCGGCGCACATCGACGGGCCGGCCGTGCCGACCGTGGTCGCCGGCTGGCGGCGGATCGACGGGTGCGCCGCACCGACGCAGGCGAGCTCGGACGGCGGCGTGATCAGTACCTCGACGGCCACCTGTCCGGACGGCCGCGCGGTGGAGCTGATCACCGTCGCGGGCGCGGGGCATCAGTGGCCTGGCAGTCCGGACCGTCCCGTCATCCAGAAGGTGCTGGGGCTCGACACCCCGTTCCCGAATCTCGACGCGACCGACGTGATCTGGGCGTTCTTCGCAGCACACCCGTAGCCGCAAACGCGGCGGGCGCCCGAGGAGGCGGCGGACCGGGCGCCGTTCGGGCGGCGCTTGGAAGCGGATCGGAAGCGCATTCGCGTTGTCGCGGAAGTGCCGCGACTGCTCGTATCGTTGCATGAAAGTCCAGCCACCAGGGCCGAGCGAGCCCACCCCGAGCAGTCGGCCGGCCAGCCTGCTGCCGGCCGACGCCTGGGTCCGACGCGCCGCGCTGATCGCGACCGCGCTCCCGCTCGCGGCCACCATCGCGCTCATCCTCACCATCCACGCCGTGGACAAGCCGGCGTGGCAGGACACCGGCTCCAGCCTGCTGAACGGCTTCGGCGGAGGTTCCGGGGCGGGCGGGTACGGCGGCGAGCCCACGTACGACGACGGATCGACCCAGGACGCGTACACGTACACGGCGACGGACGATCCGGGCGCCCTGGCGAGCACCGACCCCGGGTACGACGACACGAGCGGCTACCCCGGCTACGGCGACCAGGGCGACGCGACCGACGGCTCGAGCCCCACGCCCACCCCCTCGCCGAGCGCGACCGGGCCGGCCGCGGTGGTCCTCGCCTACTTCGCCGCCATCGACCGGCGCGACTATGAGACCGCCTGGAGCCTGGGCGGCGACAACCTCGGCGAGAGCTACGACGGCTTCGTCAACCAGTTCTCGAACACCGCCCAGGACACCGTCACCGTCACCTCCGTGGACGGCGACGCCGTCTCCGCGGACCTCGTCGCGCAGAACGACGACGGCACGACGCAGGACTTCGCCGGGACGTACACGGTCACGAGCGGCGCGATCACCACCTTCGACGTGCAGCAGACCTCCTGACGGACGCCGCGCACGAGCTTGCCACGAACCCGCCACGAACCCTGAGAAGGCGCTCATCGCGATGTACGATCACACCTCGCCCGCCCGCACTCCCCAACCGCGCACGGCGCCCGACGACACAGCGCGCAGCGCGCCCGCCACGCCCGCCAACGCCCCCGTCGGCGGACGCGGCTACGCGGCCAGCAACGTCACGCGGCTGCTGTGCGCCGGGACCTACCTCGACGACGGCTACCGGCGCGCGGTCATCCAGGCCCTGCTGACCGAGCGCTTCCGGCAGGTCGCGCCGTCGTACGGCTACGACGTCATCCCGGTGCTCGGCCACGCCCTGGCCGCACGCCGGCTGCGCATGTACCACTCCGTACTGACCTTCACCGGCCTGTTCCTGTTCGTCCTGCTCCGCTTCACCCACGCGCTCAGCAGCCTCAACGCGTTCCTGCTGTTCGCCTGGTGGGCGTGGAGCGCCTCGTACCTGCTGCGCCTGGTCTCGCTCGAGACGCTGATGCGCGAGTTCCGGCCGGCCGAGACGAACGGCGGCGCCCGCTCGCGCTCGCGCGGGCCGGGGTTCCGGGGCGGGTATCCCGAGGACGAGAACCTGGGGGCCGACCGGGTCGACGAGCTGATCGAGCAGCAGTCCGCGGACACCGGCGTGATCTACTACGGCGGGTTCACCCCCTTCGTCGGGGCCGGATTCGGGCACTCGTCCTGGACGAACGCGGAGCTGCTGGTCGAGGCGCCGCCGAATCCGTTCGCGGACTCCGAGGAGTTCGCCGGGCTCAAGAAGTTCACCGTGGCGGAGATCACCGACTACGTGGCGCGGCGGCTGAAGTCCGACCTGTGCGACGAGGCCTCGCCGCCCACCCGCATCGAGAACCTGGTCATCGAGCGGCGCCGGTACACCAAGGCGGTGGCCAGGCGGGTCTCGGAGGACATCGATCCGTTCGTGTCCGTGTCCGAGGTGCACTGGGAGGAGTCCTACGCGGCCGCCCGGGAGTTCCTGTGCATCCGGGTCGGGGCCTGGGACCAGGAGGTGGTCACCTCGATGTTCGTGGGCTTCGACCTCAAGGGCAACACGCTGCACACGGAGTTCTACCCCTACGTGCTGCCGCCGATCCGCGAGGCCTTCCACATCGTGGACCGGCTGCCGGAGCACTTCACCCCGCGGCTGGTCTTCCGAATCGCGTTCGACACGCTGCGCGCCCTGCCGTTCGAGGCCGTGCGCACGGTCATCCATCCGCTGGCGCACCGGCTGCCGCGGCCGGGCGACGTGGCCGAGCAGCTCGACCGGAAGCTGGCCAAACTGGCCAAGCGCGGCGGCCACGCCGGGGAGAGCTCGCTCGGGCTGGCCAGGTACGCGGGCATCCGGATCGACCGGGGGGCGAACGCGAGTATCAGGGAACTGGCGACGCCGAACAAGCTGCACCACTTCTTCCAGAAGGCCGACATCGTCAAGTACACGCAGATCGTGGAACGCAGCCTGCTGCGGATCATCGAGGACTTCCTGTACGAGCACAACGTGGACCTGACCGACCACCGGGCCGCCGCGGCCAACATCCTGAACCAGAGCTTCGGCGACGTGCACAACCACGGCAACGGCAACGTGGTGAGCCAGGGCAACCTCGGCAAGCAGTCCATCCGCGCCCGCGCCGCCGGCGCCCGCACCCACCTCAAGGACGCGTGATGACGCACACCACCCGCTTCGGCAGCGTGCGCAACCGCGGCGACGGCAACGTGGTGAGCCAGGGCAACGCCGGGACCGAGCGCATCACGGTCGGGCCCGACCGGACCCGGACCGAGCCCTCGATCGAGGACCCGCGCCCGGGCCGCAACCCGATCGACCCGGACCCGACCCGCAACGTCTTCGTGGTGCACGGCCGGGACGAGCAGGTGCGCCGGGAGATGTTCGGGCTGCTGCGGGCGCTGAACCTGCGCCCGCTGGAGTGGGAGGACCTGGTCGGCTTCACCGGCCAGGCCACCCCGTTCCTCGGCGAGGTGGTGGCCGCCGCGCCCGCGCAGGCCCAGGCGGCGCTGGTGCTGCTCACCCCGGACGACGTGGTCCGGCTGCACCCGAGCCTGCTCAAGCCGGAGGACCCGGACGACGAGCGGCTGCCCACCGGCCAGCCGCGGCCGAATGTGCTGCTGGAGCTCGGCATGGTGCTGATGGCCTATCCGCAGCGCACGGTGATCGTCGAGTTCGGCCCGCTGCGCCGGATCGCGGACCTGGCCGGACGCAACGTGATCCGGTTCAACGGCACGGTCGAGGCGGTGCGCAAGGTCGCCGCCCGGCTGGAGCTGGCCGGCTGCCCGGTCAAGGACACGGGCGTGGACTGGCTCGACGTCTCCGTCCTGTCCCGGCTCGACGCCTTCAACCGGGATCGCACTCTATGAGCCCCCATGTCTAGATCTAGGGCTGGGCTGCGCCCGGTTCCAGGATCTCGAGCAGCGCGTCGAGTTCGCGCAGGTCGATCCGCGCGAAATCCCCCGGCCGCAGCACGATGCGCAGTTCGCGGCAGATCAGCCGCTCGCGCGAGCGCAGGACGAAGGAGAGCACGATCATCCGCACCAGGCTCTCCACGTCCACCTGGTCGAGCCGGCTCAGGCCCGCACCGAGCAGCGGCATCGCCACCGGCTCGAGCCGTCCGTGCCGCTGGATCGCGTCCCACAGCCGGTGCAGGCTGACGCCGAGGTCCTCGACGCTGGAGCGGGCGACGTCGTCGTTCCCGATCCGGCTGCACGCCACGGCGAAGATCAGGCGCGGGCGGCGGCCGAGCACGGCGGTCGTGCCGATCGGGTAACGCAGCCGTTTGCCACGCGGCCGGTCGACCCGGCGTTCCCGGGCGCAGGGGCGCACCTCGCGCAGCGCGGCGGTCAGGGCGCGGTCCAGGGCCGGGAGGTCGCCGCCGTACTCACGCGCGAGCAGCTGGCCCTGCAGACTCGCCGCGTCGATCGGGCCGTGCTCGCCGGTGTCGGTGTCGAAGGTGTCGCTGAACCCGATGACGAGGTGGGCGTCCTGATCGAACAGGTTGCCCGGCACGACGGCCACGGTCGTGCTCGGATGCCGGAAGACGCGTATGACGCGGGGTCGGTGCCGCGCCCTGGCCACGCCCCAGGCCAGGCAGAGCCCGAGCGCGACGACGGTCAGCGGGCCCGGGTGGGCGAGCGCGCGGGGGAAGAGCTGCCCGACGAACTGAACCAGCGCGGAGATCGCGCCGAACGCGGCCAGCACCTCCCCGGCGAACCTGCGGCCGGGCCGGCCGCGCCCGCGCACCCGGCCGGGCCCCAGGCGCGGCGCGCTCGGCGACGCCGAGGCGGCGACCTGCGCGGCGGCCCGCGCAGGCAGGCGCGGTGCCTCAGATGATGCGGGCCCGGCCCCGTTCCGGTGAATCTCGGGCGAATCCATCATCACCTCGTGCGCCTCCTGCTACCGTGACAAGCACATTCACGGTAAGTGTTCGGATTCGGGGCGGGATCCATGGAAAACGCGACCGCACGCGTCCGGGTGTGCGTCCTCGGCCCGCTGCGGCTGGAGATCGACGGCGAGCAGGTCCGGCTGCCGCCCTACACCCGGCGTCTGCTGGTGCGGCTCGTTGCGGCCGAGGGCAGGGCGCTGACGATCCGCGACCTGCGCCGGGACGTGTGGGACATCAGCGAGGAACTGCCGCACCAGCATCCACGCGGCCGCAACGAGGTGCAGAAGCGGATCCTGGAGCTGCGGCACAAGCTGGACGCGGTGGAGCCCGGCACCGGGCGGCGGGTGCTGCAGACCAGCCAGCTGCCCACGGCGCGCGGACCGGAGACCACCTACCGGCTGGTGCTGCGCCCGGCCGAGCTCGACTGCGCCGAGTTCACCGAGCTGGTCAACGGCGCCCTGTGCGCGCCGCCGGCGGAGGCGGTGCGCAAGCTCACCGAGGCGATGGCGCTCTACGCCGGCGCGCCCCTGGCCGACACCGAGGACGAGAAGTTCGCCAAGCCGCTGGCCGACCGGCTGCAGCAGCTCTACGAGAGCGCGCGGCGCGAGCTGATCCGCTGTCACATGGAGCTCGGGCGCGGCGATCTGGCGCTGCCGCTGGCCGAGCAGATGGCCGCGGAACAGCCGGAGAACGAGCGCTCGGCCGAGCTGTTGCAGGGGCTGCGCGGGCAGTTGCGCAGCGAGCGGCGGTTCGAGCTGCTGCGCACCCGGCTGCCGGGGCTGCCGAACGAGGTGTGCGTGGTGCGCGGGGACCTGTTCGACCAGGGCGACGCCAACCTCGTGATCGGGTTCACCGACACCTTCGACACGCTGGCCGGGCAGGACCAGGTGATCAGCGCCGAGAGCGTGCAGGGGCAGCTGGTCGAGCGGCTGTTCGGCGGCAGTGCGCGGGTGCTCGACGCCCGGCTGCGCACCGGACTGCGGGCCGTGACGCCGGTGGGCGTAGAGCGCGCGCAGGACAAGCCGAAGGGCAAGCGGCTGCGCTACCCCATCGGCACGGTGGTGCCGGTTCCAGTGGCCGGGGACCGCCGCGTGTTCGCCACGGCGTACTCGCGGCTGGGCAACGACCTGGTGGCCCGCGCCGACCGGGCGGATCTGGACCGGGCGCTGCACCAGCTGTGGCCGACGGTGGCGCGCGCGGGGCTGCACAAGCCGGTGGCCGTGCCGCTGCTCGGCTCCGGCCTGGCCCGGATCGTGCAGGCCCGGCGCGAGCAGCTGGCCATCGCCGTCATCGACTCCTACTTCGCCGCCTGCCGGCTCGACCCGCGCACCGCGCCGGAGCTGCGCATCGTGGTGCGCGCGCAGGACCTGCCGATGATCGACCTGGCCGTGGTCGGCGCCCATCTGACCGGGCTGCGGGACACGGATCCGAGCTGAATCCCGGAGCCGGCCCCGAATCCGGCCCCGAATCCGGCCCGCAGCCGAGAGCCGCCGCGCCGCCGCGCCGGCTCTCGGCCCGCTCCCCCACACCCCTCCCATGACGGCATCGGACCACGTCCGAGGCTTCACGACCAGGCATCGCGCGGTTCCGTGGCGCTTCCGATCCGCTTCCGACGCGCCCGCGCCCGGGCCCGGCCGCCGCTTGAAGGATTGTTGAACAATCACTACAGTGCGCTTGGACCCGTACATGATGCGGAGTCAGACACGTCTACGTCAGCGAGGTATGCCGTGAGCGCAGCGCGTCCCACGCGGCCACTGCGGGGCAGGCCCGGTCGATGCGCTTCCTGACGATGGGCAGCCGGGCGCTGCTCGTCGAGCTCGACCCGCGCCCGGACGGCGACGGCCCGGCCGACCCCGAGCCCGCGCAGCTGTATCGGACCCTGACACGCACGCCCCCGGCCGGAGCGCTCGAGTACGTGCCGGCCGCGCGGACCGTGCTGGTGCGCTTCGATCCCGCGCTCACCTCGGCGGCGGCGCTGCGCGACCGGATCGGGCAGGCCGTAAGCGCGGCGACGGACGCGGACGTGGACGGCCACAGTGCCGTGGAGGCAGGGTCCGAGGCCGCGATCCTCGAGATTCCGGTGCGCTACGACGGGGCCGATCTCGACGAGGTCGCCCGGATCAGCGGGCTGAGCCCGGACGAGGTCGTCGCGCGGCACTGCGGGGGGCTCTACACCGTCGCCTTCTGCGGGTTCGCGCCCGGCTTCGGGTATCTGACCGGGCTCGACGACGCGCTGCGGCTGCCGCGGCGTGCGGTGCCGCGTACGCGCGTGCCGGCCGGCTCGGTCGCGATCGCCGACGTGTACACGTCTGTTTATCCGCACAGCTCGCCCGGCGGCTGGCATCTGCTCGGCCGCACCGAGACTGCGGTCTGGGACGTAACGCGGCAGCCTCCGGCGCTGCTCGAGCCGGGGACGCGGGTGCGCTTCGTGTCGCAGGACGCTTCGACCACCGACGCGACCACGAACGGGACCGCCGACGGGGCGCGCGGATGAGCGCGCTCGAGGTGCTCGCGCCGGGTCCGCTCGCCACGGTGCAGGACCTCGGCCGGCCTGGCCTGGCCGCGCTCGGAGTCGGAGCGTCCGGCGCGGCGGACCGGGCGAGCCTGCGGCTGGCGAACCGGCTGGTCGGCAACGCGGAGGACGCCGCAGGCGTCGAACTCACCTTCGGCGGCCTGCGCGCCCGCGCGACCGGCTTCGCGACCGTCGCGCTCACCGGGGCGCCGTGCCCGGCGAGTGCCGGGGGCCGCGCGGTCGGGATGAACGCACCGATCCCGATGCGGCCCGGAGACGTCCTCGTCATCGGCGCGCCGACGCAGGGCGCGCGCACCTACCTGGCCGTACGCGGCGGAATCGACGTGCCGCCGGTGCTCGGCGCGCGGAGCACCGACGTGCTCAGTGGTCTGGGTCCGGAGTTCGTGCAGGAGGGTACGGTGCTGCCGATCGGCCGCGAGCCGGCCGGGTTCCCCACGGTGGATCAGGCGCCGGTGCGCCGGGTCGCGGGCGAGGTCACACTGCGCGTCATCCCCGGGCCGCGGGCCGACTGGTTCGCGCCGGACGCGCTCGGGGTCCTGTGCGGCGAGCCGTACCACGTCACGTCCGAGAGCAACCGGGTCGGCGCCCGGCTCGAGGGCCCCGAACTGCGCCGGGCCGGTCCCGCCGAACTCCAGCCGGAGGGCATGGTGCGCGGCGCGTTGCAGGTGCCGCCGCACGGGCGACCGGTGCTGCTGCTCGCGGACCACCCGGTCACCGGCGGATACCCGATCATCGCCGTCGTCGTGGACGAGGACGTGGACCTGGCCGCGCAGCTGCGGCCCGGCGAACCGGTGCGCTTCCGGATCGACGGCCCGCGGCCGACGTAGCCCGCACCCGCGGCCGACGCGGTGACCGCGCCCGTAGCCAGGGCCTGAGTTTCGTGGAACGATCAGCTGATCCGACGATCGCACTAGGAGGAACGGTGTCCGCCGACGTCGCCGCGACGGCCTTCTCCGAACTCGCCAACGACCGGCACCTGCTCGGCCGCACCAGCACCGCCGAACTGGTGGCCGGGATCCTGCGCGGCCGGATCGCCGAGGGCCTGCTTCCGCCGGGCACCCGGCTGGCCGAGGAGGCGATCGGCTCGGCGCTGGCCGTCTCCCGCAACACCCTGCGCGAGGCCTTCCGCCTGCTCACGCACGAGCGGCTGCTGGTGCACGAGCTCAACCGCGGGGTGTTCGTCCGGACCCTGACGGCCGAGGACGTGGCCGAGATATACCGGGTCCGGCGGGTGATCGAGTGCGCCGCGGTGCGCCGCCCGGGCGCCGATCCGGCCGAGCCCCTCGCCCGCGCCCGCGAGGCCGTGGCCGAGGGCGAGCAGGCCGCGGCGGACGGGCGCTGGGGCGACGTCGGCACCGCCAACATCCGGTTCCACCAGGCCCTGGGCTCGCTCGCGGGCAGCAGTCGGGTGGACGGGTTCATGGCCGCGATTCTGGCCGAGCTGCGGCTGGTCTTCCACGTGATGGCCAATCCGCGCGCCTTCCACGAGCCCTACCTCGGGCGCAACCGCGAGCTGGTGACGCTGCTGGAGTCCGGCGACTACGCGGCGGCCGAACAGAGCCTGGCGGGCTACCTGGACGCGGCCGAGGCAGAACTCGTCCACGCATACGCCGAGGTGCTCAAGGGCGAGGAGCGCGGCTGACGAGAAAGGCGCACGCACGACGCGTGCGAGCCTTGCCGTATTGTTGAACAATCCTTACATTGACCGCATGGGGCGCCCGCCGCGCCGTGCCGCGTCGTACCCTGCAGCGCCGCGCCTCCCCCGTGATTCGCCCTCACCTCGGAGGCAGTGCGTTGACTCCCACGAACCCCAGGAC
>NZ_JAGSOG010000276.1 GCF_018139695.1 Actinospica durhamensis | reverse complement strand
CCCCTGACCACGGTCACCGCCCCCGGCGCCGGCGGGTCGGTGGGCAACGTGCAGAACGCGGCCGCCGCCAGCGACTCGCCCTCCCCGCCGATCGGCCCGTCGCAGCTGGCCCCCGCGCCCGACCCGGGCACCGCCCAGGGCGCGGCCGAGGCCCAGGTCACCGCCGCGACCAGGCCGGCCACCCCGACCACCGCCGCACCGCGGACCTCGGCCGCGCCCAGCAGCACCGCGTCCGAGGCCTCCCCCTCGCCGAGCGCGAGCTCGAGCAGTTCGACGGGGCTGCTCGGCGGGCTGGTCGGGGGCGTGCTCGGGCTGCTGTGAGGCGGCTCGGGCGGGCGGTGAAGCAGCCCGCTGTGACGCGGGCGGCGCCGGCGCCGCCCGCGTCCGACGCGGCGTCAGACCAGGTACGAGTAGTAGTCCACCAGCGCGCGCAGCTCGGCGACCGCGGCGCGGGCGGAGTTCAATCCGTCCGCGGGCTGGATGCCCATGACCGCGAGGGTGGTGCCGTCGTCGAGGTCGAGCAGGACCCAGGGGTCGCCGGAACGCAGGTTCACCGCGACGATCTGGGCCCACTCCAGCCGGTGCGTCCGCAGCATGTTGACGACTTTCAGGCCCTCGGCGGCGGCGACCGCCTTGGGCCGGGCCAGCACCATGAGCACGATCGCGCCGGCGAAGCCGATGCCGGCGAAGGCGATCCGGTCCGGCAGCGGCCAGGGCTGGCCGCCGTCGGACGGGAGCAGCGCGGCGATCGCGGTCATGCTCACCACGAGCACGGCCGCGACCGCGTGGATGATCGCCCGGGTGCGGTGCGGCCGCCAGGTGACGGGAAGCCTGGGCAGGGCGGGTGCCGGGGCGCCGCCGCCGGAACCGCCGTCCCCGGCGGCCGCGCCGGGGCCCCGGGTCGGGAAACCGTTCGGCGCCATCGACTCCATCCGCTCCGCTCCGCGGGGCCCGACCGCTACAGCCGGCAGGCCCTGATGTCGGTCACGAGGATAGCGCGTGCGCCGATGGCCCAGAGGTCGTCCATGATGCGCTGGGTCTGCTCGCGCGGAACCATGGCCCGCACGGCCACCCAGCCCTCCGAATGCAGGGGGCTGACGGTGGGCGACTCGAGGCCCGGGGTCAGGCCCACCGCCTCGCGCAGCCGCTCGGCCCGGATGTCGTAGTCCATCAGCACGTACTTGCGGGCCACCAGCACGCCCTGCATCCGGCGCAGGAACTGCTCGGCGCCCGGCGCGGGCTCGGCGTCCCGGCGCTGGACCACCACGGCCTCGGACTCCAGGATCGGCGGGCCGATCAGCTCGAGCCCGGCCTGACGCAGCGTCGAACCGGTCTCCACCACGTCCGCGATCACGTCGGCGACGCCGAGCTGGATCGCGATCTCCACCGCGCCGTCCAGCTTGACCACCTCGGCCGGCACCCCGGCCCGGTCCAGGTGCGCCTGCACGATGCCGGGGAACGAGGTGGCGATCCGCTTGCCCTTGAGGTCCTCGAGGGTGGAGCCGGAGCCCGGGCGCCCGGCGAAGCGGAACGAGGCGCGGCCGAAGCCGAGCGCGAGGATCTCCTCGGCCTCGGCCCGCGAGTCGAGCAGCAGGTCCCGCCCGGTGATGCCGATGTCGAGCCGGCCGGAGCCGACGTACACGGCGATGTCGCGCGGGCGCAGGAAGAACAGCTCCACCCCGGCGTCGGGGTCGACCACCAGCAGCTCCCGGTCCGACCGGCGGCGGTATCCGGCCTCATGCAGCATGGCGCCGGCCGCCTCGGAGAGCGATCCCTTGTTGGGCACGGCGATGCGCAGCATGGAGTTTCCGTCCTTCGTCTGGTGTGCGTGGAGTGCGGGTCTAGAGAGTGCGGTACACGTCGTCGAGGGAGATGCCCTGCGCGATCATCAGTACCTGGAGATGGTAGAGCAGCTGGCTGATCTCCTCGGCGGTGCGCTCCTCGCCCTCGTACTCGGCGGCCATCCAGACCTCGGCGGCCTCCTCCACGATCTTCTTGCCGATCGTGTGCACGCCGGCCTGGACCAGCTCCACCGTGCGCGAGCCGGGCGTGCCCGCCGCGGCCTTCGCGCCGAGCTCCTGGAACAGCTCCTCGAAGGTCTTCGCGCTCACTGCTCCCCCAGGGCCTTGAGGGTGAGGGCGGTGGACACGGCGCTGAGCGCGGCCTCGCGGCCCTTGTCCTCGGCCGAGCCGGGCAGGCCGGAGCGGTCGAGCGCCTGCTGCTCGGTGTCGCAGGTGAGCACGCCGAAGCCGACCGGGATGCCGGAGTCGACCGCGACCCGGGTCAGGCCCTCGGTGGCCGCCGCGCACACGTACTCGAAGTGCGGGGTTCCGCCGCGGATCACCACGCCGAGGGCGACGATCGCGTCGTAGCGCTGCCGGGCGAGGGCGTGCGCGGCCACCGGCAGCTCGAAGCAGCCGGGCACGCGCACCACGGTGGGCTCGTCGATGCCGAGTTCGGCCAGGGCCTTGACGCTGTTGGTGATCAGCGCGTCCATGACCTCGGTGTGCCACTGCGACGCGACCACGGCCACGCGCAGGTGCGCGCAGCGCTTGAGGTCGGACGGGTTGATGCCGAGCTCGGGGGCTCCGCTGCCTGCCACGGAAGGTGCTCCTTCGATCTGTGTTGCGTTGTCTCGACGTTAGCGCAGCACCGGCTCAGAGCCGGTGGTGCGTCCGATATGCGATCAGGTCGGCGATGGAGATCAGCGCGAGACCGTGGCGTGCGGCGAACACGCGCAGGTCCGGCAGCCGGGCCATGGTGCCGTCGTCGTTCACGATCTCGACCAGTACGCCCACCGGACTGAGTCCGGCCAGCCGGGCCAGGTCCATGCCCGCCTCGGTGTGGCCGGGGCGCTCGAGCACGCCGCCGGGGCGGGCGCGCAGCGGGAAGACGTGGCCGGGGCGGGTCAGGTCCCCGGCCCGGGTGGCCGGGTCGGCCAGCAGCCCGATGGTGTGCGCGCGGTCGGCGGCGCTGATACCGGTGCTGATGCCCTCGCGCGCGTCCACCGAGACGGTGAAGGCGGTGCCCTTGCGGTCCTGGTTGACGGCCGTCATCGGCGGCAGTTCGAGCGCGTCGGCCCGCTCGTCGTCCATGGAGACGCAGATGACGCCGCTGGAGTAGCGGATGGTGAAGGCCAGTAGTTCCCGGGTGGCGTGTTCGGCCGCGAAGATGATGTCGCCCTCGTTCTCCCGGTCCTCGTCGTCCACGACGATGACGGGCCGGCCGGCGGCGATCTCCAACAGCGCGGTCTCGATCGAGTCGAGCCCGAGACCGGTGTCCTCGAGGGTCGGGGTACTCATGCGCAGACTCCTTCGGTGACGACGTCGACGGCGCGCGTCGCGGGGGCGGCGGAGGTGACGGATGCGGGGGCGGTGACGGCTGTGGCGGGCGCGCGGCGCGGGGCGGCGGCGGACGCGGCCGGCCGGGCCAGCCGGATCCACTGCCGCATCCCGGCCAGCACCAGCAGGAAGTAGACGCCGTAGGTGAAGCCGGAGACCGGCAGGCCGCTGTGGAAGGCCAGCGGCACGCCGACCACGTCGACGGCGATCCAGACGAACCAGAACTCGACCCAGCCGCGGCCCTGGCACAGGGTGGCGGCGAGCGAGCCGACGAAGATGTAGGCGTCCGGCAGCGGGGCCCAGGACGCGTGGGTGGCCGAGAGCAGCCAGGCGAACCCGGCGGTGCCCACGAGCAGGAAGCCGAGCAGGGCCAGGCGTTCGAGCGGGGCGGCCCAGCGGATGCTCACGCCCTCGGGGTGCCCGGCGCCGCGCTGCCGGTTCCACCGCCACCAGCCGTAGGAGGCGGCCGCGATGACCACGAGCTGGCGGGCGGCGTTGCCGCCGAGGTGCACGGACATGGAGGCGCCGAACAGCAGCACCGCGCCGGTGATCTGCACCGGCCAGGCCCACAGCGAGCGGCGGATGGCCAGCGCGACGGTGGCCAGGCCGAGCAGGTTGCCGAGCAGGTCGGACCAGCGCACGCTCTCCCCGCCGGCCTGGAAGGCCAGCGCGTTCGCCCAGCCGAACAGGTGGTTCACCGGGTCGCCTCGGTTTCGAGCACGGGCTCGGCGGTCTCGGTGACGGCCGCGGCGCGGCCGAGCAGCTTCTCGGTGTACTTGGCGATCACGTCGACCTCGAGGTTGACCCGGGCGCCGGGCTGCTTGAAGCCGAGGGTGGTCTGGGCCAGCGTGCCCGGGATCAGCGACACGGTGAAGTCGGGCTCCGCCCCGTCCGTCAGGGCACTGACGGTCAGGCTGATGCCGTCGACTGTGATCGAACCCTTCTCCACCACGTAGCGGGCCAGGCCGGCCGGCAGCGAGATGCGCACCAGCTCCCAGTGCTCGGCCGGGGTGCGGCCGAGCACGGTGCCGGTGCCGTCGACGTGGCCCTGCACGATGTGCCCGCCGAAGCGGCCGTTGGCCACCATGGGGCGCTCCAGGTTGACCCGGTCGCCGGGGCGCAGGTCGCCGAGGCTGGAGCGGACGAGGGACTCGGCCATGACGTCGGCGGTGAACTGCCCGCCCTTGAGCTCGGCCGACCCGGTCTCGTCCACGACGGTCAGGCATACGCCGTTGACCGCGATCGAGGCGCCGTGCACGGCGTCCTCGGTGACGACGGGGCCGCGCACGGTGTAGCGCGCCGCGTCGGGCAGAGTCTCGATGGCGACGATCTCGCCGAGTTCCTCGATGATTCCGGTGAACACCGTGTGGCTCCCTCATCACACCGCGGGTGGATGCACCGGGGTGGGGGCCGGGAGGCGTGGACGGGCGCGCACGGCCTCGCGCTCCTCGGCACCGGCTCGTCAACGAGTCCGGCCGGGCGCGGCAGGGCCGACGTCCCGCGTGCCGCCTCCCATCCGGACTTCCGGGCGTTCGCCGCATGATGCGGACGGACGCGCCGGTCACCGTCGGTCCCGGAGTTTCACCGGGTCAACCTTCGGGCTCCTCGTGCGGCACGCACTCTCGCGAGCGCGGACCGCCGCTGGAGACCAGCCGGGTCGCGGACTGTCACCGCCGGTTCGGAGTTTCACCGACCCCGGGGCACGCTTGTCGTCTTCGCTAACAGTGTGCCACGGATTCCCATTCCCGATCACCCCTAAATCCGGGTGGCCCGCCTCACAACGCGGCGCGTCCGCCCGGCGCGCCGCCCGCCCCGGGTATAGGGTGACGCGCTCCGGCGAGGGGTGGGAGACGGCGCCGCGGCCGGGCCCGATCGGTGCGGCCGGAGTCCCGAAACGCTCGGAGCGCCGGTGTCCGCGCAGGTCATCCCACATGCCCAGGGTATGCCGGCGGCCGAGCCCGCACTGCACTTTGATCCCATCCCGCCCCACTCGTAGAGTGCTGACATCATGCCTCCGGCCGACTCGCCCCCGCCCCCGCCCGCCGTGCGCTTCGGCGTGCTCGGCGAACTGCTCGCGGCCGACGGGGACGTTTCGGTGACGCTGCGGGCGGCCAAGCACCGGGAGCTGCTCGCGGCCCTGCTGCTCACCCCGAACCGGCCGGTGGCCACCGGCGACCTGATGGACATCCTGTGGGACAAGGCCCCGCCGCCGAGCGCGATCGAGGCGCTGCGCACCTATGTGATGCGGATCCGCCGCATCCTGGGTCCGCGCCTCGCCGCCCGGCTGGCCACGGCCGCGCCCGGCTACCTGCTCGAGGTCGGCGAGGGCGAGTACGACGTGGAGGGGTTCCAGCGCGCGTCCGCGGCGGGCCGGGCGGCGATGCACCGGCGGGACTGGACCGCGGCGGGCGAGGCGTTCGCAGCGGGGCTCTCGCTGTGGCGCGGCGCTCCGTACGCCGACGTACCCGCCGATCACTTCGCCCGCGAGATCGGGCCGGGACTCGAGGCGGCGCGGCTGCGGGTGGCCGAGTGGCGGGCCGAGACCGAGATGGCGCTGGGCCACGACGCCGAGGCCGCGGCCCGGCTGCGCGAGATCACCGCGCGGGACCGCTTCCGCGAGCGTACGCACGAGCTGCTGATCAGAGCCCTGGCCCGGGCGGGCGAACCGGCCGCGGCGCTCGCCGCCTACCGCGAGGCGCGCACCCTGCTCGCGGACGAGCTCGGGATCGAGCCTGGCCCCGAGCTGACCCGGCTTCAGTCCCTGGTGCTGGCCCGGGATCCGGCGCTGCTCGAACCCTACGATCCGATGCCGGCGGCCGAGCCGGCCCCGGTCGTGGTGGCCGCGCCGGCCCGTCCGGTGCCGCGCCAGCTGCCCGCCGCCGGTCCGCTCACCGGCCGCGACGAGGAGCTTGAGGCCGCGATGGCCGGGGCCCGCTCGGGCGCGCCGACCGTGGTGACCGGCCCGGGCGGCATCGGCAAGACCGCGCTGGTGCTGGCCGCGGCCGCAGCGATCGAGTCCGAGTACGCCGACGGCTGCCTCTACGCTCCGCTGCACGGCGCCGGCGCGTCCCCGCGCGCGGCCGAGGACGTGCTGCGCCGGTTCCTGGACGACCTCGGCCTGGGCGCCGAGGGTGAGGGCCGGGCGCTGGACGACCTGGTGGCCCGGTACCGCACCGCCGTCGCCGGACGCCGGGTCCTGATCGTGCTGGACGACGCCGCGGACGCCGCGCAGGTGCGGCCGCTGCTGCCCGGGCCCGGACCGAGCGCGGTGCTGGTGGCCAGCCGCAACCGGCTCTCCGGCCTCGAGGACTGCCGGCGGGTGCAGCTCGCCCCGTTGCCCGCGGTGGAGGCGGCCGGGATGTTCGCCCGGATCGCCGGGCGGGAGCGGGCGCTGGCCGAGCCGGTCGCGGTGGCCCGGGTGGTGGCCGCGTGCGGCGGGTTCCCGCTGGCGCTGCGGGCCGCGGCCGCGCGCCTGGCCTCGCGCCCGGGCTGGAGCGTGACGGACCTGGCCGGACGGCTCGACGACGCGCACCGGCTGCTCGACGAGCTCGCGGTCGGGGATCTGGCCGTGCGCGCGGGATTCCAGGTCTCGCTCGACTCGCTGGCCGAGGACGGCGGCCCGCTGGACCCGGCGCTGGTGCTCGGCGCGCTCTCGCTGTGCGACGCCCCGGTGATCTCGCTGCACGCCGTCACCGCGGCCACCGGAGCGCCGCCGTGGGAGGTGGCCGCGGTGCTCGAGGAGATGGTGGAGATCCACCTGCTCGAGTCCCCCGCGCCCGACGCGTACGCGCTGCACGACCTGACCCGCGCGTACGCCCGTGACCTGGTGCGCCGCGACCGCCAGGGCCGCTACGCCGAGGCGCCGGAGCGGCTGGTGCGCTGGTATCTGGCCCGGGCCGGGCAGGCCGCGCGGCTGGTCGCGCCCTCGCGCCGCCACCCGGACCTGCCCGAACCGGTGGAGCTCGACACCCAGGCCGCAGAGCAGGCGCAGCGCGTCGAGCCGGACCTGCCCGACGAGGACGCCGCGCTCGAGTGGCTGAGCCAGGAGATCGACGGCCTCGCCGCCGCCGTCCGCCTCGCCTACGAGCACGGCCTGGACGAGTACGCCTGGCGGCTGCCGCTGGAGCTGTGGGACTACTTCAGCCGCTCGCACCGCTGGGCGCAGTGGCGCCGCGCCCTCGAGGTGGGCGACGCGGCGGCGCGGCGGATCGGGGACGAGACGGCGCAGGCCTGGGTGCTCAACCAGCTCGGCTCGGTGTGCGCGCAGTCCGGTCGGGCCGAGTCGGCCATCAGGCACCTGACGATCGCGGCCGAGATCCGGCACCGCCAGGGCAACTACCTGGTCGAGGCCGGCACGCTGAGCAACCTCGCGGCCTGCCACCGCGAACTCGGCCGCACCGCGGAGGCGCTGGCGACCCTGGAACGTGCGCGCGAGGCCTCCGTGCACGTCACGACGCCGCGGCTGCGCTCCACGCTGCTGACCAACATCGCCCTGTGCGTCTACGAACTCGGCGACACCGAGGGCTCGCTGACCCTGTGGCGGGAGGCGATCGAGCAGTTCCGCGTCGACGGGAACCAGGACGGCCTGCTCGAGGGCGTGCTGAGCCTGGCCCAGGCGCTGGTCTCCGCCGGCCACGCCCGCGAGGCGGCCGACGAGGCCGGATTCGCCCTCGACCTCGCCCGCCGGCTGCGCAACGCGCACTCGGAGGCCCGCGCGCTCACCTACCTCGGCAGTGCCCTGATCGGCCTCGGCCGCGGCGTCGAGGGGGTGCGCCACTGCGCGGCCTCGGTCGAGATGGTGGACCGGCTCGGCGGCCCCGGGGACCGGATGGACCTCGAGGCCTACCGGCTCGCCATCGACATGCTGGCCGAACACGGGTCGGCCGCTCTGCCCGGGCGGGCCGGCCCGCCCGAGCCGGTTGGCGACGGCGGCTCGGTGGAGCGGGCCTGAGACGCGGTGGAAGCGCCGGGCCGCCGTCGCGGGGAGAGCGTCGCGACGGCGGCCCGGCCTGATCCCCGCCACCCGGGGTCACGCGCTTCGCGCCCTCCGTTCGCGAAGCGCGAGGACCCAGGGCAGCAGGGACGGCAGGAGCAGGATCACGGCGCATCCGACCGGTTCCCAGAACGCGGTGGACGCGACCGGGTGATCGGCCAGCGCGGTGCGGACCCAGCCGCACACCCGCCAGATCCCCGGCACCACGATCCCGGCGAAGCAGAACGCGGCCAGCACCGCGCCGATCCCGAGCAGCCAGCTGTACCAGCGGGCCACCCGCAGGTCCCGGCGGTCGGCCCGCGCGAGCACGGCCCGCTCGTCCGGACCGAGGCGGCCGTACCGGCCGAGCCGGGCCCGCAGCGTGAGGCGGGCCACCCGGCTCAGGTCCACGCAGTCGAACCCGAGCACCAGCGCCCCGTACAGGTCCGACCGCAGGAAGATCAACAGTTGCAGCGCCATCGCGAGCACCTGCATCGCCGCCTGCCCGGCCAGAAAGCCGAGCAGGGTCGGCGGCAGGTGCCACCACCCGTCGCGGGCGCCCTGACGCAGCGCCAGATTCACCGCGAGCACGCACGAGTCGAAGGCGAGTCCGGCGCACAGCGGGGCGAAGCGGGCGCGGCGCGGTACCGCCCGCAGCGCGCTCAGGTCGGTCTGCAGCACCAGCAGGTAGCCGCGCCGGCCCACCCCGATCCTGGACGGCACCCCGGCCCGGCGCGCGGCGATCCAGTGCGCACTCTCGTGCCCTGCGGCCACGCACATCTGCGTCAGCGTCAGCAGGGCGAGACCGGCCAGCGGATCGGGTAGGAAGTACAGCTGCCCGCCGGCCGGCCGTAGCGCCCGGTCGCCGGCCACGGCCGCCACATCCACCGCGCCGACCAGCGCGTACACCGGCCACAGGGCCCGGGCGAATGCGGGCCCGAACACGCGCACCGCGGCCGCTCCCCAGCGCCCGCCGGTGCCCTCGCCGCGCGGCGCACCCGCCGCCGTCTCCCGGTCCCCCACCCTGGCCACGAAGCCCAGGTCGATCAACGCCGCCGCGAAGTCGGCCACGTCGACCTCGACACCGGTGGACGCGAGCACGTCCGCGGCCGCCTCGTCGAGGCTGCGTCCGGCCGCGAGAGCCGCGATCACCGGCCCGGCGACCGCGGGCAGCACCACGAACTCGCCCCGCGCCGCGTCGCCCACCATGATCTCGCCCGGGATCTCGCCCGGCTCTGGCCCGGTGCCGGCGGCGCCCCTGTTCGAGCCTCCGGTCCCGTCGCCGTCGCCGTGCGGGGTGATGCTGAGCGGACGCAGCGTCAGCCGAGTCGCCCCGTCGAGGGTCTCGGCGCTCATCGCGTCGGCGCCTTCGCGCAGGTCGGGCAGTCCGGCACCGGCTCCCAGGGCAGCTCGGTGAGCCGACCCGTCGTCAGATCCACGATGTGGTACCGGCCTGCCGACACCGGCTCGGCGAAGCGGGTCAGATACCGCATGATCTCCAGCGTGACCATGCCCATGAGCTGCATCACCACGGGCCCGGTGGACCGGTTGGCGACCGGACGGTCCGCGCTGAGCCGGCCCAGCAGCCCAGCCAGATCCCCCATCCGCGCCGCGTTGCCGGTCGTGGCGCAGCGGCGGCAGGCCGAACGGCCCGGATCCACCGACCAGTACGCCAGCTGGCTGCCCTGCCCGCTGCCGGAGACGTACGGCACCCCCGCGGCCACACACGCCTCCTCGACCCAGTCCGACGCCGCCACCGGCTGGTCGATGCCGGCCAGCACCAGGTCGGCCCCCTCGATCAGCGCCGGGACGTCCTGCGGCCCCGCGATCCGCCGGAAGACCGGCTCGACCTCGATCTCCGGGTTGAACGCGCGCACCCACTCAGCCGCGCGCTCGACCTTGGGCCGGCCGATGTCCTCGGTGCGGTAGGTGAACTGGCGCACCAGGTTCTTGGACTCGACCAGGTCGAAGTCCACCAGCCGCAGCCGCCCGACGCCGAGCCCGCACAGCGCCTGCAGCGCGGCCGAGGCCCCGCCCACCCCGAGCAGCACCACCTGCGCGTCCAACAGCCGCCACTGGAACTCGGCCGGGCGCCGGGCGAGGGACGCGTAGGTGGCGAAGAACTCGAGGTTGCTGGAGTAGCGCTCGCGCTGCCAGGGGGTGAGCCCGTCCGGCGAGGCGTCGAACACCAGTCCGAGCCCGTCGAGCACGGACAGCGCCTCCTCGAGCTCCGCCCGCGTCACCTCGGCCGCGGCGTCGGTGCCGGTGCCCGGCTCCGGTTCGGCGTCGGTGCCCGCGTCGGCGTAGACCGCGTTCAGCGCCACGACCAGCTCGTCGAGCGGCCGCTTGCCCTCCTGCAACAACTCGAGCAGCCGTTCGAGCCGCCCGTCGCCGTCCGTCAGGACGATCTGTTCGACCGGATCCTCGACGAGGATCCGCACGTCCGCGCCCTCGCGTTCCCACAGCGCGTGCTTGAGCTTCGGGACCACTGCCCGCTCCCTGGTGTCCGACTCCGACCTTGGCTCCCCCGCAAGGGGGTGGGGTACGTCCGGCGCGGGCGGAGCAAGCCGCCCGCGCCGAACGCACCTGTCAGAGGAAGGGCGGCGGCTGGTAAACGGTCGCCTGCACCTTCTCGGCCTTCTTGACCTCGATCTTCATCGCGGAATCCTCCTCCCGTAGAACCGCCGCCATCCTGGCGCGCGGGCCATAACGCGCGCCTATCGCGGCGGTGTCACGGGAGGGAAAGCCAAGGTCACAAGGGTCGGACGGGCCGAAGGTGGGGGTGGTGTGGGC
>NZ_JAGSOG010000275.1 GCF_018139695.1 Actinospica durhamensis | reverse complement strand
CCCACCGTGGTCGTGCCCCCACGCCGCTGTCGCCCACAAGCCGCCCGCCACCCACCGTGACCGTGCTCTACGCCGCCGTCGCCCGCAAGCTGTCCACCGTGGTCCATGCCCCCTGCGCCGCCGTCGCCCACAGGCCGCCCGCCACCTTGCGACCTGGACCCGTCAGTCGCCCCGCTGGACCGATCACACGCGCCGGACTTTGTGCTCCGGCCGACCCGCCGTCCCCCGGACAGCAAGCGGGGCCGCCGCGGTTCACACCGCAGACGGCCCCAGGCCGACGTCTACTCGGCCTTCACCAGCCAAGCCCTCAGGGCCCAGCCACTCAGTTCAGCCCCTACTCGCCTGCCCGCCGCTCGCCTACTCGGCGTAAGCAGCCCACTGACTGAGCCCTCGCCCGAGCCCTCGCCACTGTCGAGTCCCAGCCGCTGCCGAGCCTCAGCCACTGCCGAGCCCTCGTCATCGGCTGAGCACTCGTCACCGGCTCGGCATCCGCCACCGGCTGACCCGTTCAGCAGCCTCAGCTGTAATCAGGGTGCTGCACCGGCCAGCCCATCCGGATCACTCCGCCGGCCGGCACCGTCTCCACCTCGAGGTCGTCGACCAGGCCGCGCAGCACCGCCAGGCCCATGTCGACCTCGGTGCCGCCGTGCGGGTCGAATCCCGCGGACTCGCCGCCTGACTCGCCCTCGCCGCCGTCCTCCTGCTTGGGCACGGGACCGCCGGTGACCAGGTCGGCCACCTCCACCCGGAAGCGTTCTCCGGGTGGGGCGAAGCGGACGAGCACCGGCTCTCCGGGCGCGACCGAGCGGTGCAGCCCGACGGCCCGCGAGCAGGCCTCGCCGACCGCCAGCCGGACCTCGTCGAGCAGTCCGTCCTCCACGCCGGCACGGCGAGCGAGCGCCACGGCCACCAGGCGTGCGGTGCGCACGTGCTCCGGCAGCGGCGCGAAGCGCAGCGAGACGCCGTCGGGCGCCTGCTCTTCTTCGGCCGCGGCGGACCCGGCCGCCTCAACACCCGTCATCTGATCCTCCGCAATCTCGAGCTTGGAGTGCACCGCCGGCGGGATGTCAGTCGGTGGCCGAGGTGGCTTCCTCGACGCTCTGATGGATGGGGAAGACCTTGGTCAGACCGGTAATCCGGAAGATCTTCAGAATGCGCTCCTGGGTGCACACCAGACGCAGCGAGCCGTCGTGGGCGCGCACCCGCTTGAGCCCGCCAACCAGCACACCGAGTCCGGTGGAGTCGAGGAAGTCCACCGCCTCCATGTCCACCACAAGGTGGTAACGCCCCTGGTTCACCAGGTCCACCAGCTGCTCGCGCAGCTTGGGGGCGGTGTAGACGTCGATTTCGCCGCCGACTTCGATGACCGTGCGGTCACCTTCGTGCCGGGTCGACAGGTACAGATCCACGGGTCCTCCAGCACTGCTTCATATGCGTATTCCGCAACCGTCTCGCCGAGCGCGCGAGCCGGGCCCGGTTCCATCGGTACCCTGCATTCAATCACTCTCCGGGGACAGCCGGTGACGGATTGCCCCAGCTTTCGGGCAATCCCTACCGCTGCTTCACCACGAAGAGTGGCTTCGTGCGTACCACGACGGCCAGGAGCGCCTAACCTCTTACTACCATGCCACGTTCGCGCACTGCTGAGGAGATCCTTCGGCGACTTGTCTTCCTGGGCGGCCCCTCGCGCGAGGGCAGCGCCGTCCACATCGAGCAGGTCGACGCCCGCCTGCCGCTGTTCGCCGAGTGGCCCCAGTGGGCGCATCCGCTGCTGGTGGAGCGGCTGACGCAGGGTGGCGTGGAGCGTCCCTGGTCGCATCAGGTCGAGGCCGCCGAGCTGCTGCACGCCGGTCGGCACACGATTCTGGCGACGGGCACCGCGTCGGGAAAATCCGCGGGATATCTGTTGCCGGCGCTCTCCCGTCTGCTGACCGACGCTGAGGGCTCGTCCGGCCCGGCCGCCCGACGGCGTTCCGCGACCGTGCTCTACCTCGCTCCGACCAAGGCGCTCGCCGCCGACCAGGCGCGGCGCCTGCGTGAGCTGAACCTGCCGCTGCCCCCGGCGGTCTGCCTGGACGGCGACACGACGGGCGAGGAGCGGCGCTGGATCAGGGAGCACGGCCGGTTCATCCTGAGCAATCCGGACATGCTGCACTACTCGATGCTGCCGGACCACCGCAGATGGGCCGGGTTCCTCAGACGGCTGTCGTACGTCGTGGTGGACGAGTGCCACGGCTACCGCGGCGTCTTCGGCGCGCACGTGTCCGCCGTCCTCAGGCGGCTGCGACGGCTGTGCGCCCACTACGGCGCGGACCCGGTCTTCGCCCTGGCGTCGGCCACCACGGCCGACCCTCAGGCCACTGCGTCGCGCCTGACCGGCCTCGAAGTCGAGAGCGTGACGCAGGACGGATCGCCGCGCGGCAGGATGCTGTTCGCCCTGTGGGAGCCGCCGCTGACCGACGTCCGCGGCGAACTCGGCGCCCCGACCCGGCGCACGGCCGTGGCCGAGACGGCGACACTGCTGGCGGATCTGGCGGGCGAACAGGTCCGTACGGTGGCGTTCATCCGCTCCCGGCGCGGAGCCGAACTGGTGTCCATCATGGCGAAGGAGCACCTGGAACGCCGCGGCGTGGACGGCCGACAGGTAGCCGCGTACCGCGCCGGATATCTGCGGGAAGATCGCCGGGCACTGGAAGCCGACCTGCAATCGGGCCGCCTCACCGCCGTCGCGGCGACCAACGCGCTGGAGTTGGGCGTGGACATCGCGGGCCTGGACGCCGTCGTGATGGCCGGCTACCCGGGCACTCGCGCGTCACTGTGGCAGCAGGCAGGCCGAGCCGGGCGTACGGGTCAGGAGGCACTCGCCGTCCTGGTGGCCCGGGACGACCCGCTGGACACCTACCTCGTGCACCACCCGGAGGCGCTGTTCGGCAAGCCGGTGGAGGCGACCGTCTTCGACCCGGCGAACCCGTACGTGCTCTGGGGCCACCTCTGCGCGGCCGCCGCCGAGCTGCCGCTGCGCAAGGACGACCTGGATCTGTTCGGTCCCGGTGCCCACCCCCTGGCCGAGGAACTCGGCCGTTCCGGCTGGCTGCGCCAGCGGGCCGACGCCTGGTACTGGACCAGGCCCGAGCGGGCCGCGGACCTGAGCGACCTGCGGGGCTCCGGAGCCGAGCCGGTGCGCATCATCGAGGCGGACACCGGCAGGCTGCTGGGCATGGCGGACGGCGCCTCGGCGGCCGGAGCGGTGCATCCGGGCGCGGTCTACCTGCACCAGGGCGAAAGCTACCTGGTGCGCGACCTCGACTTGGACGAGTCGATAGCGCTAGTCGAGGCGAAGGACCCCGGCTACGCGACATACGCCAGGGAACAGTCCGAGGTCAGGATCCTCAAGGAGGAGCGGGCCGAGGACTGGAACAGCCACTGCCGGATCGCCTACGGCACGGTCGCGGTGACCAGCCGCGTCGTCGGCTACCTCAAGCGGGACTCGCGCACGGGCCAGGTGCTCGGCGAAGAGCAGCTGGAACTGCCCGAGCACACGCTGACCACCCGGGCCGTCTGGTGGACCGTCACACCCGCCGGCCTCGAAGACGCACTGCTCGCCGCCCCCGACATCCCCGGCGCCGCCCACGCCGCCGAGCACGCCTCGATCGGCCTGCTCCCCCTGTTCGCCGACTGCGACAGATGGGACCTCGGCGGCCTGTCCGCCGCCGAGCACCCGGACACCGGCCTCGCGACCGTGTTCGTACACGATGGACTGCAGGGCGGAGCGGGCTTCGCCGAGCGCGGCTTCGCCAAGGCCAGGGACTGGCTGGCAGCGACCCGCGACGCCATCGCCGCCTGCGAGTGCCGCACCGGCTGCCCTTCCTGTGTGCAGTCCCCGAAGTGCGGCAACCGTAACGAACCGTTGGACAAGACGGGTGCCATCCGCCTCCTGGAGGTTTTACTCACGCCCAGCTGACGGGTATGCAGGTTGTCACATAGGAACACAAGAGCTGAGCAAGCGGGCTCTGATACCGATGAGGCGACCGACCCAGCGAAGGCAGGCGAGCCGGATGATAGCCGTGGCGGTGGCCGTGATCATCGGTGTGGTCGCGGTGACCTGCGGCATCGTGGCCGACTCGAACCATCCGGACTCACTCGCCTTCCTCGGCGTCATGGTCCGCACCACCGCCGCCCAGATCTTCCTGGCCGGCGCCATCTGCACCTGGGCCCTGTTCGCCGCCCTCTGGCTCCTGTCCGCCGGCATCCACCGCTCCCGCGAGCGCGGCATCGAACTCCGAGCCCTCCGCGCCGCAGCCGCAGGCGTCGACTCGGACGACCTGGATGACCTGGATGACCTGGACCTAGACGCAGGCCCGGGCTTCGACCCTGTCCTGAACCCGGCGGACCGGGCGGCCCCAGCGAATCCAGCGGACCCGCGCCTCGACCGAGGCAGGGCCGGAGCCGGAGCCGGAGCCACACCTTGGACCGGGACCGCATCCGGGACTGGTGCCGGGACCGGAGCCGGGTCCGGACCCGGCGTCGGCCACGAATACGGATGCGAGCAGCCGGGCACAAACCATGGCTGGCCCGGCTACGAGGGCTGGGAGGGACGTCCCAACTCGAACTGGGACTGGCCCCGTGATGGGGACTGGGACGGACGACCGGACTTGAACCCGGACTGGCAAAGGAACCAGTTCGGCCAGACGGGCACGAATCCGGCCTCGCACGAGAACCGACACGGGCACCCGTACCCGAACCCGGACTCGCCCAGGAACCAGCACGGCCAGGCAGGTACGAGCCCGGACTGGCGCGAAGATCCGTATGGACACCCGGACCTCGACCCGCACTCGCCCAGGAACCAGCACGGCCAGACAGGTACGAGCCCGGACTGGCGCGAGGACGGGAACTGGGGCTGGGACCTGGAGGGACACTCGGACAAGAGCCAGGGCCAGCGCGGAGACGAGGGCGCTCGCGGAGACGGGCGTGGACCCGGTCCTGGCACGGAGAGCTGGGAGAATGCCGACTGGCCGAACCGTGCCGCGTCGGTGGCGCAGACTCCCTCTCCGGACACGTGCGGACCGACCGGCTCGAGCTATCGGGCCGTCCCGATCAGGTCGGAACCCGACGTACCCGGTTCCCCGAATACGGCACCCGGCACCGGTTTTGCCTCCTATGCCTTCCCCGGCTTCGACTCCTACCGTTCCTCGGCTTTCGCCACTTCACCCGTTTCAGATCAGACCACCTCCGATTCCATTCCGCCTACTTCTGAGCGTCCCGAGTCAGACCATCCCGCCTCCGATTCCTCCGGACCCGTCCAGCCCGGCGCCGACTCCATCCGATCCGTCTCCGGCACCGGCTCCGTCGGCACCGGCTTCTCCGACGGGACCAGCCCGGCTGCCGGCTTGGACGGTGTCGATCCGCGCCGTGCCCGGAAGCCCGTCAGCGAATGACCCGAGCAGCGGCATATTCCTGCTCACCGACACCGAGCAGTCCAGCGGCGCGCACTCACACGAGACCAGCCGCGCTCCCGCCCGGTGAGCGGCCAGGGCAGCGGCGTCGCACGGCGATGGGCCACTCTCGTCGGCGAGCCGATGCAGTGCCGCCTCGGCCGCGGTGAGTGCGGCGGTGTCCGCCGCCCGTTCGGCCGAATGCCGCGTTCCCTCCGCGGCAACCCACAGCAGGACCCAGCAGACCGCGGCCGAGATCAGGGTCAGTGCGCAGACCGCCCAGATCGTCGCCGAGCCGCGCTCCCGCCCGGCCCGGTGGCCGGTTGGCGTGCAGCTCCCGTCCCGGTGGCCGGTTGGCGTACAGCTCCCGTCCCGATGGATGCATGGCGCGTAGCTCCCGTCCCGATGGCCGGTTGGCGCGTAGCTCCCGTCCCGATGGCCGGTTGGCGCGTTACTACCGTCCCGGCTGGCTGGCGCGTTGCTCCCGGCCTGCCTCCAGCGGCGCACGCACGGCCATAACCGGCTGCCGGGGATTGCGGGCATCGTGACGAGTCGAGCGTGGAATTGGGCCTGTCGTGCAATCGAGGAGTTCATGCATCACACCCTTCAACCCGTAGTTCGCAGGGCACTGTCGCCGTCGCGGAGACGCGGACGTCCGGTAGGAACCGGCTGACGATGCCCCGGTCGTGTTCCACCTGCACCGTGAGCGAGCCGTCAGCCATCCGGACCGTCGCGGTCGCGCCCGCCGGCGCGTACTGTCCGACCAGGGCCGTCAGCTCGGCGCTCGGTGAGCCTCGGGCCAGCGCTCGCGCGGTCTCCCAGGCGGCGTCCGCACACCGGATCTGATCGCCCGCCAGCAGCACGAGCATCGTCAGCGCGTAGCCGAAGCCGAGGAGCACCGGGAGCAGCAGGGCCGTCTCCGCGGTGACGTACCCGGCCTCCGAGCCTTCCGCCCGGCACCGGAATCGGGCGCCGACGGGAATCAGGACACGGCTCATCCATGCGTGCATCACCCAGCCAAGCCGAGGGCCCGGTGGATGAGCCCGTCCAGCGCCGCGGCGACCGATCCCCCGGTCAGGATCTTGTACAGCACCGCGGCGAACGCGCAGGCCGCGAGCGTGCCGATGGCGTATTCGGCCGTGGTCGTCCCCGCCTCCCGGTCGAAGGCGAAGCGCGCGCGGCGGCGCGGACGCAGCCGCGGCCTGACACGCGTGTGCGGGTTCGGGCCGAGGTGAACGAGGGCACCCTGGGTCGGACCGCATGCGAAAGCCAGGGCAAGGGCTGAGGCTTGGGCGGCGAGGCGCTCGTGCGGGGCGATCATCATGATGATCCTTTCTTCGTGCGGGAGAAATGCGCGGAATCGGTTGTCAGGGTTGGCAGGGCGCTGGCGGCGGTTCGGCGTGTCTGGCAAGGCATGGCATTAGGGGATCAGGCGTGTACTCGGGAAAGCAGGCCGAAAGCGGTGGGCAGGACGCCGAGGAGCACGAACGCGGGCAGGAAGCAGATCGCGAGAGGTGCCGTCGCGCGCACGCCGACTGCGCGGACCTCTGCGAGGAGCGCTGCCGACGCCGCCTCACGCAGCTCACGGGCTGCCCTGCCGACCGTGGCAGCCGCAGGTGCTCCCGTACGCCCCGCGCGGATGACGGCCGCGGCGAGCGGGGCTGTCGCCTCGTCCTCGGCCAACGCGCTCCACGCCGCGTCTTCGTCGGTGCCCGCACGCAGCGCCGTCGCCGCGTCCCGGAATCGGCAGGCCAGCAGGTCTACGTCGGCCAACGCTTCGCGCTCCTGGCCTCGCGACCGTTTCGCCACAGCCGTGCCCTCGATCTCGCGGCGTGTGCCTCGACCGGCGGGTGGGCACACCGCATTTGGCAATCCGGTCGTGCTTTCGACCATGCTCTCCCCGCCGAAAGCGTGGGCCACGGTCAGTGCGGCGTCGGCCGGTTGCATCCCGGCCGCGAGAGCTGCGGCGAAGAGGTCGGCGAGCGGCGGGACCTGAGCGCATGCCCGGGTTTTCTGCCGCATGCCGGCCTTTGCTCGTTGCCGGGCCAGGCCCACCAAGGTGCCGATCGCGCCGAACAGCGCCGCCGGGATCGCCAGCGGACCGCCGATCAGGCACGCTGTCACCGCACCTCCCAGCACTGCCCAGGCGGCGTCCGGGACTGTCGGTCGACGCAGCCGGACGGAGGTCCATGCGACCGCGAACGGGTCCGTTCTCACGACGGCGGGCATGCTCGGAAGCGTCGGCACGCGGCTTTGCCGGAGCGCGATCGCACAGACTCCGAGCACTATGGCCAAGGCCGCTTCCCACGCCCGATTGGCCGGCTGGGTCATGGTGTTGACGTGCTGGGGAATCAGCAGGATGTTCCGGGCGCGGGGAGGGCCGGACCAGGGAATCGGCCACAGCTTGTCTCTGAAGCCGGTCATCTCGGCACCTGTCTCGTTGACGTTCATGCCCATGCCTCCTGTGCACGCCCCATGAGGTTCTTCCGCGGTTCGAGCCTGAGCCCGGAGACGAGCCGGTCGGTCCAGAGCAGCCCGCACAGGTCGAGGCCCACGCCGAAGACGAGGCAGAGCTGACCGGGCGTGTGATGCAGCAGCATGTCCGAGGGATCCGCGCCCAACGTGAGCCCGAGGGCGATACCGAAGGCGGGCAGCGCGGCCAGGAGAATGATGGTGGCGCGGATCCCGGCCAGTTCCACCGCCACCGCGCGCACCCGGGCGGATTCCGCCAGCAGTCCTTCCTCGATGCCGGCCACGGCCTCCGTCAGCCTCACGCCGTGGCGGTCCGCCGCATGCCAGCACGCTGCCAAAGCCCGCAAGGCGCTGCGTCCTGGACGTCCGGATTGGATGGCGAGGAGCCGGACGAGGTCGAGCGACGCACCGGGCCCGCTTGCCTGCTCGGCCATGTCCCGCAACTCGGGCCGACTCCAGACTGCGGACAGGAAGGCGGCCTTCGGCTGCAAGCCTGCCTCGAGTTCCGCACGCAGAGCGGTGCAGAGGCCGGCCACTGCCTCGCGTTGCGCGTCGTATTCCGCCCAGCCACGGCGTCGGGCCCGCCGGTATCCCAGGACCGCCACCGTCGGCGGCACGACCACGAGCGGCATCAGCGAGCGGCAGATCAGACTGAGCAGCACTGCGGCGAGCACGGTCAGCACCGCCGGCAGGCGCCGCCCCGGGCGTAGTAAGGATCCCAAGGGCCCCAGCACTTCAACAGCGTTCATCAGGGGTCTCCATCGTGGAGGACTGGAAGGTGGCGTTGCGGTGGTTGTCGGAACGGTCGCGACCGCCGAACTCCTGGGCGAGGGCGCGTGGGAAGTCCTCGCTCGTCGCACGGGTCCGCTGGACGGCAGGCTCGAATCGCCCGCCGCGCCCGAGTTCCTCCTCGAGCTGGCCGAGACCGGGCCAGTCGCGGACCTTGCCGGACTCGTCGAAGCTGAGCGCGAGCGCCACCTGCAGCGGACCGGCACCGGCGCGACGTCGCAGCACCGCGATCGACTGCAGCCTGCGTCGCCCGCAACTGTCGCGCTCAAGATGCAGCAGGAGCCGGACGGCAGCCGCGGCCTGGCTGTGCACCGCTTCGCGAGAGACGCCCGCCATGAGAGCCAGGGCCTCGATTCGCGCCGGAACATCCTGCGGCCGGTTTGCGTGAAGGGTGCCGCAACCGCCCTCGTGGCCCGTGTTCAGCGCGGTGAACAGGTCCATGATTTCGGCGCCGCGCGCCTCGCCGAGGATGATCCGGTTCGGACGCATGCGCAGCGCCTGGCGGACGAGTTCGCGCACGCCCACCTCGCCGCGACCTTCCTGATTGGCCGGACGCGCTTCGAGTCGGATCACATGAGGATGTGACGGAGTCAGCTCTGCGCAGTCCTCCACCAGGACCAGACGCTCAGAAGGCTCGACCAGGGACAGCAGAGCGCACAGCAGCGTCGTCTTGCCCGTACCCGCGCCGCCGGTGATCAGGAACGAGACACGCTTCGCCACGATCTCGGAGAGCAGCGTGATGCAGAGTTCGTTGACGGTGCCCATCTCGTGCAGTTCGTTCAGCGTGAACGCTCGACGGCGCGAAGTGCGCAACGAGATCGTCGTACCAGCGACCGCGAGTGGCGGCAGGATCGCGTGCATCCGGCTGCCGTCCGGCAGTCTGACATCGACGTAAGGGCTCGCATCGTCGAGCCGTCGCCCGGCCTGCACCGCCAGGCGCTGGGCGTAGCGCCGGACCGCGGCCTCGTCGGCGAAGCCGTTCTGCACCGCCTCGAGTCGGCCCGAGCGCTCTACCCAGGCTGCACCGGCACCGTTGATCAGCACGTCGGTGACCTCGGGGTCGCGCAGCAGGGCGGCGATCGGATCGGTACCGAGGAACTGCTCGCAGACCACACGGGCCAGCGCGTTGAGCCCCTCGGGGCCGAGCGTGCACCGCATCTCGAGCAGTGCGGCGCGGATCGCACCGGGCTCCGGCTCCAGGGTGCCTGCGGCCAGCCGGGCATGGAGGGCATGGAGAACTCCGCCGCCGGGCTCGAGCGCCGAGGCATCGGGCGAGGTGTGCACGCTCATGCCGTCACCGCACCGAAGAGCGAGTCCACGAAGCGCAGGCAGAAGCGGTCGAGCGAGGCGCGCTGGAGCGTGGACCGATCGCGACCCGCCTTGAGGACGCCGCTGAGCGGGAGTCGCAGCAGTTTGGCCAGATGGCCCGGGTCGAGCAGATCCCGGCAGGGCAGCCGAGCGACGAGGCCGGGGCGCGGCCCGAGTACGCCGAGTTGAGCCAGCAGACGATGAGCGGAGATGGCGGCGCGCTCCGCCACGGGAACGATCAACAGGCTGTGGGTGGCGTAGGCGGCCGCGACACGGGTCGTATCGCCCAGGGTGCGCGGCAGGTCCACGACGAGGAGTTCGGCCGTTCCGGCCAGCTCGCCGAGCGCTTGGCGCATCGCGTCCGGCGGGATCGAGGCGCCGTCCGGACGGCCCCAGCTGAGCACCGTCAGCCCGGATTCCCGCGGCGGACGCAGATGCTGGGTGATGGGCGACGCCGGAGACTCGGGGATAACACGGGGTTCGGCGGACAGCTCGTCGGCCAGGAGAGTCTCCAAGCCGCCGCCGAGCGGATCGCCGTCGACGAGGACGACGGCCCGGCCGCTACGCAGGGCCGATCGGGCGAGCCCGGCGGCGAGGCTGGACGCACCCGCACCGCCGCAGCCACCGAGCACCGCGACGCACGGCACGGAGTGATAGCGGGACGCACTGGTCGGCATCGGTCTTCGACCCCCTTGCTCCGAGGCAGCCGGCGGGCGAGCCACCGGGTGGACGCTTTGCGTGTCCACGCCATCACCATCGGCTATCAGGCGACGTCAATGCCAGTGCTCATTGAAATCTGTGGATAACTGAGGCCTGAGCTTGTGGATAAGTCCGCTGATGCAAAACATGAAGGGACGTTCAGGCCAGGTGGTGAGCGAAGTGGGTGCCCATCACGCGTTGGGGACGAGGAGAGCGGTGGACGGCGAGATTCGTCGGCGGAGGTCGGACGATAGGCGGTCGGACGCGGCGGAAGCTCCACGGCACGGGCTGGGCGGTCAGACGCGGCGGAGGCTGCGCGGCGCGGTGAGGAATGGCGCGGTGAGGAACGGAGGGGTAAGGCCTTCGTGGGGCAGGAGCTTCACGACGCCGACTGGGGGATGAGCGTGGGCGGGACGGCATGGCGTGGGCGGTGGGACGCGGCGGAGGCTGCGCGGCAGGCGGGGAAAGGCGGGCGCGGCGGAGGGCCAGCGGCACGGTGAGGTGGAGTGGGACCTTCACGGCGCAGCCA
>NZ_JAGSOG010000274.1 GCF_018139695.1 Actinospica durhamensis | reverse complement strand
ACGTTCTTCTTCACGGTGGTCCCTCATCTCGGATGATTCTTGGCAGATTCACCCGATACCTACCAACTGGCAGGCTTCAGGTGGGGGACCGCCACCTGCGAAGTTCTACGAGAGTCGGGACATCCTCGTCGATCTCGGTCAGGAACTGGGGGAAGCGATTGAGCTCGGACTCGAAACGCCGCCAGTCGTAGCCACGCTCCCAGTACTCGACCAGAGACCTGGCGTTCTCCACGCGAACCCCTTGCGACCAGTCGCCCACCGTTTCCGGATCGGGCCACCGGGTCCGGGCCAGTCGCTGCTTCAGGTCGTCGATTTCCGCATCCGAGATCGAGACGGTGAACGGGCGCACGAGGGTCGGGGTCGGCGGCGTCGGTGCGGTCATTGCGTTCTCCTGCTCTCTTGAGCTTCGAAGTGCGGCGCAACTCTTCGTTGCACACTGCTGTGCAGCCTACTTCATTGCACGCCAGTGTGCAACGGTGGTGTCATGCCTACCGAGTCCTCCGAGTCCTCCCGTGCGCGCTCGATGATCGAGACATGCGATCGCATCCTCGAGGTCGCCCTCGAGGTGCTGGGCGAGAACCCCGACGCCGGGATGGGCGAGATCGCCTCCGCCGCCGGCGTCGTGCGCCGCACGGTCTACGGCCACTTCCCCGCGCGCCTCGACCTGGTCCGGACGCTCACGGACCGGGCCGTCACCGAGATGACGGCCGTGCTCACCGAAGCCGACGCCCCCGGCGCGCAGGCGGACGCGGCGGCTTCGGCGTGGTCAAAGGCACAGGCGGACAAGTATGAGCCTTCGCCCACGTCTTGCCATGCTCGGCCCACCGCACCGAAGGGGCAGGCCTTCGGCGCCGCGCCTGGCGCGGCAACTCCATTCCTCGGTCGCTCCCTAACGCGGCCAGGCGCGGTGATACTGCGGCGGGACTCGTACTTCGCCGCCCAGGGCCTTGGCGGCGTCGAGGGGCCAGGACGGGTGGCGCAGGAGTTCGCGGCCCATCAGGATCGCGTCGGCTTCACCGTTGGCGAGGATCTTTGCGGCCTGTTCGGGTTCGGTGATCATGCCGACGGCGGCGACCGCGACGCCGGCCTCGGCCCTCAGACGCGCGGCGAAGGGGACCTGGTAGCCCGGGCCGGCCGTGATCTTCGCGTCGGGGACCAGGCCGCCGCTCGAGACGTTCAGCAGGTCCACGCCGCGGTCCTTCAGCAGCCCCGCGAGACGTACGGTGTCGTCGACGGTCCAGCCCTCCCGGACGTCCTCAGGGTTCTCGGTGAGCCAGTCCGTCGCGGAGACGCGGACGAACAGGGGGAGGTCATCGGGCCAGACGGCGCGTACGGCGTCGACGACGCGCAGGGCGAACCGGGCCCGGTTCTCGAACGAGCCGCCATAGTCATCCGTGCGGTGGTTGCTGAACGGCGAGAGGAACTGGTGGATCAGGTAGCCGTGCCCGGCGAGCAGCTCGACCACCTTGTAGCCCGCGGCAGCCGCCCGGCGCGCGGCGGCGGCGAACTCGTCGACGATCCGGTCGATGTCGGCGAGGGTCAGTACGGCGGGTATCGGCTCGCCTTCGGCGGCCGCGATCGCGCTGGGGTCGGCGGGCTGCCAACCGCCCTGCTCCGGACCGAGCAGCTTGCCGCCGAGCCACTGACGGTCGGTCGATCCCTTGCGGCCCGAATGCGACAGTTGGATGCCGGGCACGGCACCGAGTGAGGTCAGCAGGCTGGTGATCCGCTGGAACCCGGGAATTTGCGCGTCACTCCATATGCCCAGGTCGAATGGGGTGGTCCGGCCGGCCGGGCTCACCCCGGTGCCCTCGGTCAGGATCAGGCCGACGCCGCCGGCGGCGCGGGCGCCCTGGTGCGCGAGGTGCCAGTCGTTGGGGAAGCCTGTGGTCGGCCCCTCCGACGCGGAGCTGTACTGGCCCATCGGCGCCATCCACACGCGATTGGGGATGGTCAACGATCGCAGCTGGTAGGGCTCGAACAGCGTGCTCACGTGGGTGTCTCCTCATGGCAACGGCCTCGGGTGCGGCGCCCCGGGCATAGATAAGTTCGATTGATCTCGTAGTACTAGATTCAGCGTACTACTAGAGTTGTCGAACGACTACCGCCATCGAAATACGAGATATGTCGTAGTACGATCAGGTCATGGCACCTGACAGCGCGGGCACGTCAACTTCGGAGCGCCAACTGGAGCATCCCGAGCCGGCCGATTTCCGGCTTGAGGCAGTGCTGCACGCATGCTCAGACCCGATGAGGCTGCTCATCATCCAGGCGCTGGCCGCCGACGCTGCGGCATCCTGCGCGCGGATCGGGCTCGCGTGCAGCAAGTCCACCGCCACCTATCACTTCCGCGTGCTGCGCGAAGCGGGTGTGATCACCCAGCACTATCAGGGCACGGCGAAGGTGAACGAGCTGCGCCGCGTCGATCTGGACGCGGTATTCCCCGGCCTGCTGGACGCGCTGCTCGCGTCGGCGGCCGCGCAGTCCGCCAGGACCACCGAAGCCTGACGGACAGAATCAGACCGCGCTCGGCGCCCGAGCCGAGACGCTCTGCCCGACGATGACCGGTTTATCCGTCCGGTCTCGGGATGAACTCGGCGCCCTCGCCTTCAGCCCCCCAGGCTTCGACTGTGATGGCATGCGCCCGCCCGATGAGCACGAACAGCAGTCGCCTGACCGTCCAAATGCTCTCGTACCGTTTGCCGACCTTGTCGGCGTATTCTCCGGAGCGGGCATCAGAGTCCACAACCCCGCGGTGTACGTCTCACGTCACTTCGCGAATAAGTTGGGAAGCCGGGTGTGTTGCGTCTGCCGGAGTTTAGCGGCGAGTGCCGACAACGACCGCCTGGATGACACCCGGCACCCCACCATTCTCAAGACTGCGGGCGAAGCTCGGCGCGGATGTGGCGGCTGGCCTCGTCGGTTTCGAGCTGCGCCACGAGGAGTGCAGGGAGGGTCAGTCCGCGGTCGTTGGCCATCGTGACGGCGATGAACCGACGCGGGGCTCCGGGTCTTCGGCGAGCACCGCGAGGGTCTCGATGTCGACGTGCCCGTTCTCGGCGATTGAGCGGCGGACGTCGACGCTGGGATGCATGGCGAGCTCGGCGAAGGTCCGCGGCTACGTCGATCCAGGTCGGCCAGATCCGAGGATAGGGGGGCGGTCATGCACGGTGATGACCCGCCGCAGGCAGCGGCGCCATCGGCCGGGCAGAACGGCAGGTGCCTTCGAGCGTGGAGATCCTGAGCGGCTACTGCGCTGATGCAACGACTCCACCCGGGATCTTGCCCGCAAGCTCCACGAGCACGGGACGAAGGTCGCCGAACTGCTGGCCGCCGAGGGCTAAAGCCTCCAGGCGAATGTCAAAACCCTGGAGGGCACTGCGCACCCGGACCGCGACGGGCAGTTCAGGCACATCGACGAGCAGGCACGATCCTTCATGGCCACCGGCGATCCGGTGATCAGTGTGGACGCCGAAGGAGCAGGAGAACTTCGGGGAGTACAAGAACGCGGGCACCGCGTGGCGGGCCAAAGGCGAGCCGACCAAGGTCAAGACCCACGACTTCCCGGACAAGAAGCTCGGCAAGGCGGTCCCTTACGGGATCTACGACCTGGCGAACAACAACGGCTGGGTGCCGTTCGGTAGCGACGCGGACACGGTTGGGTTCGCGGTCAATACCCTGCATTACACACCCAGGCCACTACTGCGTCCCGTCCCCGCCATTGCGAGCATAAAAGCCGTGAACCGGGCGTCAACCCAGCCAGCCGAAACCACAGATCAACCACTGACTACGACTGAAGGATCGAGGCTGACACGTTCTGGCAACCCGGTCTTGTAGGTCGGGTCCGGAGGAGAATCCGGGGCGGTACGGTCCGCGGCTGCGCTCGGGTGCGGCGGGTCAGGGCTGGTCGGCCGTGAGGGCGGTTGCGCGGGTCTCGGGAACTCCCAGCATCAGCAGGCTCGTGATCGTCGCTGCGCGGGCGCCGTGGGTCGCGTTCGACAGGTCGCTGTCCGCGATCGCGAACACGACTCCGTAGGCGGCCTGGCTCAGGATGTCCGGCGGCAGGTGGTGTGCGAACACGTCGCTGTCCTGGCCCCGTTTCACGAGGTCGGCGAGGAGCTCGTCGAGCGGCCCGAGCAGAGCGTGGATCGCCTCGCCGTACTCGCCGCGGCGCAGCGCCAATAGCACGCGGTAGCGGTGCGCCACCGGCCAGACGCGGGCGATGAACTCGACCCACGCCGCGTCCGCCTGCGCGCCGGGGGCGTCGGCTTCGGTGAGCACGGCCGTCATCTCGGTGACGGCCCGGTCCGTGAGCGTCCGGACCAGGTCGAGGCGCGCGGGGAAGTGGCCGTAGACCGTGCGGCGCACGACGCCGGCGGCGGAGGCGATCTCGCCCATCCCGGCGTCGGGGTTCTCGCCCAGCACCTCGAGGGCGACCTCGAGGATGCGATCGCGTGTCTCGTTCATCGAGCGCGCACGGGAGGACTCGGAGGACTCGGTAGGCATGACGCCATTGTTGCACACTGGCGTGCAATGAAGTAGGTTGCACAGCAGTGTGCAACGAAGTGTCGTACTTCGAAGCCCAGGAGAAGAGAAGGAGCAGGCACATGAACAGGGAACAGCGTGCGAAGCTCGACGCGATGTTGCGCCAGCCCCACGGCGAGAGCCCGGCCTCGGTCGAGGCGTTCCGGGCCGATTTCAAGGCGATGATGGCCCGGATGGTCGTCCCGGACGGCCTGCGCACCACGCAGACGACGCTCGGCGACCGACCCGCGCTGCGGATCGAGCCCGGCGAGGGCCGGCGCCCGGGGACGATCCTGTACTTCCACGGCGGCGTCTGGGTACTGGGCTCGCCCGAGACCGCGCTGTCGCTGACCGGGCACCTCGCGGTCAAGACCGGATTCAGCGTGCTCTCACTGGATTACCGGCTCGCCCCCGAGCACCCGTTCCCGGCCGCGATCGACGACACCCTCAGCGCCTACCGCGCCCTCCTCGAGAGCGGACAGGACCCTGCGAGCATCGTGTTCGCCGGGGACTCCGCCGGCGGCGGCCTCGCCGTCACCACCAGCCTCGCCGCCCGCGACGCCGGCCTGCCGCTGCCCGCCGCGATCCTCGGATTCTCCTCCATGTTCGACGTCACCTGGGCGGGCGAGAGCATGGACACCAAGAACGACATCGACCCGATCTTCACCCGGGAGAGCCTGGCGCAGACCACAGCCATGTACCTCGCCGGCGCCGACCCACACCAGCCCCTGCTCAGCCCGGCCCTCCACGCCGACCTGACCGGCCTGCCGCCGATGCTCCTGCAGGCCGGCACCAACGAAGTGCTCCTGGACGACTCCACCCGCATGGCCGCGCGCGCCACCGCGGCCGGAGTGGACGTGATCCTCGATGTCACCGCTGACGTGCCGCACGGCTTCCAAGTCTTCGTCGGGCTGCTCGACGAAGCCGGCGAAGCCCTCGACCGCGCAGCCCTCTTCCTCGCCCAGCACCTTCACGCCCCCGACAAGGAGAACGCGCCGGTGTCATAACGCACAACGCGTGAGGGTCGTCTTGGCGTCGGGCCCGGGCCCGACGCCGCGACGACTTTCGCCGGCACGCTCCTGTGGGGCGCAGGCGCCGCACTCGGCTTCCTACGTCGGAGACCGCGCCCCACTCGGGCACGCGCTGGTGATCGTCGCAGTGCGCTCGGCCGCGTCCGTCCCACTCGGCGGCGCGGCCCGGCGCCCCCGGATCGGCGCAGGCAGACCGACGAAAGCCGCCGGACCGAGATAGTCGACATTCGAAACTCCCCGAGGAGAGCCATGCCCAGCATCATGCAGATGATCTCGGTCGCCGACACAGAGCTCGACGAGTTGCGCGCACGGCTGCGCAACACGCGGTGGCCGACCGCCTGGCCCATGAGCGGGTGGGATGCCGGCACCGAGGCGGGCGAGCTGCGGCGCCTTGTCGAGTACTGGATGACGGACTACGACTGGCGGGTCCACGAGGCGGCGATCAACGCACTGCCATCTCGTCTCGTGGACCTCGACGGCACCGCGGTCCACTATCTTCGCTGGGAGGGCGAACGACCCGGCGCACTCCCGATCGTGCTGACCAACGGATGGCCAAGCTCGTTCCTCGAGCTGACCGGCCTCGCGGACCGGTTGGCCACACCGTCGCGCTACGGGTGCGATGCCGCCGACGCCTTCACCGTGATCGTGCCGTCGCTGCCGGGCTTCGCTTTCTCACCACAGCGTCCATCGCTCACCGACACCCCGCAAACACACGAGCTTTGGCACCGGCTGATGCACGATGAACTCGGCTTCGAGCGCTATGGTGCGCACGGAGGGGACCTGGGCGCCGGCATCGCCTCGCGCCTGGCCGAGGCCCACCCCGAGGAGGTCGTCGGCATCCACCTGATGGCGATCGCCAACCCGGTGACCTACGACGCAGCCACACTCACCCCGGAGGAGAAGGACTACGTCCATTCACTCGAGGCCTGGGCGGCTCGGGAAGGCGGATACCAGCACCAGCAAAGCACCCGCCCGCTCACCCTGAGCTATGGCCTGGCCGATTCTCCGACAGGGCTGCTGGCCTGGATCCTCGAGAAATTCCGCGCCTGGAGCGATTGCGGCGGCGACGTGTCGGCCCGGTTCAGCGACGACTTCCTGCTGACCCAGGCATCGCTGTACTGGTTCACCCGGACGATCTCGACGTCGTTCAGGCCGTACTACGAATACGGCGCGGGCATGACCAGGCGGGTGAAGCGAGTTTCGGTCCCCACCGCGCTCGCCCTGTTCCCAGCCGACCTGAACCATCCGCCCCGCAGTTGGGCCGAACGCACCTACAACATCACGAGATACACGCGCATGCCGAGCGGCGGACACTTCGCAGCCCACGAAGAACCCGAACTTCTCGCACACGACATCAGCGAGTTCTTCCAGGGATTGCGATAAGGAGCCTGCCGGCGAGTGCTCGGTATGGTCGAGATACCACAACGATGGCCTCAGCGATCTCGCGCGCCTGGATGCCTTCTTCAGCGGGGCGGCGTACGGTCACGGTCCAACCGGAGCCTTGTCCAGCGCGAGCCGGTAGAGGCTCCCGACGTCGGACGCGACAGGCCGATCAGCCCCGCGAACACCGGATTGATGCTCATAAGCAAGCAGAAGCGGTGCGCCGGCACGCGGCGCAGAGCCCACACATCAGCCGCGAACGGGACCGCGGAGGAGAGCACACTCGCGGTTGCCGCACACGCGAGCTTCGCCGGGTTCCGCACTGTGCTCTGTGAGGAGCACAGCTCCCGCAGGCGTAGAGCAGCGCCGAGACCGCCGCCGCGGCGGCAGAGCCCTGAGCGCACTGGAGCACCGCGCCCGCCGAGCAATTGAGCAGGATATGGCACGCCCGGCAAACTGCGGCGGACCAGCGCGAGGCCTATGCCGAGGTGGTCCGTGCTCAGCTGTGGGCGTGCCAGCACCCATGCCGCGCCCGCAAGCGTGCAGGCAAGGCCCCTGCGACGCCGGGTGCCCGCAAGCGCGACAGCCAGCGGCCCGAGAAATTCCAGGGTGACGGCCAAGCCGAGGCCGAGCCGTTCTATCGCCTCCCCTGGAGGGACGTCTGACCTACAGCTTCGCCTGATTGCCGGTCATGACCGGCCCCGCCCGACACCTGGGCCACAACACGGCTGCGCCGTGCCGTGGCCCGCGCCGGCTTGTGGTTACCGCACTGCGGCGGCCAGCGCCGCGCGGAGGGCGTCCTCGCCGGCCGGCTGGCCCTTCTCGTTCGAGTATGGCCCGTACGGGGTGCCCCAGACCGGCGTGCCCGTCGCCTGCCGCCAACTGTCGGTCAGCGGCCCCGCGTCCACAACGCTGTACCCGATGGAGTCGATGAACTCGGCCACCGCCGCCTTTGCCTGTGTGGAGTCGCCGGCGATTGGCAGGAACGAGCGGCCAGCCACCCCTTCTGGGCGGGCGAGTGCCAGCAGGTGCTTGTAGAAGATGTTGTTGAACGCTTTCACGACCATGGCGTCCGGGAGGTATCGCAGCAGCAGTTCGCTTGAGGTGAGCGCGTTGCCGTCGAGTTCGGGGATGTGTCCGTCACGCTCAGGGCCGTAGTTGCACGTGTCGATGACCGTTTTGCCGGCCAGTCGCGCCGCGGGCAGGTTGGGGAAGGCCTTGACCGGCACCGCGATGACGACGATGTCACCGGCTGCCGCGGCCTGTTCGCTCGTCGCCGCGGACGCACGCGGCCCCAGCTTTGCGGCCGTGTCCGCGAGCGTTTCGGGACCGCGCGAATTGCTGAGCACGATCCGGTGCCCGGCCTCGACGGCGAGCTGCGCCACGGTGATGCCGACGTTTCCGCTTCCGATGATTCCCACGGTCGTCATTGGGTTCCTGTCCTCAGCTGGCGGGGAAATAGTGGCCGTTGTCCAAACCGGCGAGCAGGCCGGGCTGGGCGGGTTCCCACCCGAGCGACTGGCGGGTGATGAGGTTCGACGCCGGATAGCTCTGCGTGACGATGTTCGCGAGGAACCCGAAATATCCGGGCACCATCAGGACGTCGGCGGGGATGCTCACGACGGGCAGGCCTAGGCGGCTGCCGATGGCCTCGGCGATGTCCCGGAGCGGGATGGCCCCGTCCGCGACCGCGTGCCAGTAGCTGCCTGCCGGGCCCTTCTCCAGTGCCAAACGAAACACGGAGGCGGCATCGCGGGCGTGCACGGCGTTCCACTGGTTGGCGCCGTCTCCGGGGTAGCCGACGACGCCTTTCTCCTTCGCGAGCGCGATCAGCTGCATGAGGAAGCCGGCTTGATCGGTCGTGCTGTGTGCGATGTTGGCGATCCGCACGATCGAGGACCGCACCCCTTGCTCGGCCAGGCCGATGACGGTGGTTTCCACGATGTTGCGAACCCGCAGAGTGCCCGTGTGCTCATCGCCGCCGGGTAGGGCCGGGTCCTCTTCGGTGGCCGGCCGGCCAAGATAGCCGGGTGAGCCTATGCTCCCGGCCGCGACCAGAGGCTTTCCGGTTCCCGCGAGCGCTTCGCCGTAGGCGAGCATGATCGGGACCTCGGCGGCGGCTACGGCGTCGATCCCGCCGGAGGCAAGCAGGTCCTGCCTGTGTGCGACGTGGATGACGCCGTCGGAATCTGCGGCGGCCTCCTTGAGCCCGTCGAGATCCTCGAGGCCGCCGCGACGCACCGTCGCGCCGAGCGCGGACAGCGCCGTCGCAGCCGTGTCCGACCGGGCCAGGCCGGTGACCTCGTGCCCGGCGGCGACAAGTTCGGGGATGATGTACGAACCGGTATGGCCGGTCCCGCCAGTAACGAGAACGCGCACGACTTTTCCTTGCGAGAGTAGGTGGAAGGTTGCTTCTCGCGTCGCAGATCGGCGGACGTGATGTGACGCGAGAAGTGGCGGTGCGGGCGTGCTCAGCCGGCGCGGTTGATGCCGAGGGAGAAGTTGAAGTTCCCCACGCCATGGCGGGCCAGGCTGATCATCACCAGGCCCGCCCCTTCCAGCCAGCGCGCCACCTCAAGACCGCCGGCATCCAGCGGGCGCAGTCCGAGGGTCTCGATCAACGACGAGACGCTCGTCTTGGCCTGCGCGTCGTCGCCGGCGAGAAGCACGTCCAGCGGGCCGCCCTGGGCCAGGATGTGGCCGAACACGGTGTTGAACGCCTTCACGACGTGCGCGCTCGCCGGGGCGGCCTTGGCGATCTCCTGTGCACCGGAGGTGTGGTCGCCGGTGGCCAGGCCGGTGGCGTCGTTATTGGCGGTGTTGCTGATGTCGATGATGACCTTGTCGGCGAGCGCGTCTCCGTACTGGGCGACGATCGGCACGGCGCTGGCGTAGGGCACGGCGAGGATGACGAGGTCGCCGGCCGGGGTGGTGCCGAATTTCCCGGCCGTGGCGCCGCCGCCGAGCGCGACAGCCAGGTCTTTCGCCTTGGCCTCGTCGCGGCCGATGACCTCGACGGTAATGCCGCCGGCGACCGCGCGGGTGGCTATGGCACGGGTCATGGTCCCCAGGCCGATGATGCTGACGCTGCTCATGGTGTGCCGCTTTCTGGAGTTGGATGCAACGCCCCTGCAGACTCCCCGGGTGAGACGGGCTGTGTCGTTGACGCCGTCGAACCAGGCGCCTGGATGACGCTCGATTCCATGACACCATCGGCCTGATCGGCTGTCCAAGACCTCTTTCAGCAGTTGCGATACCCTGGAGGCATCGCCGGACCGGGAGGCACCGTGGATCTGGACCTGCGCAAGTTGCGTTACTTCGTCACGGTCGCCGAGACTCTGCATTTCGGCCGCGCCGCCGAGCAGCTGCACATCGCGCAACCGGTACTCAGCCGGCAGATCCGCGCGCTGGAAAAGGATCTCGGGGCCCCGCTGTTGACCAGGGACAGCCATGGGGTGGTGCTGACCGACGCCGGCAGGCAGCTGCTGAGCGACGCCGGCCCGCTACTGGCCTCCGCGCACGCGGCCCGCCGCCGGGTGAGCGTGGCCGCGCGGGGCAGCCGGCGGCTCATGGTCGGCTTCCGGGCAGGCATCGCGGTCGCCCCGGCGGTACAACAGTTCGCCAATCAGCACCCGGACGTTCTGGTCAACGTGCAACGCATCGAAGCCGACGAGCAGGCCCCGATTCTGCTCGACGGCCGCATCGACATCGGCTACGTGCGACTGCCCATCGACGAGGCCGGCCTGCGCGTCGTCCCGCTCTACACCGAGCCACGGGTGGCGGTGCTGCCCGTCAGCCACCGGCTGGCTGGCAAGGCAGAAGTCACCGAGGCCGACCTGGCCGGCGAGCCGCTGGTCTGGGGTGCCGACACGAGCACGCAGCCCACCAGGCGCCCGCACCCCAACGCCGGATACCTGGTGCGCGGGGTGGACGAAATGCTCGAGCACGTCGCGGCGGGCCGGGGCATCTCGTTCCTGCCCCGTTCGGCGACCGTGTTCTACTCACGTCCGGATGTCGTTTACCTGTCCGTTCCGGATTTGGCACCCGATCAGGTGTGCCTTGCGATGGCGGCATCGCACCTCTCGCCCGTGGCCGAAGACTTCTTCGCCGCGGCTCAGGCGGCGGCCGAGATCACGGCAGAATGTGGGAACTATGAGATGTGGCAACTTGGAGGCCCTGCGGCTGCAAAGCACGGTTGAGCAGTTCACCCGGAAGTTGTCAAGTCAAGTAAGACGGCCTGTTGTTATGGATAGCGTAGGACGGGTTCTGTCTCTGGTTTCGGTTCGTTGATCCAGGCGTGCTCGGGTATCGCCGGCGGATTGGGGCGCCGGGCGAA
>NZ_JAGSOG010000273.1 GCF_018139695.1 Actinospica durhamensis | reverse complement strand
CGAACCTCGCAGTCGCCCGGTGACAGACGATCTACACTCATGACAGCCGCGCCCCACATGCACGAGCACGAACACGCTCGGTCACGCCACCCAACCTGAGCAGCACCAAATCGTTGGCGGATTCTCATAGATCATCGATGTTATGCAGCGGCACGAACGCTAGACCTCGATGGAGGGCGAAGGGCGGCAAACACCATGCTTGTGACCTGAGCGCGACGCGTGCGAAGCCGGACCGTAATTACGGGGTCGCTCACGGCGTCTGTCGGGGCGATCCTGCTTCGCTACGCCACGCTGGGTAGAGCAGGGTCATCTCCTGCCAGGCCGAACAGGTATCACCGGATCCGACGCGCATGAGTCCGTCAAGCTCGGCCAAATCGGCATCCGTGGAGCCTGCCAGCAGTTGCTCCCAGAGCGCGGCTGCTGACCGACCGGCAGACCACGCCGCGCCGTGACTCGCCTCCATGCGCTTGAAGTAGCGGGCCATCGCGTGAACGAACCTGGGGTAGTCAATGCCGGTCATGAGGTCCTCCGCGCTCATGATGCCGCTGTCACCGGCCCTCGTTCCACCAATATCGGTCCGCGATTCAGGCACCGGGTTTGGGCAGCCGGTCTCGGCCGTCAGCAGAGGTATGCCTGAGCTCTGGCCGCGTCGAGCGCGGATCCCATGCGTGTATAGAGTTCGACCGCTTCTCGCACGTGCGCGCTGCCTGATGCCCGGTCGCCGGATTCCAGTTCGCATCGGCCGAGCCCGAGAAGCGCAGCTGCTTCCTCGACCCGGTGACGGTACTTGCGGACGACTTCGATGACCTCGCGATAGTGAATGAGGGCGGCGCCCGCTCCGTCACGGGCATAGACCAGAGCGCACAGACCCACTCGGGCTTCTGCCACGCAGTGCATGAACCCGCCGCGCAGGCTGCTCTCGAGTCCCTGTTGCAGTTCCTTCTCCGCCTCGGTGAACTCTCCCAGCGCGATGTGCACGTACGCGATGTTCGGGCGTACGAAGCTCTCGACGTAGAGGTTCCCGCTGTCGGTGGCGAGGCGCAGGGCGGTCTCCAGCAGGGTCATCGCGCCGTCGAGGTCATCCTGCCAGAGCCGGATTCGGCCGAGTTCGCCGTAGGTGTAGCCCATGCCGACGGCGAAACCCATGGTGACGAACGCCTGCAGGGCCCGCTTGAGATACTCGGTGGCCTCGGCGTACCGGCCGCGCCGCATATGGAGCCGGCCGAGTTCCAGTTCGACGTTCGCCGTGCCGTTAATCGAACCCTGAAGCGCAGCCAGGGCCCTAATGAGGGTGAGTTCGACGTCGTCGAACCTGCCCAAGGCAAGCTGCGCGTGACTTAGATGCAGCAGCCCGTCGCCGGCGGCGAAGTCGTTGCCGACCGCGGGGCTGATTTCGAGGATTCGCGCGCAGATCTCTACGGTGTCCTCGAATCTCCCGCTCTGGCTGGCGGTAATGGCCAGGACACTGAGGATCTGGATCTCATCGCCGGTGTTGCCCATGTCGCGCGCGATCTCGGTCGCCTGCTGGGCGTAGCTGAACGCGCGGTCGGTATCGGCTGATGTGAACGCCCAGGCGAGAACCCTCAGCGCGCGTACTTCGCCGATCCGGTCACCGGTTTCTCGAGAGATCGCGAGGGCGCGCTCCAGGGCGGCCTCTGCATCGGACAGCTCGCCGAGGTTGCTGCAGAGGTTGCCCAACGCGCGGAGCGCACGTGCCTCCGCCGTGCGATCGTGGATGGCACGCGCCACCTCAGCGGCGGCGGCTTGAATTTCTATCGCTCGCCGCCAAGGGCCGTAGGTCTTCAAATAGGCCGCGAGGTCTGCCGAGAGCTTGAGCCGGCGGTTCGGGTCGAGCCCCTCGTCACCGAAGACGACGAAGAGGCTCTCCCTCTCCGCCCCGAACCAGGCCTTCGCATCCGCCTTGTTCGTAAGCCCGGCCGCGTGGCAGGCGCTGGAGTCGTGGTCCGCGGCATTTCCCAGCCACAAATCGTTCGCGAGAGTCGCCGTCTCCAGGTAGAAGTCCAGCAGGCGACCGCGCGCGGCCTCGTTCTCCTGCGGATCGAGCCCACGGGCCCGGACACGTGCATAAGCCCGGAGCAGGTCGTGCAGGCGGTACCTGGCCAGCTCGTGCTGGATCAGCAGGCTGTGATCGAGCAGCGATTCGAGCTGCCGCTCGGCGTCGGCGACGTCGGTGTCCTGCAGGGCGGCCGCGGCATAGGCGTCGAAGTCGGGGCCGGGGATGAGGCCGAGCCGCGCGAACAGCTGTTGCTGGTGCTCCGGCAGCACGTCGAGAGAGGAGGCGAAGACGCGGGTGATGTCCCGGTCGTCGTCTTTCAACTGGGCGAGCGGGTTGTCTTCGGTGCGCAGGGCGGCGAGCAGCGATGCGGGCGAGAGCTTCGGGCGGTGGCGCAGGCGGGCACCGAGGATCCTGATGGCCAGGGGGAGTCTTCCGCACGCCTGCGCGAGCGCCGGGGCCGCCGGGTCGTTCTCGTCCACCCGGCCGGGGCCGGCCGACTGGCTGAGTAGGGCGACGGCCTCGTCCCGGGGGAGTGCGTCGAGGCTCAGGAACTCGGCGTCGTCCAGGCCGGTGAGTGGGCTGCGGCTGGTCACGATGACGAGGCAGCCGGGTTCGGCCGGGATGAGCGGTTTGACCTGCGCCGGGTTGCGGGCGTTGTCCAGCACGATCAGGGTCCTGGTACCGGCCAGGTGTGAGCGGTAGAGCGCGGAGCGGGCCTGCAGCTCCTGCGGGATCGCCTTGGGCTCCAGACCGATCGAGCGAAGCATGAAGTCGAGCGCATCCTGCGGGGTGACCGGGTCGAGGTCGGCCGAGTGACCGTGCAGGTCGATGAACAGCTGGCCGTCGGGGTACTGCTCGGCCAGGCGGTGGGCGGCCCGGACGGCCAGAGCCGTCTTGCCGATGCCGCCCATTCCGTTGATGGCGGAGATGACGACGGTGGGGGACGACTCCTCGCTCTCCTCGGCCGTCCCGAGGCGCGCGGCGCCGATCAAGGAGTGCAGCTCTGCCTCCCGACCGGTGAACGCCCGGGTGTCGGCGGGAAGTTGGCGCGCGGGCTTACGGATCGGCAACGCTACGAGGCCTGCTGGCGCCGTGCTGAAGGATTGACCACCGGCCGGTTGCGCGCTCGGCAGCGCCAGACCGAGGTCGCAGCGCAGGATCTTGGTGTGCAGCTCGCGCACGCTCTCGCCCGGTTCCACGCCGAACTCCGCGGTGACGCTGCGGCGCAGGTCGCGGTAGACCTCGAGGGCTTCGGGCTGCCGACCGACGCGGTAGAGGGCGAGCATGAGCTGGGCGTGGAACGCCTCGCGCCAGGGATGCCGACTGATCAGGCCGCGCAGTTCGCCGATGACCTCGCCGTGCCGGGCCAGGTGCAGGTCGGCCTCGATCCGGCCCTGGAGCGCGAGGATCCGCTCCTCGCCCAACTGCTGGATCGTCGGATACGACTGGAGCGCGGGGACGTCGGCCAGCGGCTCGCCGCGCCACAGCTCGAGCGCCGCGGCGTACTCCCGCGCGGAGCCCGCCCAGTCGCCGATCTGCGCGGCCTGGGCCCCGGCGGCGCGGTGCCTTGCGAAGACCGCGGTGTCGAGCTCGCCGGATTCGACGTCGATGACGTATCCGGGCGGCACCGCCCTGATCCGGCCGGCGTGCGGGCCGAGGGCTTTGCGCAGCCGCATCATCTGGTTGTAGAGCGAGGTGGCGGCCGCGACGCGGGGCCGGTCGCCCCACAGCAGTTCGGTCAGCTGGTCAGTCGAGACGACCTGGTTGGGGCTCAGCAGCAGGGCCGCGAGGAGGGTACGGCGCAGCGTCCCATTGATCTCCAGCGGGCCTTCCTCACCGCTGACCAGAACCGGACCCAGCACGGCGTACCGCACGAACGAACCCTCCACCCACCATGCGACGCCCGCGTTCGTCGCGGCGCCGGCGGAATGCCGCTTCGAGAATATGCCGCACCAGGCATGGTAGTAGCGCGCGGCGGAGTCAATTCACTCATACGATGCGGTGAAGCCTCCCGCATGCGAGCTCAGCGAGCGCTCCGGGTCCTGGTACTCGCCCAGGATTTTGCGGAGCAGTCCCGCATCGCGCGGAAGGCGCGCGGCGAGCTCGGCCCATCCGGTGAACACGATCCGGTCCGGCCTCTCGACGAGTCCCGTGATGGAATCCCAGAAGGCATCCCAGTTCATACCGTAGAAGTCGGGGAAGCCGAGCTGCTGCTTGAGCACGCGGTGAAGGTCTGCGGTTGTCCGGACATCTCCCAGGGGGATCGTGACGTCCGTAGGCGGAGGCTCGGAGTTCTGCGCACCGAAGTCCTCTCGATCACGATCCACGGTCTCGGATGGGCACTCCGAGCCGAGGATCCGCCACCTGGTATGCGGCGAAGACCTCGAGGAACGCAGCCAGCGTCGCTCGTCGCTCGGAGGGTCCACCGCGTCCCAGTCGGAGTCGTCGAAGCCGTATCCGACGGTCCTGCTGCACATCTCCATGAGGGGACGCAGATTCGCCCGCCACACCCAACCGTGGGCGATGACGGGCGTTCCGCTCGGCTCTCCGGCCAAAGTCGCTCCCGATGTCAATCCGCCGCGGTCAGCCAGACTCAGCAGCTTCGGGCCCCGCGCGCATTCTCCCGGCCACCTGCGCTATCGAACGTCGAGTGTCTCAGGGGGCGGCCATTCGGCGGCGGGTTCGTCGCGGAACGTGTAGATCTCCAGCCACGTGATGTACCCGGCGTCCACGAACAGCATCAATCCGCCGTAGCCGCCGTCGAACTGCGCCTCGGCGACGGGGCGGCCGGACACCGGCGAGGGCGCAGCCGATGCTCGATCGACGTCGATCGCCACCGTGCGGCAACCACAGCCGCATCCCCCGACGATCGAGGCATGCGGCAGTTGCGCGAGCAACTCCGATCTGCTGGGCTTTCCCGCGGGAAGCAGAGCTTCTGAGCCCGACGACGTCTGCAGGCAGCGGCTTGCGATCAGCCATCGATGTTCGCGATGGCGGTCAGGCAGTTGCCCCCAGACGTCCTCGCCGGAGTCACTCCGCCGCGGCCAAGCCGACCGGGCAGGCCACACCGGTCCCTACCAGCGTAGTAAAATGTGACCTATGCGGAAAGTCGGAATCTACTGCCGGATCAGCCAGGACAGGACTGGCGCCGGACTCGGTGTGGCTCGGCAGGAAGCAGACTGTCGAGCCCTGGTGGAACGGCGCGGCTGGACCGTCGCCGACGTGTATGCGGACAACGACGTGAGCGCCTACTCGGGTAAGCGACGACCGCAGTGGGAACGGATGCTGGAAGACATCCGTAATGGGTTCATCGATGCGGTCGTGTGCTGGCATATCGACCGCCTCACGCGGACGCCGTTGGAGCTCGAAGGCGTGATAGCCCTGGCCGAGCGGCACGGCGTGGAGCTTGCGACCGTGACGGGTGAAATCGACCTGGCTACGCCGTCCGGCAAGATGGTGGCCCGCATGCTCGGCGCGGCCGCGCGCGGGGAAGCCGAGCACAAGGCCGAGCGCCAGGCGCGCCAGCGCCGCCAGAACGCCGAGATGGGAAAGGTTTCCGGTGGGGGAGCGCGGCCATACGGGTACGCCGAAGACCGGGTGACGATCGTTGAGGACGAGGCCGACATCATCCGGGAGGTAGCCAAGCGGATGCTGCTCGGCGAGTCGCAGTCAAGCATCTGCCGCGATCTCGAAGAGCGCGACGTGCGTACGCCGAAAGGCGGCTACTGGAAGCCGACGACGCTGCGGCGTCTGATGGCCTCAGCCCGGATCAGCGGCAGGCGCGAGCACACACCTCGGAAGTCATTCGAAACCACCCGGCCGCTGCTCGGTGAAATCGTGGCCGACGCCGTCTGGCCCGAGATCATCACCGTGGAGCAGTCCGACCAGTTGCGCGCGCTGCTGTCAGACCCTGACCGGGCCGCCCTCTTTGCGCACCCGACGGGGCGCACGTATCTGCTCTCAGGCATTCTCACGTGCGCCAAGCCGAAGGATGACGGAACGCTGTGCGGCTGGCGGATGTCCGGCCGCCCGAAGTCAGGCACACCGCGCTACGTCTGCCATAACACGCCTGGCTCACCTGCGTGTGGAGGCACGGCCACCGTCGCCAGTCGCACGGACGAGCATGTCCGGGACATGATTCTGACCGCGCTGGCCTCACCTGAGATGCTGCACCAGCTCACTACGAAGAACGACCAGGACACTGGGCTAGCCGCGCTGATCGCTGAGGATGAGAAGGACCTGGCGGAACTCGCGGTCATGGCCGCCAAGAAGCAGATCACCCGCGCCGAGTGGATGGCAGCGCGGACCGTCGTGGAGAAGCGACTTGAGGAGAACCGTGCCAAGCAGGTCCGCCAGACCGGCGCGCCCATGCTGCTCGGATTCATCGGCACGTTCGAGGACATGACACAGCGCTGGAAGAAGTCTCTCAACGACTCCCAGCGCCGCGCCATCGTCGCGGCCACCGTCCACAAGATCAACGTCTATCCAGCCGACCCGCGCAAGAAGTGGGACCCGGACCGCTTCGAGTTCGATTGGGTGGCCTAACTAGGGTCGTTACATCGGCGCCCGCGCCGACGGCCAACGCTTGGAACGTCTGCCGCCAGCTCGAAGATCCTCGCCACCCGACGGAGGACAGTGAGATCTTCGATGACTGGCGGCAGACCTTGCTTTGCCCGCGACGCCGCAACGCGCGCACGCAATTCAGGATCGACCATGGCCGACCCCCGCCACGAAGCACCCGCCACCTACGGTAGTGATCTTGCCGCCGGGTAAGGTCCCTGCGGGGCTCAACGACACGCGGTCGGCCCCCAGCCCACTGACACAGGCTCGGCGGCAAGACCGGCGATGATCTTGCGTCCGGGTAAGGCCGCTGCGCGACTCAACATTTACGGCGCCTGACTCCCAGCCCGGCCGGCCACGCTCGGCGACGAGACGAACGGCGCTGCTCACCGCGTTGCACTTCGTCACGCCGCCCACCCCCGACCCTCGGAAGGCAGGTCCGCGAGCGCGTCCCGCGCGAGCTGCCGGGCTTCCTGCCGGTCCTCACGCAGTTCCGCCGCCCACTCCTCGAGCAATGGGGAGCCGAACCCGTGACCGACGTAGCTGAAATGCGACTCGGTGACCGTGGCGGAGGTATCCACGCCGCGCTGCGCGGCCATGAACTCAGCCCGCACCGCCCGCAGATCCTTGAACGTCACCGAGAACCCGCGCGACGCCGTCACCACCCGGCCCCGGTAGCCGAGGGTGTGACACCACGCCCGCGTACGCATGCGCGCGAGATCCGCCACCCGCCCGAGATCCCACGCCGCATACATCAGCGCCCGCACGTGAGCGTTCCGGCCCAGCTCCGCGATCCGCGAACGGTGCCGGACCACGACATCCGCGCCCCCGACATCTTCGGTGCCCTTGGTCACGTACTTTGCGAGATACGCCGCGACGTGTTCGGGAGAAAACCCGTTCCCGGTGAAGTCCACCACCTCGGCATCGTGTTGCGTGCCGAACCGGAACACCCGCTCACCGGCCGCCGCCGAGGCCACCCGCACCGTCGTGACCTCGATAGCCGATCCCAACGCCGCACACAGCAACTCACCCGACGCCCACGCCGGGACACGAGAGCCGGGACCGTCCGGACCGTCCAGACGCATCACCACGTGAAAATGGATCGCACCGCGCGCCTGATACTCCGCCACCCGCAGATACTCAATCCGCACCCGTTTGCGCACACCCGCACGCGACAAACCCGCCGTACGCGCGAGATGGTGATAGAGGTTGTCCGTCAACGCCTTCCACGCCCGCGACGCGAGCGCGTTAAACAGCACCTGGCCCGGATAGTCGTAGCACTCCGGACACAGCGGAGAGCCCGCCACCTCATCGCCCGGATCATGTACCACCGTGCAAAACCGCGCCCGACCGTGCGCGCAGGACGAGCGCTTCTTGCCCGGCGGGTGACACACCGCGCTCTTATCGCCCGGCTTCGCCACCCGATGCACCGCCCCGAACGACGGCGCCGTGAGCGTGACGAACACCAACGGGTTACCCGTCACCGACGCAGGCACACCCTTGCCCCCGACGATCCCAGCGAGCACCCGCTGATACGCATCACCCTGGTACAACCGGGCGCACGACGGGCAGCGCGAGGAGCGCCGGTTCCCGCACCGCACCAGGATCACACCCAATGGCAGATCAGCCGTCGAGAACGCCGAGACCACATCCCCCGACACGGCATCACGCCGCACCGACGAACCCCGCAACTGAACCGGAGCTACACAGTTCCCAACATCAGTAAGCTGACGAACCACACCCGCACGATCAGGATGCGCCGCCTGCTGCTCGAAAAACCGCCGGGCCTCCGGCTCCAGACCCGGCACATCAAGGCCCGCCCCGATCCGATCCAGGAACGACAGCCCGCTCGAAACCCCGTGCGCCCCGTTGTGATTCCTAGAACTTCCGGACCCACTCACAGAAGCTGAAGTAGACACGCATTTCACTAGCCCCTCTCCCCGCAGGCACCTCACGGCCCCACGGTCACACCGACATCACCCTCTCAAGCGGGGTCGTTACACCCGCTGTTCGCCTGCACTCCCGTTTCGACAAGACGCCGCACCCCGCGACACCTCAGACCACGACCATACGCCCACCACGCCCCACACACCAGCGAATATCACCACCCGTCACAACGCCGTGACGACACCACGCAGCAGCCCGCACGACCCGCCTCCGGCGGATCTCCGCGCCACGCCCCGCGCCGAAGCGTCGAATCTGTCCTGTACTTGTTCAAGAAAGGGGGCGGGGCGCCTGCGGCGCCCCGCCCCCGCCGGACCGTCCGGGCGCTTCGCGCCCGCGCGGCGTGCGGCGCTAAGGCGCCGACCGCGCGACGCGGCACCCGGCCGGACCGGCGAACCCGGGGCACACGCGCACAGCCCGATGAACAACCTGGGCAGCCTTCACGCTGCTGGGGAGGCTGCCGGATTGCAAGGACAATGGACCCGAGCTGGCGGGCGGCGGTTGCCCGCCGCCCGCCAGCGCCTTGCGCATGCGGCGCTGGGGCGCCGTTCGCGGCGCACGGTCGGCGGACAACCGCCACCCACACCCGGACCGAACCAGCAGCCCGACGCACCCCAGCGTGTGAAAAACCCCGCGTGCCCACCAGGGCCGCCCGCCGGCCCCACCACGGCGCACCGGCTCACGCACAGCTCACAGCCCGCTGACGGCGCCGCGGTGGCGCCGGCCGCCGACCCTCGCGAGCCCTTCAGAATCCAGCACGGTCACGGTCCCTTCCGACGTCTCGGCCAGAGCCAGGAGCGACCAATGTCGTTCAGGCGTAAGCGGGCCGGGCGACATCCCACAGGGCGTCAACATGCGCAGCGTACGAGGCGAACAGGCCGGAGGGTCCCGACCGCTTCAGCCGATATGTGGGGCTGTCATGCCCGACAGCCGCTGCCACGTGCGTGCAGACAACCATCTGGGCGTCGAAGGCCCAGACCGAGAGGCTGATGTGGCGGTCCGAGAAGCGAACTTCGATACCCGGTACGTCTCGCAGCGGCTCCAACTCGCTGAGACTGATCGAGATGCGCGAGCGAACGGTGAGCGGCACGCCTTCAACCTGCTCGCGCGACTGTGTGACCTCGCTGTCTGGATCACCCAGCAGAAATCGGATTCTCGCGCCGGACTCGGCTTTGGCCCGGAGGGTGTCACGAAGCCCTGGAACCGTCAGCCAGAGGAAGTAGCTCGTGTAACCGGCGAACACAAGCTCATGAGAAGCCTCGTTGACCAGCTCGGTCCAGACGGGGGACGGCAGGGCCGAACGCGTCGGATAGGCAGCTTGGATCTCTCTGAGACCCGGTGAGCGCCGGGCTGCCTCCTTCAAGGATGACCAAATCACGTCGGGCTCCGTTCCCAGGGCTTTCGCCGCAGCCTGTCGCTGGCGAGGGTGCGGCGTCCGTCGATCATCGTTGAGCCAGCGATCAATTGTCTTCACGTCAACCTCGCAGACCTCGGCCAGCGCCTGGCGCGTAAGCCGAGCGGCCTCCATCGCCGCCTGGAGGGCTTGATTAGCCACGGGGACCTCTTCCGTCGGACGCTTGGGACGAATCTGATGGTACATCAGACGTTCCAAAACGTCCCGAGAACGGCGTTCAGACGTCCTGGCGGGCACAACACGATGTAGTCACCACATTACGGGGCGCCGCAGGCGCAAGCGATGCAGGCTATCCAATTGATGTCGTTAGGCTATTGGGATTCATAATGGGCGAGAACGCCTCGAAGTACGTTGTCGTGGAGAGTGCTTACGCGACCTCTCCCAGCTATGGGTCCTTGTTCGGGCGCCCTCGCGAGCTCTGGGACGTCAGTTTCCTGCCACCCGATGCGCCGACCCGGGCAAAGGTGTTGCGCCTGAGCGAAGGCGCACGCCAGCAGGCAGTCAGTGAGCTGGGCGTGCTGCTCGCCGATTATCTCAAGCCCGAAGACTGCCAATCCCTCGCCACAGTATCCGGACGAGTCGCCGAGTGGATGGCCCAGACCAGCGTCACCCGCACCATCACCGTACGTGTCGCATGCGAGGGCTCACGCGCCATCGTCATGCTGTGGGACAACGGCTTGAGTCTGCCGACCCTGCTCGGAGGTCCCGACCACTTCGACGTGATGGCCTACGCCGTCGAGCACGGTGTCTCGTGCGTCACGGCGTGGTTCATCGACGGTCTCCGCGTTGTGCACCTCGCCTACGAGGCGACGCCACCAGCGGCGGACACTTCCGGGAGTCTCCATGACCACCGTAACGACGAACGAGGCGAGCCACAGCATCGACGTGGGCGCGCTGCCCAGCGCACCCTCACTCGCCCGGAGGTTTATTAGGAAACTGATGCACGCGTGGGGTCTCGCCGACCAAACCGAGGCCGTGGACGCTGCCGAACTCCTGATCTCAGAAATCACCACGAACGCGGTACGCGCAACCGGCCGCCCCGAAGGTCCCACCGAGGCTGAACCCGGTGAGACCGTCGCCACCATTCGACTCCGCGCCCGCCTGACCGAGGCCGGGCTCGTCGTCGAGGTATGGGACAACAGCCCTGACCAGCCTGCACTCGGATGCTCCGCAGACAACCAGGAAAGCGGACGAGGCCTGTTCCTGGTCAACGCCCTCGCCGCTGAATGGGGCTGCGCCAAGGAAACGCTCCCGCCCCAGGAGACCCCCGGCAAAGCCGTCTGGTTCCGACTCGCACTCAGGCCCACCCGCCCAGCCGTACCCGCCCAACGCCCCACGGCGCAGCCAC
>NZ_JAGSOG010000272.1 GCF_018139695.1 Actinospica durhamensis | reverse complement strand
CCCGTCGCCCCGCCGCCGCCCCGGCCGCCCCGCTCACCTCGCCAACGCACCCTGCACGCCGTCTTCACGGCCTGCGTCGTGGGCATGCTCGGGCTGGGCGCGTTCGGGATCAGCAACACGCTTCAGCGCGCGTCTCGCGACCATGTGGCCGTCACCGGATACGACGCCGCGCAGTCCTGCACCGCAGACGGGACGGACTGGCAGCCGCCGACCGTCTGGTGCAAGGTGACCGACGTTTCGGCCGACGCCACGGGCGTGGTGAGCCCGCTCGTCTCGATCACCGCGACGGTCGACGGGGATGACCCTGTCGTCTCCAGTGGCCTGCTGAGCTTCTACGCCGACTTCGGCACCACGGCCTCGGTCCCGGACCAGATCCAGAAGGTCACCCCACTGACCGTGATCACGCACGGCGGCTCGTACAACGTCGCCTCGGTGACGATCGGAACACAGGTCTATCAGACGACAAACTCACCGCTGGTGCAGTACACCACCGACACCGAGTCCTTCATCGCCGCGATCGCGTGGACGGCGTTCGCCTTCGTCTGGACGGTGCGGCGGCTCATCCGCGGACGCGGCCCCGCTCGGCTCCGGTGGATATCGCTCGCACTGCTGTGCGCCACCGCGGTCGGCGCGTTCGTCGCGGCCATGTTCGACGCGAACCGTGGTGCCGGTACCACCGTCGGCACCTCCATCACGCCGGATTGGCTGACCTCCACCCTTCTCGCGCTCGCGGCAGGTGCCGTGATGTGCGTCGTCATGCGGCACCCGCTGTTCGGGCGGGACCCGGGCCACTAGGAAGACACCACCGAGGTCCGGCTCGGACTCGACTCGGATGGACCCGACTCAGACCCGGCTCAGATCCGACTCAGGCCAGGATCTTCGCCTTGGCCGTCTGGTACTCCTGCTCGGTGAGCGCGCCGGAGTTCTTCAGGTCCGCGATCCTGGACAGCTGCTCCGCGGGGCTGAGCCCGCCCGAGCCACCGCCCGAACCGCCGCCCGAGGCCGCGGTGGACCTGATGTAGTCGTCCATCGCGGCGCGCTGCTGCTTCGCCTGGGCGTAGTCGCGCTCGCCCATCCCGTGGCCGCGGGCGATGAGGTACACCAGCACGCCGATGTACGGCAGGATCAGCACGAAGATCAGCCAGCCCGCCTTGCCCCAGCCGTGCAGCCGGTCGTCGCGGAAGATGTCCAGCGTCACCCGGACCAGCAGGAAGATCCACAGAATCCAGAGGAAGAACCACATAATGGACAGGAACGTGTCCAACATCGGGTAGTTCATGGCCCGCACTCCGTTTCTCGGCACCGGCGCCAGGACCAGCCGCGCTCGTTCGGCCGAATTGTCTGTTGTATTCATATTCACCCTTTTTAACCAGATCGGCATGCCGGTTCGCCTGCACGGGTGAGTCCACCGCGCCGCGGGGCCGCGGGATTGGTGGGATGGAGCGAGCAAGGACCACCGAGAGTCCGCGAGTCCGCAAGGAGCCGCTTCATGAGCGTCCGCGTAGCAGTGATCTACTACAGCGCCACCGGCAACGTCCACGCCCTGGCCTCGGCCGTCGCCGAGGGCGCCGAGTCACGGGGCGCCGAGGTCCGGCTGCGGCGGGTGGCCGAACTCGCCCCCGACACGGCGATCGACGCGAACCCCGCCTGGCGCGCCCACGTCGACGCCACCAAGGACTCCGTGCAGGTGGCCACGCTGGAGGATCTGGAGTGGGCCTCCGCCTACGCCTTCGGCTCGCCGACCCGGTTCGGCAACGTCACCGCGCAGCTCAAGCAGTTCATCGACACCACCGGCGGCCTGTGGCAGAACGGGGTGTTCCACGACAAGCCGGTGACCAGCTTCACCTCGTCCGCGAACCGGCACGGCGGCCAGGAGTCGACCATCCTGTCGCTCAACAACGTCTTCTACCACTGGGGCTGCCTGATCGTGCCGGTCGGCTACACCGACCCGCTGCTCTACGCCTCGGGCGGCAACCCGTACGGCACCAGCTGGCCCTCCGGGGGCGGCGTGGCCCCCGACGCGCCGACGCTCGAGGCCGCCCGCTATCAGGGCCGCCGCCTCGCCGACATCGCGACCCGGCTCACCGGCGCGTAGCGTGGAGGCAGGAGATCTGGGCCGCGCACGCGAGCCGCGAGGACGCGCGCGGGCCGGATGCGGTCGGAAGGAGTGACGGCCATGACGCAGAACGCGGGTGAAGCCGACATCCGGCACCGCATCGACGAGCTGATCAGCGAGGAACACGGGCTGCGGGCTGATCCGGAGGCCATGGACGCCGAGCGGCGCACCCGGCTGGCCGCGGTCGAGGCCGAGCTGGACCAGTGCTGGGACCTGCTGCGACAGCGGGCCGCCCGGCAGGAGTTCCACCAGGATCCCGAACGCGCGCAGACCCGGCCGGTCCGGGTGGTCGAGCGCTACGAGAGCTGACGCGCCGGCGCGGCCGAGATGCCGCGTACAGCGCGAGAACGGCCGGCGCCGCCGTCGGGGGGCGGCGTCGGCGCAGCATTGGACCTCCCCGCGGCGCGGCGGAGCCGGACCTGCGGTGAGGACGGCAGCCGACGCGAAGAAGACGGAGCCCGGGCGCCCGCGTGCCCGGGCTCCGTCGCGCCGTCCGACCCGCGCGGCTCAGCGCCTGGACACCCGCTGGCGGCCGATCTGCACCGCCGAGGCGATGACCCGCACGGCCACGCCGAGGAAGACGAAGTCGAACAGGATCTGCACCGTGACGACCGAACGGGCGGCCGGGGAGTGCGCGGTGATGTCGCCGAAGCCGACCGTGCCGAAGACGGTGACGGTGAAGTACAGGCTGTCGAGCCGGGTGAGCGCCACGTTGAACGCGCCACTCGTCTCGGCGTCCATGACGTCGTAGGTGACCGCGAAGACGAACAGCAGCAGCGACGCGGTGAACGCCAGCGCCTCGATCGCGCGCAGGCCCGGGTAGTCCGCGCGCACGATGCGGCCGACCTGGAACAGGACCAGGAGCACGATCGCGATCAGGCTCACCACCAGGATGGGGATGTCGTCGTCGGCCTTGAACCCCTCGAGCGGCATCACGAAGTAGGCCACACCCAGCACGAGCACCGTCAGCACGCTGCGCAGCACGGCCAGCACCGCCGCCTTGCGCATGCGGCGCCGGTGCTCCGGATGAGCACCGTGCGGATCGAGCCCGGCCAGCCAGCGCGCGCCGTGCTCGTCGTGGCGGCCGCCTTCATCAGGGCGGCCGCCCTCGTCGTGGTGCTCGCGCTCGTCGTGGCCGTCGTGGTCACCGCCACCGCCGCCGCCGGATTCGGTCATGCGACGGGCGGGCGGGACGTGCCGGTGGCGTCGGCCGCCGGGCCCGAGTCCTCGTCCGGCCGGCCCACCGCGGTCAGCGGCGTCGCCACGTCCTCGAGCGAGCGGCCCTCCGCGTCGACACCGAGCCAGAGTTCGACCAGCGCTCCGATGATCATCACGGCGGCTCCGATCAGGTAGCCGATCCACAGCTTGGAGTGGTGCAGCAGGTAGTCGGGGCTCTGGTTGCCGGTGTCGCCGATGAGCTTGCCGTAGAACCAGGGGCCGAACGCGCCGAAGCACTGGGCGATGGCGAAGAACACGGCGATGGCCTTGGCGCGCACCTCCACCGGGAAGATCTCACTGACCGTCAGATAGGCCGCGCTGGCTCCGGCCGAGGCGAAGAAGAAGATGAAGCACCAGCAGATCGTCTGGGTCAGCGCGGTCAGTTGCCCGGCGTGGAACAGGAACGCGCTGATGGCCAGCGAGACGCCGGCGATCAGGTACGTCCCGCTGATCATCCTGCGCCGCCCGATCGTGTCGAACAGCCGGCCGAGCAGCAGCGGGCCGCACAGGTTGCCGATCGCGAAGGCCATGAAGTAGTACGCGGTATTGCCCGCGGGCACGCCGTAGATCTTGGTCAGGACGAGCGAGTAGGTGAAGAAGATCGCGTTGTAGAGGAAGGACTGTGTGATCATCAGCGTGGCGCCGAGCACGGACCGGCTGGGATAGCGGCGGAACAGCGTCTTGGTCAGCTCCCAGTAGCCCACGCTGTCGGCCGGCAGGACCTCGATCTGCTTCGACTCGTCGACCGGATCGAGGCTGCCGCCGGTCGAGAGTGTCTCGCGTTCGATGCGTTCGACCGCTTCCTCGGCTTCGTCCACCCGGCCGTGCATCACCAGCCAGCGCGGGCTCTCCGGCAGGTTGCGGCGGACGAACAGGATGATCAGGCCGAGGATCGGGCCGAACAGGAACGCGATACGCCAGTTGTAGCTGACCGGCAGGTGCTTGATGACCGCGACGGTGAGCACCGAGGCGATGAACGCCCCGGCCCAGTAGGTGCCGTTGACGGCGATGTCCACCCGGCCGCGGTATCTGGCCGGGATCAGTTCGTCGATCGCCGAGTTGATCGCCGCGTACTCGCCGCCGATTCCCGCGCCCGCGATGAACCGGGTCAGGTCCAGATACAGCACCCAGCCCTGGCCCTTGCCCAAGGTCAGCGCGGTGAGTCCGCCGCCGAGCAGGTACACCCCGAGGGTGATCATGAACAGGTTCTTGCGGCCCCACCGGTCGGAGAGGTTGCCGAAGAACAGTGCCCCGAACACCTCGCCGAGCAGGTAGACCGTACCGACCGAGAAGGCGACCGAGCCGGCTCCCATGCCCAGGGAGCCCGGCTCCGTCAGATAGGGGCTGACGTTGCTCGCGATGGAGACCTCGAGGCCGTCCAGAATCCACGCCACGCCGAGCGCGACCACCATACGGGTGTGAAAGCGGGACCAGACCAGCCGGTCGATCCGCGCCGGTACCAGGCTCTTGATTCCGCGTGGGGGTGCTGCGGCTGTCTTGGTCGTGGTCATGAACTCCTCCTCGACACCGAGTGGGCTTCAACAGCCTGAGGCTGATCGAGTGCCCGTCGGCCCCGTTCGGAAACGGGGCGTCCCCCGCTCACCCTGCGTAGTTGCGCCGAACGCGTGAGGGCCTCGTGAGGGCTCTGCCGCGCCTGCCGCCGTCGCTCCGGCCGCTCCCGCCACTCCCGCCGCCGCGTGGCGACGGTGTCCGGCCGCCTCACCCGCGCACGCCTTCCCACAGCCGCCGTTCCTGCGCCCGCGGATCGGCGACCACCGCGGGTTCGCGGTCGAACATCATCGTCGCGCGCTCGCCCGTCCCGTACGCGGCCCAGCCCGGATCCCCGTCGCGCGCGAAGGCGACCCAGGCGGAGTGCATCGCGTCCGCGAGCGGCTGCGGCAGATCCTTCCCGAGCAGCGCGTGCAGCCCGTCGTCCGCCAGGTTGTCGAACACGAACGGCAGCTCGGCCCCGTGACAGGCCCCGATCTTGCCGTCGAACGCGCCGGGCTGCCAGGTGAACTCGTACACGTACACCGACCCGGGCCGCCGGCGCGCGTAGGCCTCGGCCAGGCGCAATGCCGGAATCCGGTAGATCCAGTCGGTCACCAGCCGCGCGTGCACCTCGCCGGGCGTAACGGCCGACCCACCGGACCGGTACACCGCGAACGCCTCGTCCGGATCGAGCCCGTAGCGCGCCGCCGTCGCGCGGGACACGGCCTCGGGCAACACGTCGAACTGCCCCGTCGGCACTGTGAACAGCCGGAACTCGTCGAGATTGCAGCCGATCAGCACCTGTACGTCGTGACCCTCACCGCGCGCGATCACCGCGGCCGGATCCTCCGGCAGGATCTCGCCGTCGACCACCGGCTCGAACGGCAGCATCGTGGCCGCGGCCTGCCCCCACGCCGCCGGATCCGGGTCGCTCCACAGCTCCGCGCGCAGATCCGGCTGCACCGCGAGCATCCGATCCATGGCCACCTGCTCGAACGCGGCGCGGGTGGGTTCGATCCCGAGCATGTCGGCGAACCGGGCCGTGATCAGCCGCGCCGAGGCGATGTCGTGAGCCTGATGCGCGGCTCCGCTCTGCAGCACCGCCCGCCGGAACAGCCCCGCCGCCGCGGGCGTGGCCAGCAGCGTGCCGATACTCATCGCGCCGGCCGATTCGCCGAACACCGTGACGTTCTCCGGATCCCCGCCGAACGCCGCGATGTTGCGGCGCACCCAGTTCAGCGCACTGATCTGATCGAGCAGCCCCAGGTTGGCCGGCCCGTCGCCGAGATAGAGGTACCCCGGTGCGCCGAGCCGGTAGTTGAGCGTGACCAGCACCACCCCGTCCCGCGCGAACGCGGTCCCGTCGTAGCAGGGCAGCGACCCCGACCCGTTGAGGAATCCGCCGCCGTGCAGCCACACCATCACCGGCGCACTCCCGTGCACGTCGTGCGTCCAGACGTTGAGGTTCAGGCTCTCCTCGCCGCCGATCTCGACCTCGGGCAGCAGCCGGTCGAACGGCGGCCGATACGGCGCCTTGCCCACCGTCGCCCCGTACGCGGTGGCGTCGCGCACGCCCGTCCACCGCGCCGCCGGCCGCGGCGGCCGCAACCGCTCGCGCCCCACCGGCGCCGCCGCGTACGCGATCCCCTTGAACGCCGCGATCCCGTCCTCGGACCGCAGTCCGCGCACGGCACCCTCGCCGGTGGTGACTACAACCGCCAAAGCCATGGGCGGAGCCTCCCTACACGCGGCAAGGTGGTACGGAGCCGTGGATAAGCTTACCGGGAGAATACAGACATCTCAGTTCTTTCCATCCGTTTCACGGCGCACGGCGTGCCGCGCAGGCGCCCGCGGCGCCCTTGCCGCCCGCGCCGCCCGCGCCGCCGGGTCCTTTCCGGCTCAGCCCTCTGTCCCGATCTTTGTCACCCCCTGATGCGAGGATGACCACATGCCCGAAGGAGACTCGGTCTGGCAGACCGCCCACCGCCTGCACACCGCACTCGCGGGCCGCGTACTGGTCCGCAGCGACCTGCGAGTGCCGAAGCTGGCCACCGTCGACCTGCGCGGGCACGCCGTCGAGAGCGTCAGATCTCGAGGAAAGCACCTGCTCACAAGGTTCGACCACGGCTGGACCCTGCACTCGCACCTGCGGATGCAGGGCTCGTGGAAGGTGTTCGAGACCGGCCAGGGCTGGCGCGGCGGCCCCATACACCAGATCCGGGCGATCCTCGCGAACGAGGCGTACGCCGCCGTAGGCTACCGACTCCCCGTACTGGAGCTGCTGCGCACCGCCGACGAAGCCCGCGTCGTCGGCCACCTCGGCCCCGACCTCCTCGGCGAAGACTGGGACCCGGACGAGGCCCTACGCCGCCTGCGCCGCGCCCCGGACCGCGCCCTCGGCGAGGCGCTGCTCGACCAGGCCAACCTGGCCGGGATCGGCAACGTCTACAAATCCGAACTCTGCTTCCTCACCGGCGTCACCCCCTGGACCCCGGTCGGAGCCGTCCCCGATCTCCCCCGCCTCGTCGGCCAAGCCCAGCGCCTGCTCGAGTTCAACCGCCGAAAGCCCGTCCGCATCACCACCGGAGACACCCGTCCCGGCCGCACCCTCTGGGTCTACGGCCGCGACCGCCACCCCTGCGCCAGCTGCGGCACCCTCATCCGCAGCGCAGGCCAAGGCCGCCCCGGCGAAGAACGGATCACCTACTGGTGCCCGTCCTGCCAAGCCGGGCCCACGCCGTAAGCCGTTGCGGGCGATCGAGTCGCTCGCGACGTTCCCGCAGCTCGCAGCTCCTTCTTCCTTCTGCGGGCCGCCCCGCTCCCCTTGCTCACCGGGCTGCCGCGCCCACGCTCCTCACGCCAAAGTCAAGAGCCCGCGCCCCTCACGCCAACGTCAAGAACAGCCGCTCAATCTGCTCCCGATCCTGCGCCGCATCCTCAGACCCCGCGCTCTCCTCGCGCAGGCACTGCGCCAACCCCGTCGCCACGATCTTGAACCCCGCCCGGTCGAGGGCCCGCGCGGCCGCCGCGAGCTGCGTGACCACGTCCTTGCAGTCGCGCCCGTCCTCGATCATCTGCACGACCCCGCCGATCTGCCCCTGCGCCCGCCGCAGCCGACGCACCACGTCGTCGAGCGTGTCCGGATCAATCCGCATCGCCGCCGCCTCCAAGTCCGTCCACTCCGACCTCGCCGGCCCCGACCACGCCCGCCTCGGCCACCACCAACGTGTCGATGGCCTGCCGTTCCTGTTCCCCGTCGACCGGCCTGGTCACACGCTCGGCGCGCAGCACCCGCAGCACGTCCCGCAGCGGCTCGAGCGCATCCGCCACCGCCTCCGGCGTGTAGAGCACCGCAGGGTCCTGCGGCCCGCCCACCCCGTCCGCGATATTGGTCAGATCGTGCCCGACCAGCACCAGCCGACCGCCGGGAGCCAGCGCCGCGGCCGCCGCACGCAGTGCCCTGTCACGCAGTTCCGCAGACAGATGCAGATACGCGATCACCACCGCGTCGTACGCGCCGAGGTCGGGCTCGTACTCGGTGACGTCACGCTGCAACCACTCGATCGCCAGCCCCTCGGCGCGCGCCTGCTCGGCCCCGGCGGCGAGCGCGACCGCGGAGAAGTCCACGGCCGTCACCCGCCACCCGGTCCTGGCCAGCCAGAGCGCGTTGCGCCCGTTGCCGCACGCCAGATCCAGCGCACGCCCCGGGGTACGGTCGCCGAGCTGCTCGGCGACGAACCGATTCGGCGCGGCGCCCCACAACTTCGGCGCCTGCCGGTAGCGCTCATCCCAGCCGACGCTGTCCATCCCCAGCGCCCGCCCTACGCCGTCGCGCCGTCGCCGGCCGCGCCCCGAGCGCCCGCCTGCCCCGACTGCCCGCCCTCAGCCGCCTCGGCCGCCTTGGCCTCCGCAAGCTTGCGCCGCACGTCGTCCATATCCAAGCCACGCGCCTGCGTGATCAGATCGTCCAGCGCCGCCTCCGGCAACGCCCCCGCCTGCGCGTAAAGGATGACCCCATCGCGCACCAGCACCAACGTGGGAATCGAGCTGATCTCGAACGCCGCCGCAAGCTCCGGCTGCGCCTCGGTGTCCACCTTGCCGAACATCGCGTCCGGGTACTTGGCCGCCGCCTTATCGAAGATCGGCGCGAAACGCCGGCAGGGCCCACACCACGACGCCCAGAAGTCCAGCAGCACCAGCCCCTCGCCGCCGGTCACCTTCTCGTCGAAGTTCCCCTTGGTCAGCTCGACCGGTCGAGCCGTGATCGTCTCACTCATGCTCTCCTCCTTCAGGGGCTCTCCTACCCCGGGGGGTATAACGGCCCACCCCGCCGCCACCATTCCCCGGACCTCACCGACGCGCTGCGGCACGGTGGCGCCACCCGCACGCCCATCACACCGCCACCATTCCCCCAGCTCAGCGACACGCTGCAGGATGGTGCCGCCACTGCCATGCCCCACGCCGTCACAATTCCTCCCAGCTCACCGACGCGCCGCAGGACGGTGCCGCAGTCCACACGCCCTCCACACAGCCACCATTCCCGCAGCTCACCGACGTGCCGCCGCACGGCATGGCCATCCACACGCCCTCCACGCCGAGACCATGCGCCTCCCAGCTCACCGACGCGCTTCAGGACCGTGCCGCCACTGCCACGCCCTTCGGGCAGAGGCCATGCCTCCAGCTCACCGACGCGCTGCAGCACTGTGCGGCTATCCGCACACCTTCCGCGGCCCACGCCGTCACCATTCCTCCCAGGGCACCGACGCGCCGCAGCACGGTGTCGCCATCCGCAACCCTCCACGCCGCCGCCGACCTGCCGCTCCGACATTCCGCCGCGCGCCCCCACAGCTCACCGACCTGCTGCACCGGCCTTCCGTCATGCGCACAATCCGCCGCGCTGCCGCACTGGCCTGCGGTCATGCCCACGACCCGCCGCCTTGCCACGCCGGGCCGCCGCCATCCCCACAGTTCACCGTCCAGCCACCCTGGCCCGCTACCCGGCCGTCAGCAGCCCAGCGCCTCACGCCCACCCTTTCACCCCTCACCCTCACCCGCCGTCGAATCCCGTCAGCGCCGCCAGCGCCGCCGAGATCTTCTCCCCCGCTTCATCCGCGATCGGACCGAGTTCGTCCTCCCCCGTGACCCCCATCATGATCCGCGGATCGAGCGCCTCGACCAGCACGTCCGCCCCGTCCGTCCGCACCACGAGGTTGCACGGCAGCAGCAGCCCGATCTCCCGGTCCACCGCCAGCGCCCGGTGCGCCAGCGGCGGGTTGCAGGCGCCGAGGATGAGGTACGGCTCCATCTGCTCGCCCAACTTCGCCGCCATGGTCGCGCGCATGTCGATCTCCGTGAGCACGCCGAACCCCTGTTCACCCAATGCCGCCCGCACCCGCTCGACCACCTGGTCGAACGAGTCCGCCGCGCCCATCAAGCGCACACCCATCCCGTAGGTCGTCGACACCTCAGCACCTCCCGTAAATGATTCCTGCAGAATGTCCGCATTTTATACCCCCAGGGGTATTTTGGCGGAGCGACGCACCACCCCTAAGTGAGGTAAGGTTTACCTAATTTCTTACTAGCCAGGAGCGCTCATGATCGCCACCCTCGTGATCTTCCTTCGCGAAGGGATCGAAGCCAGCATGATCGTCGCGATCCTGCTTGCTTACCTCGATCGCATGGGCGCCCGCCAACACTTCCGCGACGTCTTCCTGGGCGTCGGCGCGGCCCTCGTACTGGCCGCAGGCGGCGGCGTACTCGCTTACGCAACGGTGACCTCGTACGACGGCTCCGACGCCCAAACCGTCTTCGAGACCTGCACGTTCCTGCTGGCAGCCGCCGTACTGACCTACATGACGTTCTGGATGCGCAACCACGCACGCGGCCTGTCGGGTGAGTTGCGCGCGCGGGCCGAGGCAGCGCTGGGTCGCAAGGCACGCACCGGCCTCGCGCTGCTCGCGTTCCAGGCCGTGGGACGCGAAGGCCTCGAGACGGTCGTGTTCACGCTGGCCATCATCTTCTCCACCTCGACCCGAGGCGCTCTCACCGGCGCCGCCATCGGGCTGGCGATCGCCCTGGTGATCGCGTTCTTCATCTACCGGCTCGGTCACCGCCTCAACCTCGGCCGGTTCTTCTCCGTCATCGGCGCCCTGCTGATGGTCTTCGCCGCAGGCCTGCTCGCCGACGCCGTGGAGAACATGCAGCAACTCGGCTGGCTGCCGTTCCTCGATCAGCCGCTGTGGCACACCGGCGGATTCCTGAGCGAGGACAGCACCTTCGGCGACATCCTGCACTCGTTCTTCGGCTACGCCGACTCACCGACTGCGCTTCAGATCGCCGTATACGTGCTCTACCTCGCCGTCACCCTCACCGCGTTCCTCCACTTCAACCGCCCAGCCCGACCTCAGTCACCCGCACCCACGCCGACCCACACGCCGGTCGCTTCAGACGCCTCTGCGTCCGAGACCCCCTCCACCATGCCCACCCC
>NZ_JAGSOG010000271.1 GCF_018139695.1 Actinospica durhamensis | reverse complement strand
TATAAGAGACAGGGGCCATCACGTCCGCGGCGGCGGTGGGAGGGCTGCTCGGGGCCGTGAGCGCGCCGCTGCTGGCCCGGCGGCTCAGTGGGCGTGCTCTCGTCCTGTGCGCCTCCTGGGCGGTCGTGGGCGCCTCCGTGGCGGTCGCGCTCGCGCCGAAACCCTGGCAGATCGGGGTGATCGGGGCCGGGCTCGTCTTCCTGATCGTGCCGCTGACCGTCGTGCTCGAAACTTACGAACTGCGCGTGGTTCCCGAGGCCTTGCTGGGGCGGGTGCTCTCGGCCCGGCAGTTCGCCGTCAGCAGCCTGCTGTGGACGGCCACGCCCGTCGCGGGAGTGCTCGCGGACGCCTTCGGGGCCGAGTCCGCGGTGCTGGTGCTCGCGGGCTGCTTCGCCGCGACCGCCTTGTGGACCACGGCTTCCCGGGCCGTGCGGCTCGTCGATCAGTTGCCGGAGCCCGTCGGCCAGGACCCCTCCGAGGTGCCGTTTCCGCGTGCCCAAGGCCGGGATCAGGCACGGCGTCGGGATAACCAGGCCACGAATAATTTGGACAAAGAACTCTCATTCGGGACGAAATCCGGCCCTCGGGAGGGTGAATAGCCCGATCCGTTGCACACGGCGCGCCCGACTCCGGTACGCTCCGGTTTTATCGCAGACCAGCGGGGGTGTCACCTTGCAACCCACGCGGGAAGCGACTAGGTTCCGGCAACGGACCACCGAGCCGACCGGCCGGGCGAAACGTCACACCCGAGCATTCGGGACCCGAGCCGTATCGGGGCCCGATCACCCGGGCCGAGGCCTTCGCACGCGGCCGGCTCAACCCCCCACAATCCGTTTCGATGTCATTGAGGTGAATTGGCGTGGCTCTCCCGCCCCTCACTCCCGAACAGCGCCAGGCTGCCCTGGAAAAGGCCGCCGCGGCTCGCCGCGAGCGTGCTGAGGTGAAGAACCGCCTCAAGCACTCTGGCGCCTCCCTGTCCGAGGTTGTCCAGGAAGGCCAGAAGAACCCGGTCATCGGCAAGATGCGGGTCTCGGCCCTGCTCGAGTCCCTGCCGGGCGTCGGCAAGGTCCGGGCCAAGCAGATCATGGAGCGGCTCTCCATCTCCGAGAACCGCCGGGTCGGCGGCCTCGGTGCGAACCAGATCGCGGCGCTCGAGCGCGAGTTCGGTTCCGCCAAGTAAGCCTCGGGCCGACGGGGCCCGCGGTTGATCAGAGTCCTCATATCCGAGGGCGGCACGGGGCACGGGGCTCGGCCTTGCGTACCGTGGCAGTGGCGTGTCGTCCGGTTCGCCATTCCGATGGCGTACCGGCGATGCGCTAGGCTCAGGTCGCGTGACGACCTCGACCGATACCGCGCGCCCCGAACCACCGATTGAGCACCGGCCACGGCTGGTGGTGCTCTCCGGGCCCTCGGCGGTCGGCAAGAGCACGGTGCTCGCGCATCTGCGCGCCCAGCACCCTGAGGTCTGGCTCTCCGTCTCCGCCACCACCCGCCATCCGCGACCGGGCGAGATCGACGGCAAGCACTACCGCTTCGTCGACGAGGACGGCTTCGACAAGCTGATCGCCAACGGCGAACTGCTCGAGTGGGCCGAGTTCGCCGGCAACCGGTACGGCACCCCGCGCCAGCCCGTGCTGGACAAACTGACCTCCGGCACCGCCACTCTGCTCGAGATCGATGTGCAGGGCGCCCGGCAGGTGCGCGAGGCCATGCCCGACGCGCTGCTCGTCTTCCTCGCTCCGCCGAGCTGGGAGGAACTGGTGCGCCGGCTCATCGGGCGCAACACCGAGCCGCCCGAGGTCCAGGAGCGTCGGCTGACCGCGGCCCGCGAGGAGCTCGCGGCCGAGACCGAGTTCGACACCACCCTCGTGAACACGTCCGTCGAGGACGTGGCGCGCGAACTGTTAACCTTGATGGGTGTCGGCTGAGCCGCTTCCGGCCGCCGTCCCCACACTCGATCCAAGTCGTGAGGTCTTCACCTTGTCCATGACCGAGCCCGAAGGCATCATCAACCCGCCGATCGACGAGCTGCTCGAGGCGACCGACTCCAAGTACAGCCTGGTCATCTACGCGGCCAAGCGCGCCCGCCAGATCAACGCCTACTACTCGCAGCTCGGTGAGGGCCTGCTCGAGTACGTCGGCCCGCTCGTCGACACGCACGTGCACGAGAAGCCGCTCTCGATCGCCCTGCGCGAGATCAACGCCGGCCTGCTCACGGCCGAGCCGATCGAGCCCGCCCCCACCACGCCGAACTCGCTCTGATCCAGGCGGCCTAGGGCCCATGGTGGCAGCAGACGCCGGCGCCGCGCCGCCCGCCCGTCCCCGCGTCGTGCTCGGCGTGGGCGGGGGGATCGCCGCCTACAAGGCCTGCGAGCTGCTGCGCCGGCTGACCGAATCCGGCCACGAGGTCCGGGTGGTGCCCACCGCGAGCGCACTGCGCTTCGTCGGGGCGCCCACCTGGGAGGCTCTGTCCGGGCACCCGGTCTCGGCCGAGGTCTGGCAGGACGTACCGCAGGTGCCGCACGTGCGCCTGGGCCAGCGCGCCGACCTGGTCGTAGTCGCCCCGGCGACCGCCGACCTGCTCGCCCGTGCCGCCCACGGCCTGGCCGACGACCTGCTCACGAACACGCTGCTCACCGCGCACTGCCCGGTGCTCTTCGCGCCCGCGATGCACACCGAGATGTGGCTGCACCCGGCCACGCAGGAGAACGTGGCCACGCTGCGCCGCCGCGGCGCGATCGTGCTCGACCCCGCGGTGGGCCGGCTCACCGGCGCCGACTCCGGCCCCGGGCGGCTGCCCGACCCGGAAGAGATCTTCGCCGCCGCGCAGGCGGTGCTCCGGCGTGGCGCGGCCGGGCCCGATCTGGCCGGTCTGCGCGTGCTGGTCACCGCGGGCGGCACCCGCGAGCCGCTCGACCCGGTCCGCTACCTCGGCAATCGCTCCTCCGGCCTGCAGGGTTACGCGCTGGCCCGGGCCGCGCTGGCCCGTGGCGCCGAGGTCACCCTCATCGCGGCCAACGTCGCGCTGCCCGACCCGGCCGGCGCGAAGGTGCTGCGTGTCGGCACCGCGCTGGAGCTGCGCGAGCAGGTGCTCGCGGTCGCGCCCGAGGCCGACGTGGTGGTCATGAGCGCCGCGGTGGCGGATTTCCGCCCGGCCGACTACGCCGAGGCCAAGATCAAGAAGAGCGACGACACCTCGGCTCCCGTCGTGCATCTGGTGCAGAACCCCCACATCCTGCGTGAAATCGCCCACCACCGTGCCCGGCCGGGGCAGACGGTCGTGGGCTTCGCCGCCGAGACCGGCGACGCGCAGCACTCGGCGCTGGAACTCGGGCGCCGCAAGCTGGCGAAGTACGGCGTGGACCTGCTGGTGGTCAACGAGGTCGGCGCCGACAAGGTCTTCGGCCTGCCGGAGACCGAGGCCGTGATCGTGGAGGCGGGCGGCGCGCAGACGCCGGTGGCGCCGGGATCGAAGGCGGCGCTGGCCGAGCTGATCTGGGACCGCGTGCTCGCGTGGCGGTCCGACGCCACCTGACGCCGGCGAGCCACGCCCGAGCCGGACGAGTGCCGCGATTGCGGCAATTGTCGTTGTGACGGGGTTGAGGCAACGGCTTAAGCGCCCAGATCTGACCATTCATCGGTCCACGGATCGGGACCGCTCCTTCCACTGTAAGCCTCGACGGTTACACTGGGCCACGAGAAGTCAGCAGCCGCTGCAGAAGGGAAGCCCCCCGTGGTCCGTACGTACACCGATCGCCGCCTGTTCACCTCCGAGTCCGTGACGGAGGGGCACCCCGACAAGATCGCCGACCAGATCTCGGACACGATTCTGGACGCGCTGCTGGCCGAGGACCCGACGTCGCGGGTGGCGGTCGAGACGCTGATCACCACTGGGCAGGTGCACGTGGCCGGCGAGGTCACCACCACCGGATGGGCGGACATCCCGGCGCTGGTGCGCGAGCGGATCCTGGAGATCGGCTACGACTCCTCGAAGAAGGGCTTCGACGGCGCCTCGTGCGGCGTCTCGGTCTCGATCGGTTCGCAGTCCCCGGACATCGCGCAGGGCGTGGACGCGGCCTACGAGGCGCGGGTGGAGGGCGAGCAGGACGAGCTCGACCGGCAGGGCGCGGGCGACCAGGGCCTGATGTTCGGCTACGCCTGCTCCGACACGCCCGAGCTGATGCCGCTCCCGATCGCGCTGGCGCACCGGCTGGCCCAGCGCCTGGCCCGGGTGCGCAAGGAGGGTACGGTGGCGTACCTGCGGCCGGACGGCAAGACGCAGGTCACCATCGAGTACGACGGCGACAAGCCGGTGCGCCTGGACACCGTGGTCGTCTCCACCCAGCACGCCTCGGACATCGACCTCGAGACGCTGCTGGCGCCGGACATCCGCGAGTACGTGGTGGAGCCGGAGCTGGCCGGGCTCGACCTGGAGACGGATGGGTACCGGCTGCTGGTGAACCCGACCGGGCGGTTCGAGATCGGCGGCCCGATGGGCGACGCCGGCCTGACCGGGCGCAAGATCATCGTCGACACCTACGGCGGCATGGCCCGCCACGGCGGCGGCGCCTTCTCCGGCAAGGACCCGTCGAAGGTGGACCGTTCGGCGGCGTACGCGATGCGCTGGGTGGCGAAGAACATCGTCGCCGCGGGCCTGGCCGGCCGGGCCGAGGTGCAGGTGGCGTATGCGATCGGCAAGGCCGAGCCGGTGGGCCTTTTCGTCGAGACCTTCGGCACCGAGACGGTCCCGGTGGAGGAGATCCAGCGCGCCGTGGGCAAGGTCTTCGACCTGCGTCCGGCGGCGCTGATCCGCGACCTCGACCTCAAGCGCCCGATCTATGCCAAGACTGCCGCGTACGGCCACTTCGGCCGCGAGCTGCCGGAGTTCACCTGGGAGCGCACCGACCGGGTCGACGCGCTCAAGGCCGCCGTCGCCTGACGCAGTTTCGGTTCTCCGACTTCCGCACGCTCCGCACGCCCCGTCGCGTCCGCTCAGACGCGGCGGGGCGTCGGCTGTCGGAGGACGGCTGTTTAATGGGGCGTTGTGGGGCAGGAAACCGTACACGAACAGCTGGCGCTGGTGCGCGCCCGCGTGTCCGGACCCCCCAAGCCGGTGGAGCCCGCCGCCGAACGCCCGGTCGCGCGCGTCGCCGTCGATCTCGAGCCGCCGCATCTCGACCGCTACTTCGACTACAGCGTGCCGGCCCGGCTGGCCGAGAACGCGCAGCCGGGTGTACGGGTCCGGGTGCGCTTCGCCGGGCGGCTCGTGGACGGCTATCTGATCGAGCGGCTCGAGCACACGGACTTCACCGGCAACCTCGTGCCGATCGAGCGGGTGGTGTCCCCGGAACCGGTGCTCGGCCCGGAATCCCTCGCGCTGGCCCGGCAGGTGGCGGAGCTCTACGGCGGCACGCTCGCGGACGTCCTGCGCCTCGTGGTCCCGCCGCGGCACGCCAAGACCGAGGCCGAGAAGTCGGCTGAGCCGCTGCTCGGACCGTTGCCGCCGCCCGTGCCAGAGCCCTGGCTCGCCTATCCCGGGGGAGCGGAGTACCTCGAGTCGCTGACCCGCGGACAATCCGCGCGCGCGGTCTGGACGGTGCTGCCCAACACCGACCCCGCCGCCGCGCTCGCCGCGGCGGTGCAGGCCACGCTGGCCGGAGGGCGCGGCGCCGTCGTCATCGCCGCCACCGGCCGCGACGTGGCCAGGTTCGACGCGGCGCTCACCCGTGCGCTGGGGGAGGGCCGGCACGTGGCCCTGACCGCCGATCTCGGACCGGCCGAACGCTACCGCCGCTGGCTCGCGCTGAGTCGAGGGCGGATTCGCGCGGTGGTCGGGACCGCGGCCGCGCAGTTCGCTCCGGTCGCCGATCTCGGCCTCGTCGCGATCTGGGACGACGCGGACTCTGGGCACGCGGTCCGCCTCGCCCCTTACCCGCACGCCCGCGAGGTGCTGCTGCTCAGAGCCCACCAGGCCGGGGCGGGCGCGCTGATCGGCGGCTACGCGGCCACCGCAGAGGCCGCGCACCTCGTGCAACGCCGCTGGGCCAGGCCGCTGTCCGCCGCGCGCGCGACCATCCGCGAGCACGCGCCGCGGGTGTTCGCGCTCAACGAGGAACGCGGCCGCGACCGCGAACTGCACCCCGGCGCCGTCGCCGGCCATCTGCCGCCGCAGGCCCTGCGCATGGCCAGGGAGGCTCTGACGCGCGGGCCCGTCCTGGTACAGGTGCCCCGCTCGGGATATCGGCCGCGCCTGGCCTGCGCGCAGTGCCGTGAGACGGCCCGATGCGGGCACTGCGGGGGCCCGCTGGCCCAGCCCGGCCCGCAGCAGGACCCGCTCTGCGGGTGGTGCGGACGCATCGTGACCAAGTGGACGTGCCGGAACTGTTTCGGCGTCAGATTTCGCAGCCGGGCCACCGGCGTGCACCGCAGCGCCGAGGAACTCGGGCGCGCGATCCCCGGAGTGGCCGTGCGCGAGAGCAACGCGGCCCGCGGCGTGATCGACCAGGTGGGCGCCGAGCCCGCGCTGGTGCTCGCGACGCCGGGCGCCGAACCGGTCGCGGCCGGCGGCTACGCGGCGGCACTGATCCTCGACGCCCAGGACATGCTCAACCTGCCCACACTGCGCGCCGCCGAACAGGCCCTGCGCCGCTGGCTGGGCGCGGCCGCCCTGGTCCGCCCGGCCGGCAGCGGCGGCGCGGTGCTGCTGTGCGGCGACGGCACGCTTCCGGCCGCCCAGGCCCTGCTGCGCTGGGACCCGGCCGGATTCGCCCGCCGCGAACTGGCCGAACGCACCGAACTCGGCTACCCCCCGACCGCGCGCATCGCCGAGCTGACCGGCGCGTACCCGGCGCTCAAGGAGCTGCTCGACCTCGCCGAACTGCCCGAGGGGGCGCAGTTGCTCGGGCCGGTCCCGGCGCAGCGCGCGGGCGCGGCGACCGAACGGATGCTGGTGCGCTGCGACCGGGCCGACGGTGCCCGCCTCGCCCGCGCGCTCAAGGCGGCTTTGGGCGTGCGCGCGGCCCGCAAGGTCGAGGAACCGGTACGGCTGCGCATCGATCCGGTGGATCTGGCGTAGCTTCGGCGGATCCGGTACATCCGCCGAAGCCGGGCCGGGCGCCCTTCCACGGTCGGTAAACTGGCTGGGAACAACGCGAAGCAACCAGCGAGGGCAGGGGCAGTACTGTGGCGATCCGACCGATCCGGCTCTTCGGCGACCCGGTGCTGCGCACACCCGCGGAGTCGGTGGTCGACTTCGACAAGGAACTGCGCACCCTGGTGCGGGACCTGACCGAGACCATGGTCGACGCTCCCGGCTCCGGGCTCGCCGCCCCGCAGCTCGGCGTGTCGCTGCGGGTCTTCACCTACCACGTCGACGGCGTCACCGGGCACCTGGTCAACCCGAGCCTCGACCTGTCCGACGAGACCCAGGACGGTAACGAGGGCTGCCTGTCCATCCCCGACCTGGCCTTCCCGTGCACGCGGGCGCTGCGGGTGGTGGCCAAGGGCTTCAACGAGCACGGCGAACCGGTCGTGGTCGAGGGCAGCGACATGCTCGCCCGCTGCGTGCAGCACGAGACCGACCACCTCGACGGCATCCTGTTCGTCGACCGCCTCGACCGGGAACAGCGCAAGGCCGCGCTGCGCGCCATCCGGCAGGCGGACTGGGCCGGCCAGCCGATCCGGGTCAAGCAGTCCCCGCACGCCACCTTCGGCTCGGCGCTCTGATACGCCCCGCCGCTGTCCCAGCCCCCGCATCCGCCTTATCCGGCTGACGCGGCGTCGGAACCGTCACCCCCGCTCAAGGATCGAGGCACCGGAAACCATGCGCGTGTTGTTCGCGGGCACCCCGCAGCCGGCCGTCCCCTCGCTCGAGGCCCTGATCGCCTCGTCCCGGCACGAGGTCGTGGCCGTGCTCACCCGCCCGGACGCCCCCACCGGCCGGGGCCGGCGGTTCGAGCCCTCGCCGGTGCGCCGGCTCGCCGAGGAGCACGGGATCGAAGTGCTCACCCCGGCCCGCCCGCGCGACCCCGAATTCCTCGCGCGGCTGGCCGAGCTCGCCCCCGACGTCTGCCCCGTCGTCGCCTACGGCGGCCTGATCCCGCCCGACGCGCTGCGGATCCCGGCGCGCGGCTGGGTGAACCTGCACTTCTCGCTGCTGCCCGCCTGGCGCGGCGCCGCTCCCGTGCAGCACGCGCTGATGTCCGGGGACGAGATCACCGGTGCCTGCACGTTCCTGCTCGAACAGGGCCTCGACACCGGCCCGCTCTACGGCTCGATCACCACCGAGATCGGCCGCACGGACACGGCCGGGGACCTGCTCGAGCGGCTGGCCGTCGACGGCGCCCGCCTGCTCGCGGCCACCCTCGACGGCATCGAGGACGGCGAACTGCGCCCGGTCCCGCAGCCGGCCGACGGCATCTCGCTTGCCCCGAAGATCAGCGTCGAGGACGCCCGGGTGGACTGGAAGACCCCGGCCCAGTTCATCGACCGTCAGGTGCGCGCCTGCACCCCGGCCCCGGGCGCTTGGACCACGCTCGGCGACGAGCGGGTCAAGCTCTTCCCGCTCACGCCGCTGCCCGGTGCCACCGACGTCGAGCCGGGGCGCGTCGTCGTGGACAAGCGCGGCGTGGTCGTCGGCACCGGCTCCGGCCACACCGTGCGCCTCGGCGACGTGCAGCCGCAGGGCCGCAAGCGGATGAACGCGGCCGACTGGGCGCGCGGGCTGCACCTGACCGAGACCGTGTACTTCGCCTGAGCGCGACGACGGCCGCCACCTCCAGGAATAGTCGGTAAGATCCCCTGATGCGCACTTCCGATCCAGCCCGCCGTGCCGCCTACGACACCCTGCGAGCCGTCTCCGAGCACGACGCGTACGCCAACCTGGTGCTGCCCGGGCTGCTGACCGAGCGCCGCCTCGACACGCGTGACGCCGCGCTGGCCACCGAGCTGGCCTACGGCACGCTCCGAGCCCAGGGCACCTACGACGCGATCCTGGCCACGTGCGTGGACCGCCCGCTGGACCAGCTCGACCCGGAAATGCTCGACCTGTTGCGCCTCGGCGCCCACCAGCTGCTGGCCACCCGGATCCCCCCGCACGCCGCCGTCGCCGCCACCGTGGACCTGGCCCGTGAGGTGCTGCACGAGGGCGCGGCGCGGATGTCGAACGCGGTGCTGCGCCGCGTCGGCCGGACCGACTTCGAGGGCTGGGTCGAGCAGATCGCCCCGAACCCGCAGGACGACCCGGAGGGCTTCCTCGCGCTCTTCCGCGCCCACCCGCGCTGGATCGTCTCAGCGCTCTGGGACTCGCTCGCCGCCCACCGCGGCGCCGAGGTCGCGCACGACGAGATCGACGACCTGCTGCGCGCGGACAACGAGCGCCCCGGTGTGACGCTGGTGGCCAGGCCCGGCATGGCCGATGTCGAGGACCTGATCGAGGAGGGCGCGGAGCCCGGCCGCTACGCGCGCACGGCCGCCTACCTCGGCCACGGCGACCCGGGCCGGATCGAGGCGGTGCGCCGCGGCCGCGTGGCCGTGCAGGACGAGGGCAGCCAGCTCGTGGCGCTCGCGCTGGCCGAGGCGAAGCTGACCGGCGACGACGAACTCTGGCTCGACCTGTGCGCGGGCCCGGGCGGCAAGGCGGCCCTGCTCGCCGCGACTGTGGCCCAGCGCGGCGGCCGGCTGATCGCGGCCGAACTCGCCCCGCACCGCGCCCGGCTGGTCAAGCGCGCCCTGCAGCCGATCCCCGGACTGCACAAGGCGATCACCGCCGACGGCACCAAGCCGGCCTGGCGCACCGGCCTGTTCGACCGCGTCATCGCGGACGTGCCGTGCACCGGCCTCGGCGCCCTGCGCAGGCGGCCCGAGGCGCGCTGGCGGCGCGGCGCGGGCGATGTGGCGCTGCTGGCCGAGACGCAGAAGAAGCTGTTGCACGCGGCCCTCGACTCGGCCCGCCCGGACGGACTCGTGGCGTACGTCACGTGCTCCCCGCACCTGGCCGAGACGCGCCTCGTCGTCGACGACGTGTTGCGTCGACGCACCGACGTCGCGCGGGTGGACGTCCGCCCGTACCTGCCCGGCGTCCCCGAGCTCGGTGACGGCCCGGACGTGCAGCTGTGGCCGCACGTGCACGGCACCGACGCGATGTACATGGCGCTGCTGCGGCGTGAGGACGCGGCGCGGGACTGAGTGCGGGGCGTTCGTCGGCGCGGCGGCGCTTGCGGGGAGCAGCACGGCGGTGGCGTTCGGCGGCGGCGTGCCGGCTCGTCTGACGCGTCGTCGGCAGGTGTCGGGCCTTCCGTACGGGAGAATGGGGGGCATGGCCGTACAGATCTCGCCCTCGATCCTCAACAGCGACTTCGCCCGCCTCGCGGACGAGGTGGCCGCCATCTCCCCGGCGGCCGACTGGGTGCACGTCGACGTGATGGACAACCACTTCGTGCCCAACCTCACGCTCGGGCTGCCGATCGTGGAGTCCCTGATGCGGGTCTCCGAGCTCCCGCTGGACTGTCACCTCATGATCGAGGACCCGGACCGTTGGGCCCCCGCGTACGCCGAGGCGGGCGCCCGCTCGGTCACCTTCCACGTCGAGGCCGCTGCCGCGCCGATCCGGCTGGCCCGGTCCCTGCGCGCGGCCGGCGCCAGGGCCGGCCTGGCCCTGAAGCCCGCGACCCCGATCGAGCCCTACGAGGACCTGCTGCCCGAGCTCGACATGGTGCTGATCATGTCGGTGGAGCCGGGCTTCGGGGGCCAGCGCTTCCTGGAGACGGTGCTGCCGAAGGTGCGCCGCACCCGCGAGGCCATCGCGCGCCACGGCGGGCAGATCTGGCTGCAGATGGACGGCGGGGTCTCCGCCGAGACCATCGAACGCTGCGCCGACGCCGGCGCCGACGTGTTCGTGGCCGGATCCGCCGTCTACGCCGCCGAGGACCGCGATCGCGCCGTGCGCGAACTGCGCGCCCTGGCGGAGAAGGCCACCTCGGCGTCGGACTGGGCCTGCGCGCACTGAGAGCACGGGGCCGGGAGTGCGTGCACTGAGACGTGCGTGCACTGTGACGTGCGTGCACTGTGACGTGCGTGCACTGTGACGTGCGTGCACTGTGACGTGCGTGCACTGTGACGTGCGTGCACTGAAAAGTACGCGCGCCGAGTCGGCGGGTACGGAGTCGGCGGGCACTGCCGAGTAGGTGTGCACGAAGCGAACGGGCACTGCCGAGTAAGCGTGCTCTGAAGGCACGGCACCGAGTGTGGATGCGCCGATGCCCGCCACGTCGTGGGTGACGTGGCGGGCACGGTCTCAGGGCGCGAGCTCAACCGCGGCTCGCTGGGGCGGGCAGGGGTAGAGAGGGTCTGGGAATCGAGGGCGCCCGGGGCGCCGGGGGAAAC
>NZ_JAGSOG010000270.1 GCF_018139695.1 Actinospica durhamensis | reverse complement strand
ACCTGACCCCGTCCCCCGCCCCCGGCTTCGGCGTGGACCTGGACGAGAAGGCGGCGGCGAAGTACCCCCCGACGAAGTTCCTGCACGAAACCTGGTCCGCCGGCGTCCGCCGCCCGGACGGGGGCCTCGAGGCGCCCTGACGCGCGCGGGCAGGCGCGCGTCGGTCAGGCGCGCGTCGGTCAGGCGGCCGCGACCTTGAGGATCAGCTTCGTCAGCAGGCTGCCGGAGTCGACGTCGGTCGGCACCGCCGTCTTCCCGAGCTTGTTCGCGCCGACCATCAGCACGTCCGGTCCGTCCAGTGTCACCGTGGTGATCAGCGCGGTCAAAGTGCCGTCCTCCGTACCGATCATCGTGTTCGCGAAGTCCTGCTGGCCGACGCCGGATTTCGCGGCCACGACCTTTATCGTGAGCGTGGCGCTGAAGCCCTGGCCGCTGAGATTGACGGTGCCGCAGGAGTCAGCAGCGCCGCGGTGAGCTGAGTGCCGGTCAGCTGAGTGCCGGAGATGGCCGGGGCACTCGGCACCGCGCGCGGGGTGCCGAGTGCCCCAGGGGCGGACCCGCCGGAGCTCGACTCCGAGCTGGAGCAACCGGACAGCGCGACGGCTGCCGCCAGCGTCGCGCCCGCCAGTATGGTCGTACGACTCTTCATGAACGCAAACCCTAGTCACGCGAGTGACATCAGGCATACAGCTTTACCGTGTGTGCCCCGGCTGCCGGCTACGGCAGGCCACTGACCCCTGCCACCGCCGCACCATCCTTCACACGGTCGGCGCCGGGTCCCTCCAGCTGTACTGCGGCGCGTAGCCGAGCAATGCGCGGGCCTTGTCGATGCTCAGCAGCGTCTCGTGCTCGCCGACCGGCTTGCGCAGCGGTACGTCCGGGAAGCAGGCGGCCAGCAACTCGGCGTTGGGCCGCTCCATGACCGTGTCCGGGCTGGCGATGATGAAGACCTCGGCGCCCTTCGCCTGGTACTCCAGCGCCCGGCGCACCGCCTGCGCGCCGTCCCGGCCGTCGATGTACCCCCACAGGTTCCACTTGCGCAGCATCGGGTCGTGCTGCATCGCCGGGAACTTCGCGTAGTCCTCCGGGTCCATCACGTTGGAGAAGCGCAGCCCGACCATCGTCAGTTCCGGCTCCCAGCGGCACAGCTGGCGGGCCATCTCCTCCTCGAGCGTCTTACACAGCGAGTACGAGCTGTTCGGGCGCGGCGCGTACTCCTCGTCCACCGGGACGTACGGCGGCGCCTCGTCGAACGGCAGACCGAGCACCGTCTCGCTCGACGCCCACACGATCGTGCGCACGCCGGCCCGGACCGCGGCGGAGTAGACGTTGTAGCCGGCGGCCATGTTGGAGTGGAAGGTCACCGCGTCCGGTCGCAGCCCGGGCGCGGGGATCGCCGCCAGGTGCACGACCGCGTCGAAGCCGCCGCCCACCTCGTCCACCCCGGACAGCGCCCCGAAGGTCTGGCCGAAGTCGGACAGGTCGACCACGACCGCCCGCTCACCCTCCTGCGGCCGGGCCCGGGCGTCCAGGCCGACCACGTCCCAGCCCGCCCGCACCAACTCCCGCACCACGTGCCGACCCAGCTTGCCGCTGCTCCCGGTGACCGCCACCTTCGGCATATCCGCCGCTCCCGCCTTCTCCGTGTACCGACAACCACTTGCGGTACCACGATACGTGCGCCGCGAGCCGAAGGGATCACGCGTCTTGCGTCGCGGACCGATCAGAGTACGGAAAGCCGCTCGGCCGCCGAACCGGCCTCGGGCACGCCGAGCTGCCGATACAGCTTCACCGCCGCGCCGAGCTCCCTGCGCGCGCCGTCGCGCTCGCCGAGCGTCTCGAGACAGCGGGCGACGCCGTCGAGCGCACGCGCCTCGTCCAGCGGACTCGAGGCTTCCCGGGCCAGCTCGAGTGCCTGTCGATGGTGGTCCAGCGCGGCCCGCGCCTGCCCGGTCTCGTGCGTCAGCGCGCCGATGCTGTTGAGCACGGCCGCCTGGTTCTGCACGTCCTCGCTGTCCCGGAACATCGCCAACGAGCGCTCGAGAATCGTGGCGGCGCCGTCGTGGTCGCCGCTCGCCGAGCGGGTGCGCGCCAGACCGTGCAGCGCGTCGGCCTGGCCCAACGCGTATCCGCCCTCTTCGAAGATGGCGTAGGAGCGCTGGAACAGCCCGGCCGCCTCGGCGAGGTCCCCGGCCGCGAGGCCGACATGGCCGAGCCCCCACAGGGCGATGGCTTCGCCCTGCCGGAAGCCGATCTTGACGTCGATCTCCAGCTTGCGCTGGTAGAGCGCGCCGGCTGCCTCGTGGTCGCCGAGCCACACCAGGATCTGTCCGCGCAGCCCGAGTGCGTTCGCCTCCCCGTGCGCGCTCTCCTGGCTCTGATATATCGCCTGCGCCTGGCCGGCGTACTCCGCCGCCTGGGCGTAGCCGCCCGCGATCATCAACGCATAGGCCAGGTCGATCAGTGTGTTCGCCTCGCCGAGCCGATATCCGGTCCGCCGCAACAGCTCCAACGCCCGCTGCAGCAGGCCCACGACCACCTCGGCCTGCCCGAAGAGCTGGCGCACCCGGCCGAGTTCGATCAGCGCGGTGGCCTCCCCCTGCAGATCCTCGGTGTCGCGGAAGATGGCCACGGCCCGTTCGATCAGCTCGGCCGCGGTGGAAAGATCGCCGCCCACGTGTTTGATCCGGCCGAGCTCGCACAACGCGTTGGCCTGTCCCCCGAGCGCGCCGACCTCGGCGTAGCGCTCCAGGGCCTGCTCGCACAGGTGCGCGGCGACCGGAAGCTGTCCGCTGACGTTCATGATCCGCGCCAGCCGGAACAGCGCCTCGGCCTCGAGCTCCCGTTCGCCGAGCCCGGCGGCCAGATCCGCGGCCTTCCGGTGCAAGGCCGCCGCCTGCGTCCACGGACCATGCAGCAGGAGGAACGGGCCCATGCAGCCGACCAGGGCGATCGCGCGCAGCGGGTCGGTGGCCGCGGCGAGTCCGACGGCGGCGACGAGATTGGCCTGCTCGGTCTGCATCCAGGCCAGTGCGTCGGCGCGCGCGGACAGGACAGGGGTCTGACTCGCCGCGGGGCCGGGCCCGGCCTTTCCGGTCCGGGTGGGGTCGAGATGGCGCACGGCCGCATCGGCCGCGCACAGGTAGTAGTCCAGCAGCCGCCCGCGCGCCGCCTCGTACTGCGCAGCGAGTTCGGCGCCTTCGAGCCCGGTGGCGTAGCTGCGCAGGAGATCGTGCATGCGATAGCGGTCGGCCGCATGCTGGACCAGCAGATTCTGGTCGAGCAGGGATTCCAGGACGCGCCGCGCCGCGGGCAGGTCCAGTCCGGCCAGATTCGCCGCGGCGTACACGTCCACGTCCGGGCCGGGCACTCGGGCTATGCACCGGAACATATGCTGCTCGCCCGCGTCGAGGCTCCCGTATGAGGCATCGAACAGCGCGGTCAGGTTGCGCTCGTCGTCGCGCAGCCGCTCGAGCCGGCCGGCGCCGTCGCGCAACTGCGCGACCAGGGCGGCGATCTGCGGCGCGCCGGGATGGCGCAGACTCGCCGCGGCGATGCGGATGGGCAGCGGCATGTTGCCGCACAGCGCGATCAGCTCGGCGATCGCCGGGTCTCCCTCCGGCCCCCGCCCCGGCCCGGCGACCTTGTGCAGCAGGGCGATCGCGTCCTCGTCGGGCAGGGCGTCGAGCGAGAGCAGGGACGCGTCGTCCAGGCCGGAGAGCACGGCGCGACTCGTGATCAGGACCAGGCAGCCCGGGGCTCCCGGCAGCAGCGGACGGACCTGGGCGGAGTTGGCGGCGTTGTCCAGCAGGATGAGCGTCTTCGTACCCGCGAGCCGCGAGCGGTAGTAGGCAGCGCGTTCGCCGAGGTCGCGCGGGATCTGCCGGGGCGCGACGTCGAGCGAGCGCAGCAGATATCCCAGCGCTTCCTCCGGCGTCATCGGATCCTGGTCCGGGGTGAATCCCCGCAGGTCGACGAAGAGCCGACCGTCGGGGAACCACTCGCCCAGCCGATGCGCGGCGTGGATCGCCAAGGCGCTCTTGCCGATGCCGGCCATCCCGTCGATCGCGGAGATGACCACCATCCCGGCCTCAGTACCCTGCCGTGCCTCGTCCGCCTCGGCCAGCAGCCGTTCGAGCTCCCGGCCCCGCCCGGTGAACGTGCGCACGTCCGCGGGCAGCTGGTTCGGCGTTCTGTCGCCGGGTGCGGACGGCCTCGCGCCCGAGGTGCTCGCCGTGCTCGCCGTGCCTGCTGTGCTCGCCACGCCGGCGGGCGCGGCGAGGACCGCAGCGTCTCCGCTGAGAATCAGCTGGTGCAGCTGTCGCAGGGACGCGCCGGGTTCGATGCCCAACTCCGCGACCAGCAGCCTGCGAGCGTCCTGATACGCGGCGAGCGCCTCAGCCTGCCGCCCGCTGCGCGCCAATGCCAGCATGAGCGATTCGTGCAGCGCCTCGCGCAGCGGGAACGCGTGGACGAGGTCGCTCAGCTCCGGAATCAGCTCCTCGTACCGGCCGCAGTTGAGATCGGCGGTGATCCGCCATTCCGTTGCCTGCAGGCGCAATTGCCCGATGCGCAGCAGCCACGGCTGGTAGAGCGCGGCGTTCGACACGTCGGCCAGCGGCTCCCCGCGCCACAACGCCAGCGCCGCCGCGCACTGGGACGCGGCCGCCTCCCATTCGCCCTCCGTCAAGGCCCGCCAGCCGGCCGAGCACAGCCGCTCGAACTCCGCCACGTCGAGTTCCCCGGGCCCGATCTCGATCAGATAGCCCGGCGGCAGGGCCTTGATCCGCTCCCCCTCGGCCCCGAGGCTCTGGCGCAGCCGCATGACCTGGTTGTAGAGCGGCGTCGCGCTCGACCCGGCCTGCCGGTCGCCCCACAGACACTGCGAGAGCCGATCGGCGGAGACGACGCTCCCGGCGTTGAGCAGCAGCGCCGCGAGCAGCGCCCGCCGCATCGAGCCGCGCACGTCCACGACGGACCCGTCATCGGCGCGGACCTGGAGGGGCCCCAACACATCGAAGCGCATGCGCGCGCACCTCTCTTCCGTCCGTGAAGTCGTGACAGGCAAAGAGTATGCGGCCCGTCCGCGCCCACGGAAGCCGAAGATCCGCGACATCCGACCACTTCAACGCTCCAACGGCCCGGCCGGGCCCTGGCAGTGCCACTGATCGACACCACCGGGCAGCACGGCTAGCCGCCGACCACGTTCACCGTGACGGAGTGGTATCCGGTGGCGCCGTCGGGGATGACGTCCTGGTTCACCGGGGTCTGCAGGGTCCCGGTTCCGTCCGTGCAACGCACCGTCAGCGTGTGGCGGCCGGGGGCGGCGCGCCAGGGGAAGGACCACATCCGCCACGTGTCCGGGGTGTCGGCGGTGGCGAGGTCCGCCGGGGACCAGGGGCCGGAGTCGACGCGCACTTCGACCCCTGCGACGCCGCGGTGGGTGGCCCAGGCGACTCCGGCGACGGTGACCACGCCCGCGGGCACGCTCGCTCCGGCGGGCGGCAGGTCGATGCGGGATGCGGTCTTGACCGGGGCTTGGCGGGCCCAGCCCTGGTTCACCCAGTACGCCGAATCCGTGGCGAAGGTGGTGAGCTCGAGGTCGACGACCCACTTGGTGGCCGAGACGTAGCCGTACAGTCCCGGTACCAGCATCCGGCAGGGAAATCCGTGCTCGATCGGCAGGGCCTGGCCGTTCATGCCGACCGCGAGCATCGCCTGTCTTCCGTCGAGCACCGCTTCGACCGGGGTGCCGATGGTCATCCCGTCGGTCGAGGTGGACAGGATCTGGTCGGCGCCGGCGTGCACCCCGGCCCGGCGCAGCAGCGGCGTCAAGGGCGTGCCGAGCCAGCGGGCGTTGCCGCAGTACGGCCCGCCGACCGGATTCGACACACAGGTCAACGTGAGATCGTGCTCTTCGAGCGGCATGCGCAGCAGGTCTTCGAAGCTGATCTCGAACGGCCGGTCGACCATGCCGTGGATCCGCAGCATCCACGACTTCGGGTCCACCTGCGGGATCGACAGAGCCGTGTCCACCCGGTAGAAGCCGGCGAACCCGCCCCGCGCGGTGTTCGGGGTGAAGAAGGGTTCGAGGCCGGGTACGCCGGGGTGCACTCCGGCAGGCGGCTCGGGCAGCGGGCTCGCCGGCTCCGGCAGTTCGACCGCGGCACGCGCCGCGCCGGCGTTGTACCTCGACGCCAACCAGGCACGCCCGCCCAGCGCCCCGATCGCACCCGACGCGGCCACACCCGAGAGTGTGAGCAGGAAGCGCCGTCGGCCTTCGGGCCTCGACGCGTCGCCGGACGCCTCCGCGCGCAGGCTCAGCACCGTGAGCCAGCGCAGGACCAGGACCACCGTCACCCCCGCCAGCAGCGCCGGGAACCACGCGCCGAGCCCCGCGCTCGGTCTGGTGACCGCGGCCACCAGACCGAGCAGTCCGAACCCCGCGGCGCACAGCGAGGCCGCGCCGAGGTGCCGGCGGGCGAGCACGCCGGCGAGGGCCGAGACGGCGGCGATCGTCAGGTACACGCCGGTGAGCAGCGCCGTCTTGTCGTGCGTGCCGAACTGGCGGATGGCCGCTTCCTTGAGCCACGCGGGCGAGAGGTCGATCGCCCACTCGCCGACCGCGACCACCGGAGCGCTCGGCGCCGCGGCACCGTACTGCGCGGCCAGCGCCGCGCCGAGTTCACCGACCGCCACCGCCGCGAGCGCGGACACCAGGCCGATGAGCCCGCCGCACAGCCAACGCGTCATCCGCACCGTGCGCCCGCCCTCAGTGCATCGCCGAAGCGGAGGCCGACGCCCCGGCCATCGGCGCACCGGATGACGAGGAGACCATGCCGTGAGACGTCATGGGACTCGACGAGGCCATCATGCTCTGAGCCGTCATCGGGCTCGAATGCCCTGCCATCGGCGTGGCGGTGCCCATCATGGGCGAGGAGGAATGCATCATCGGGCTCGACGACGAGGCCGCGGGCGACGCGCCGTTCGACCCGCAGCCGGCCAGGGTCAGGGTCAGGATGCCCGCGCCGAGGACGGTCGCGGGCAGGGCCAGCGGGCGACGGACGAGCGGTCGAATGGACAGGGGCTTGGACATGACAGGGCCTCTCCTGACGGACGATCGATTCCCCGGGCCGAGGAATCGCCAGGTAATCGGCGCGCACACCGGCCTGGATCGGCGGCCCGGCGGGTGAGGTGAATCACGGGTGGTCCCACCGATCCGCCCGCCCGCCGGCTCCGAATACCGAAGATGGGTCCCGTACAGGAGGAAACAACCGCCGTGCAGCACAGCGAGAAGGCCAGCACCCGAGGACGCTCTCCGGAGGAGCTTCTACGACAGACCGCGCGAGGAGACGCATCAGCTTTCGAGGCGCTGACGCGCTATTTCGCACCGCTCGTCTTCGGGGTCGCGCTCCGGGTGTGCGAGGACCGTTCACTCGCCGAGGAGGTCGCGCAGGAGGCGTTCCTCGACATCTGGCGCACCGCGGCCCGCTACGAGCGTGATCGCGGCAGCGCACACGCGTGGATCGTCACGATCACCCACCGCCGCGCGGTGGACCAGGTGCGCTCCGAGCGCGCCCACGCGCGCCGGGAGCTCCACGCCAAGGCATTGCTGCCGATGGTGGATTTCGACCAGGTGGCCGAGGCGGTCGACGAGGCCGGCGATCGCGAACGCCTGCGCACCTGTCTCGGTGTGCTCAGCCGGCTGCAGCGCGAGTCGATCCACCTGGCGTTCTTCGACGGCCTCACCCACACGCAGATCTCGGTCAAGCTCCAGGTCCCGCTCGGCACCGCGAAGGCGCGCCTGCGTGAGGGCCTCGGCAACCTCAAGTCGTGCATGGGCGTCGGCGAGAAGGCGGGCGGGCGGGCATGACCGGGGAACGAGGAGTCTCAGCCGTCGAATCCGCCGAGGACGAGCACGCTCTGGTCGGCGCCTACGCGCTCAACGCGGTAGCGGGCGCCGAACGGTCCGAGTTCGAACGGCACCTGGCCGGCTGCCCGCTGTGCACCGCCGACGTCCCGGCGTTCCGCGAAGTGATCGCCGGCCTGGCACGCTCCACCGCGACCACGCCGCCGGACACGCTCGTGGACGAAACAGTCGCGCGTGCCCGTTCCGTGCCCCAGGAACGAGCGCGCCGCCGACGGCTGTGGTCCATGCCGCGACGGCGCGCCCGCGAGGGATGACGCGCAGGCAGACGGGCTACCGTCGCCGTACCCCTGCCCTGCGGCTCGGCTCCTGCCGGGCGATTGAGCCGCGTCCGCTCATTGACCGGCCATCCGACGGGCGAAGGCGAGAACGGAGGCGGCGGTCAGGTCGATGGCCGGCTCGGTGTTGGAGTAGGACTGCATGTTGTCGCGGAACTCCGCGTTGGAGCTGTTGAACGCCGCGTAGGTGTCCGTGCCGTTCGCGGGGCATGCGACCATGCCGCTGACCGATCCCGTGGTGGCCTTGGAGTTCGGGCCCTCGACCGCCGCGCCCGCGAGCACGGGGGTGCCGCCGGTCAGCGAGCCGGCGAGGTTCGCGACCTGGTGCTGGAGGCAGCCGGGGAAGTTCTTGCCGTCCCCGACGATGAAGGACAGGCCCCACCCGTTGGCACCGAGGATGTTGCCGGTCCAGCGCTCCTCGTAGGGGGCGTAGGTGCTGGTTCCGGTGAGCTGGTCGTACTCCCCGGCCATCACCACCAGGCCCGCGCCGTGCGAAGTGGTGTCCCAGGTGTCCCAGGGGAATCCGAAGCCGAACGGGTCGGCGGCGGACTGTGTCACGGCCTTGTCGAGCTGCTTCTTGAGGTCCGCGGTGAGTGCCGCGACCGAGGTGGCCAGGCCCGACGGGTCGCCCGCGGCGTTGATCGCGTTGGCGAGTTCGTAGTGCGCGACTCCGCTCACGTCGTAGAGGTTGAGCGTGTCCGCCGCGTCGTTCGGGCCGGTGATATAGGCGTTGGCCCAGGTGGCGGCCTGCTGCAGGTAGTAGCTCGGGTTCGACTGGGGCAGTCCGGCGGGCGGGGTGGCGGCGGTGAGGGCGTCATAGAGCTCCGTCGCGCCGAGTTCGAGGTCGTCGCGCCATTCGACCTCGGGGTAGAAGCTGTATGGGATGGCCGTGGTGAGGTTGCCCGTCCAGGCGGTGTTCGCCAACGCGAACACGTGCTCTCCGGAGAGCAGGCACGTGTCGGCATAGGAGGGGTCGGAGGTTCGGTACACCTGGTAGCACAGCCCGAACGCGGCCGCGACCCGCCCGGCAAGATTGGGGCTGATCAGGCCGCCGGGGGTGTTGGCCGGGAAGACCGGGCGGTTGCAGATGTACCGGTAGAGCGAGGTGCAGCCGTCGTACGTGTCGTCGGCCTGGGGCAGCCGCCAGATGTCGTGGTCGCTGACCGTCTTCGCGTTCCCGGCACCGATGCCGACCTGGTAGTAAAGGGTCTGCGTCGTGTCGTTCCACATCTTCTGCAGGAAGTCGAGGCCGAACTTGGCCTCGGCGTTGAACCCGGCGCCCGTCTCGGTGGGGTAGTCGCGCACGGCGAGGAGCATCATGTCGACGGTGTAGCTGGTCGTCTCGGTGAACTTGAGGTAGTCCCCGGCGTCCCACCAGCCGCCGGACGCGTCGATCGTGATGCCCAGCGGGGTCAGGCTGCCGGAGAAGGCGCCGGTGGAGGCCTTGTACGACGGGGTCTGATACGTCATGGCGTGCTCGTCGTTCAGGTGCGCGGGGGCGGTACGCAGCGCCGAGGGAATGTAATTCGCGCCGTCCCGTTCGTCCTGGTAGAAGGAGAGCGCGTTGGCCATGGCCCCCGCGTAGAGGCTCTGGCCGGTGCCGACGGGGAAGGCGGGCGAGGTGGCGGCGACCGGTCCGCTGACCGAGATGGTGTACGTGCCGGCCGTGGTGACCGAGTCGAAGTCGAGCGCGTAGACGTCAGGGTACGCGGAGCTCCAGGAGCCGAGGTTCGCGCCGACCGGGGCGGTGTAGACGACGGCGCCCGAGGAGTTCAGGACGCTGAAGGTGGCACCCGTCTCCGTGGTCGAGGACATGAGGTAGGCGCGCTTGCCGGCTGCGGCGTAGCCGAGCTGGTTGATCCGGACGAGGGCGGTGGCGCCGGCCGCGTGGGCCGGGGCGGCGCCGACGGCCGCGCCGGACAGGCCGAGCACAAAAGAGCAGGCGAGAGCGATCCCTGAGCGGCGCATGAGGCCATCCTGGAAGTGTCAGAAGATCACGATTTTGGGTAAGTAAACCTACTTTCCTCATAAGGAAGCAGGACTCTGCTCGGCCGTCAAGGGCGCGCCGCGGGCGCGTCACGGGTCGCGGCCGCGCGGTCGCCCCCTGACCTGACGCCGCGTTCGACGGGCCGTTGACCCATGAGTAAGGAAAGAGTACTTACTAAGTACTCCCTAGCAGAGACGAGGGTCATCCGTGAAGTCGCGCCTCACGCTCATCGCACGGGCAGCGCTCTGCATGGCCTTGCCACTCGGCGGCATCGCCGCATCCGCCACACCCGCCTCGGCGGCGGCGTACACCCCGCTGCCGCCCCACGTATACGCCCCTTACTACGAGACCTACCTGGCACCGAACACCCCGAGCCTCACCGCCACCGCGCAGGCCTCCGGGGTCAGGTACTTCACGCTCGCCTTCCTGCAGGCCGCGAAGAAGGGGTCCTGCTCGCTCGACTGGAACAGCTCCTCGACCATGCCGCTGGACTACTACGACGCGGACATCGCCTCGCTGCGCGCCCTGGGCGGAGACGTGATCCCCTCGTTCGGCGGATACAGCGCCGACCACAGCGGCACCGAGATCGCGGACTCCTGCACCGACGTGAGCCAGATCGCTGCGGACTACGAGCAGGTGATCACCACACTCGGGGTCACCCGACTGGACTTCGACGTCGAATCGAACTCGCTGAACAACACGGCCGGGATCGCGCGACGCAACCAGGCGATCGCGCTGACCGAGGCCTGGGCCGCGGCCAACGGCATTCCGCTGCAGATCCAGTACACCCTGCCGGTCGAACAGTACGGCCTCGACCCCAACGGCGAATCGGTGCTGCAGAGCGCCGTCGCCCAGCACGCCGCCGTGACCTCGGTGAACATCATGGCGTTCGACTACTACATCAGCGGCGAAGGCACCGTGGGCATGGGCCAGGCCGCGATCAACGCGGCCACGAGCACCCACACCCAGCTGGCCTCCATCTTCACCACGGCGAGTGCCGCACAGTTGTGGAACATGGAGGCCGTCACGCTGATGCCGGGGATCGACGACAAGAAGACCGGCAACGAGGTCACCAACCTGACCGACGCGCAGACGGTGGTGTCCTTCGCCCAGGCCAACAACATCAATCTACTGACGATCTGGGCGGTCCAGCGGGACAACGGCGGATGCGTCGGCAAAGCCGGCTCCAACACCTGCTCCGGCATCGCCCAGAACAGCTGGGACTTCAGCAACACGCTCGGCGCCTTCACCGGCTAGAAGTCCGAGCCGGGAGTTGATTACATTGACCGCCCGGATGCCGAAGCGGCGCCCGGGCGGTGCTCCTGTTGCGTCGGGTCCGCGCCGCGCCCTTCCCGCCCCGG
>NZ_JAGSOG010000026.1 GCF_018139695.1 Actinospica durhamensis | reverse complement strand
TTCGCCCGGCGCCCCAATCCGCCGGCGATACCCGAGCACGCCTGGATCAACGAACCGAAACCAGAGACAGAACCCGTCCTACGCTATCCATAACAACAGGCCGTCTTACTTGACTTGACAACTTCCGTCTCGCTGAGTCCTCTCGACGCAGCTCTGCGAAACGAGTACCTCCGCAAGTGGTGCGCCGTCCACGATGTTCGCGGGAATGATAGCCGAACGCTTCGGAAGAATTTTACCCAGAAGACGCGCGAACCCTATATCGGTGAGCTTGCGGGCAATCCGATGCAGCTCACCATCCTGCTCTTCCTGCTCCGCCAGAACGGCGACGCGACACCAAGCCAGCGCACAGAGCTCTATGACGCTTACATGAACATGCTTCTCGCGCGAGAGGCGAATAAGCATCCCGAATCGGTACGGAAGCACCGGGCCGATCTCATGGAGGTTGTGCCGTTCCTTGGCTGGTATCTCCAGTCGCGCGCCGAGAGGGATGGCCACAGTGGCCGCATGGCGCAGGATGAAGTCAAAGCAGCGATGAAGCACTTCCAGCGCGCTTACGGCAAGCCTGAGGAGGTCGTCGACGAGCTTCTCACGGCCGCCGCCGACCGGCTGTGGGCACTCACTGGGAAGGAGCAGGGTACCTACGAGTTTGAGGTGCTGTCGCTCCGGGAGTACTTCGCTGCCCGCTACCTCTATCGGTACGCCGGTGAGGGTGATTACCGGTTCGACCGCACGGTCGTATTCCGTGAGCTTCTTCGACGCCCCTACTGGCTCAATACCCTCCGGTTTTACGGCGGCAACGCCGCCGGCTCTGACATCTATGTGCTCGTGGCGGGCATCAAGAACGAACTCGCCGAAAATGCCTCTAAACAGGTCCGCGTAGCATCATGGAGCCTGCTCACCGATGGTGTGCTCAGCAGTCGGCCGCTCGAGGCCGCAGCAGTCGTTGATGCGCTCACAGACGATCTTGGCTGCCGCCTTCTCATCGCCGCGCTCGATGGCAAGGAGATTTCGCCGTTACCTGAGAGCGCCCAAGCGAATACCGCCTGGTTAAGGATCACATCAGATATCAGTGCGAACCCTTCCGCTCCGCAGAACAACATTCGAGTGCGGGCCCTTCGTGAGCTGCTCGGGCTCAAGGATGAGTTCTCCTCGTGGTGGGCTGAGCGGTTGCGCGAAGCCATCGGCACCAGCATGGAAGCCGTTTGGCTTGCGATCGGCGCTGACTGCGAAGTCGCAGCCGGCAAGGTGCTCGAAGTCCCCGAGCTTCACGCCGAGGACGGGCAGCACGCCCAACTGATCCTCAACACAGGCCTCGTGCCCGCAGCCCACAGTACTCTCGAAGCCGAGCTCATCCAGGCCGTTCTGGATGGGCAGGCTTCCGAGACCACTTCCGTGCGTTCCGAACCGGCACAAATTGCCGTGGCGCTAAGCCCGGCCGAGTTTTACGCGTTCGGGCCCGACATGCCGTATCCGCGCCCGCCTGCCTCCTCCGATATCCGGCGCGGACAGGCCATCCAGTACCTCAAGGGCAAGGCCTCACCCTATGCCAAGATCGCCGGAATGCGTCCGTTCAAGAAGGGCGAGAGAGGCACGACCTTCCCCTGGTCCAGGGTCTCGACCGCGCTCTACCAGCACTGCGGACGGTGCTGGCTCGCAACCGAAATCGCCGTGATCGGTGCCGCGTCGCCTCTCCTTGACGGCCATATCGTCGCCCGCGGCACCGAAGCACTCGGACTCGACAGCCATCCCGCCACCCTCATCGCGGAAACTCGCAAGCACCGAGACGACCAGGACTGGTGGCGCGGGCGACGCCGCGCATGTCAGGACGATCATTCGCGTGCCGAGTGGGCGCTGGCTCTATGGGCCGTAGCGGAAGGCCGTGTGATCGACGACCTCATTGACGACCTCGTTCAAGCCTACGAAAGCACCTCAACGCGACTCCAACGAGCCCTGCGCATTGCGGCACACCGGCTCGGTGCGTCCGGAATCCTCGAAGACCGAGTGATCACCACGACGGGCGCAACCGGAGACATGGCCGGATTGGTGGCCACGCGCAGCGCCCAAGCACAGCCGACGGAGGACTCAGTCACGTGGACTTCCGAGTCTCCTGAAGCAGCGCCCAGGGCCTTGGCTGAAGTGGCTCTCCATGAGAAGTGGCTAAAGGTAGATCAGACTCCGACTTACCGCTGACAAGAATGCATCGCCGGGACGTGATCGAACACATAGTTACAGCGCTGGACGAGGTCGGCAGTGCCAGCGCACTGGAGCGCTTCTTGGCGTGCGCGGAGAATCCTGCTCTCGGAGTCGAGGCCGTGTCTGCAATCCGCAAGCGCACGCAGGCCATGCGCCAAACCGGCGCCGGATAGGGCTCGGTACCGGCCGCGGGCGTGCACTCGCATCGGGCGCGGGGATTGGGCCGGTTCCCGGGTGGCGAAGGATTGCTCGGCCTGGAGTGAGAGCCAGTTCGCCATCTGCGTGGCCAATACCGTGCAGGTGACGAGGGGACAGGGCGTGGGGGCGGCGGCTGCGGTGGCCGTTGCGGGCGCCGCGGTCGCGGTGCCGCCCGTGAAGAGCGTGGCCGAGAACGCGATGACGGCCGAGAGGCGCGTCAGCGACGAAACTGCACGTCGCGTGCGAGCAGAACCGCAAGCTGATGTCCTTGCTGCTGACGGGCGGCCAGCGCGGGGACAGTTCGCAGCTCATCGCCGTGCTCGAACGTATCCGCGCTCCACAGCTCGGGCTCGGACGACCGCACACCAGGCCGATCGGGTCTTGGCGGACAGAGGGCCGACGCCTGCCGGGCCAACCGCGCCTACCTGCATCGACGCCGGATCAAAGGCACGATCCCAATCAAAGTCGAGCGCTTCTTCCGCTACCTGCTTGAAATGAAGTCTTCATTCAACTTGAATGGTCGTGTGCCCTCGCCCTTGCGCGCCATAGATCCGGACCGGCTCAAGGCCCGGCGAGCCGAGCTGGGCATCTCGCGTGCGGAGCTTGCCGCCCGATGCGGCGTATCGACCCGCATGGTCTTCTTCTACGAGGAGGGACGACACACACCGACACCGGCGCGGCTGGAGCGGCTGGCGGCTGCTCTCGGCTGCGATCTCGACCTGCTCACCGGGACGCGGCGCGGGAGCGAGACGCTGGTTGACCTGCGATACGCGGCGGGGCTCACCCTCGAGAGGACGGTCGAACTGCTCCGCGCCACCCCTGTAGGCCGCAAGTTGGGCGTGAGCACGGTCAAGCTCTCAGCTCTCGAACAGGGCCACTCAGTGCGCGGCCGGCATTGGGACGAGCCGGAGACAACGGGGCGGCTGGTCGGCGCGCTCGCCACGGCATTCGGCGTACCCGTACGCATGGTGCTGGACGCATGGCTGCGCATCAGGCCGGACGAGCCCGCGCCGGCGCTGCCTGGGCGACGCGCCGACACACCGGCGAAGACCGCGATCGACATGTGGCAGTCGCTCAACGATCGCCAGCAGATCTACCTCGGTGAGATCATGCGCGACGATCGGATGACCGAGACGGAGATGTGGATGCGCCGGGCCCAGCATCTGCCGGTGCCGCGCGCGGCCCGATGGCGCAAACTGCCACTCACGCTCGGCGCCCCGGCGAGCGTGGTCGGGTACACGCGGCTGCAGGAGCGGCTTCGGCGGCGCGGCGTGCACGATCCCGGCGCCGGGGCCACGGTGCACGCGCTCGCCCGCCGCGGCCTGGTGAAGATCACCGAGGATAGCGTGGAGGTGGCCGGCGTCGGCGAGGTCGAGCGCGTCCTGGTTGAGATCACTCGGACCGGACGTGCCGCTGCGCGCGCGGGACTCGGCGAGCCGCGGGATCCGGGGCCGCCTGAGCATCTGCTGTCCGAGTGGCTGTGGCGGGTCGTGGTGCGCGTCGCGGCTGCGGAGCCGGAAGGCCTAGACGACGACGCGCTGGCCGGCAGGTCGCTGTTCTATATCGGAGTCGGTTACAGCGGCCGGGCCGGTCGCCGTCCGAGCCGGGGCCTTATCGATTCGGTGCCGGTCAAGGCGGAAGACGGATCACATGTCCTCGAGTATCGCTGGTGCCTGACTCCCCTCGGTCGGCGGCACGTGGTGGAGTATCTACCGGCCTACCAGGAGCTCTACCCCCACGTAGAAGTACCGGCACTCGGGTGGGCTCCTGGCGCTCACCAGTGCGGTGATTCGCCCTAGCGCGTCGGATTTCCGCATTCCGGCCACCGGTGTCGGTACGAGACCCTACGCTCGGTGGTGTGACGAGCCTCACCGATGACGAGGGCGCGCCTCGGCCGATGGAGGAGGCGGGTGTCCGTCTCATGGTCACCAGCGCTGCTCTGCGAGCCGCGCAGGCGGCCACCGCCCCGGGCCTTGCTCCTGAAACGCGCCTGAAAACCCTGATGGAATGCCACGGCTTGCTGCTCGGTGCCCGCGGTCCGCTCGCACCGCTGTCGTTCGGGGACTTCAGACGCGCCCTCAGGCAAGATCTCGCGGCGCTGCTTCCTGTCGGTATCGACCCGCTCGACATGCGCGGCCTGACCGTGATCGACACTGAGGGGCGCGTCAGCGAGGACGTGTTCGACCTCGATCTCGAGCAGCGGATGCTGCTGCATGCGTTGCGCAAGCTCGGGAAGAGGGCCGGCACGGTCACCGAGGCCGAGCTCCAGTCCGAGATCGAGCAGGAGATCGCTTTCACGCTGCTGCGCCGGCAGGGGGACCAGGCGATATACGAGAATGGGCGCAGCGACTTGATCCGGCATCCGGCCGGGGCGGTGGCCGACCTGTGCGAGCTTCGGCTTCCGCCGCTGATCGTGGACATGTACCAGGACATCCCCTACGCGTCCGTGTACGAAGGATGGTGGTATCCGTGCCCGGTATGCGCCTGGCCGATGCGCCTGAGCCTGCGGCCGAACGCCGCCGGGGCGCTGATCGGACGGGCCGTGTGCTGGCACGCCCCGCATGCGCACATGGGCGCGGCCTACCTGTTCCAGCCCGGATCCGGTCCTGGTGCCCCGCACCTGGTGCCTGAGCGCGGATTCGAAGGGCTCGCGCCACGCGACGCGGTTCTGCATCCCGATCTGAGCGCGGTCCCGCAGGCGCTGCCCGCCGCGCATCACAAGGCCGTGGCCCGCGGGATCTGGCGCTACACGACAGTGCCCGGCATCCCCGAGCTCGCCCTCTACGACGCCCTGGTCGAGCGCGGACTCGTCGTGCATCTGTGGCCCGTGCTCGACACCTACGACCTGCTCGTCGAGGTCGGGTCCAGAGGCAGGAAGAAGGAGCTGCTGAAGGTGGATGTGAAGGACTACACCTCCGCCGCGACGCTCGGCGAACTCGTTCACGCCCAGGCGGGGGACGCTGGCGGAGCGGAGTGGCTCGTGGTGCCCGACTACCGCGGCGGCCAGGTGCCGCTGTTGTCCGGTGTGTGCGGCAAATACGGGGTGAAGGTCGCCACGGCGACGGACTTCGCGGTGATGGCGTGCGAGCGCTCGGGGGTGGGCTGGGCATGAGCGATCAGGAGATGCCGGTCAGGCAGACCGCAGTGTTCTGTGCGCTGGCGCTCGCCGCCCACTACTTTCCGCTCGCGGTGCCCGGCGATGCGCGCACGGCCGCGCCGTTCGACAAAGCGGCGTTCGAGCTCGAAAGCATCGGATCGACTACGGCGAGGGCCATCCCCTGGTCGGCCAGCCCATCAAGATCTCCGGCGCGTACGAAGGACACAAGAAGGAAGCGCTGATCGAGCTGGGAAGCAACCTCTACGACCTGCACATCCACCGTGAACTCGAACGCACCGCGGCGAAGGACAAAGACGGGGTCCGGGGACGATCGCTGCGAAATTGAACGCTAAGGATCCGCGCTGCTGGTGAGCCGTAGAGACGGCTAACGGCAGTGGGTGCCCCAGGATTCCGACATCGCGTCGGGTCTACCGGGCGGACGGCGGGACGCCGCGGCCGCTGGTGTGCTCAGTTGGTTTTCGTGTTGGTGAGGTGAGTGCCGATGTAGCCCACGATCACGCGACCGGTCGGGCCCTTGGTGTCATCCAGGAAGTAGACCCTGGGCGAGGCGCTGCCCTTGGAATCGAGCTTCAGGTGGGCCTGCATCTCCTTGCGTTCTGAGGGGTCTATCTCTGAGGGGACGGTGAAGAGCCGTTCCGTGCCCCACTTGTTCATCGTGGATTCGGACTCGGCGGTCGCCAGTTGTTTGAGCGGCCAGGTCACCGATCCTGGCCGGCCTGCCGTGCAGTACTGGTGGAAGCCGCCGTTGAAGCCCTCCTTCGCCGCGTCGGCGTAGGAGTCGAGCGCGCGGAGGGCGTTCCATGCCTTGGCCGTCCACACGCGGGCCCGTTCCGCCTCGTCCAGTTGGAGGGCTTTGCCCTTGTCGGCCGTGACCAGGATCCCCTCGAAGGCGTCCAGCCGGTCCCAGAGCTCTTCGAAGGAGTCCGGTGTGCCAGAGGGTTGCTCGACGAGTACGGCGTCCTCGTAGCGGCCCGCTTCGCGAAGCCGGCGCCGGAGCGTGTTCGCCTCGGCCCGTGCCCTCTCCACATCGTCGAGAGCGCGCAGCGCCTCCTCCATGTCCTCGTCCGCTCGGGCGGCGGCCGCGTGGAGCTGATCTTCCAGGGAGGAGATGGTGCGTGTGGAAAGGTCGGCGGTGCGCGAGGCTTCCTTGAGCTCCTCGTCTGCCTGGGCAAGCAGGGCCCTGAGCTCTTCGACGTCGGTGCGCATTTTCGCCAGTTCGCCGGTGGGCCGGGCAGCGGCGAGTGCGGCCTGCCGTTCTTCGCGGCGCCGATGGCCGTCGTCGTCGGGGAAGGAGAGGGAGCGCAGGGCGTCTGGCAGCGGGGCTTCGGTGGATAGCCGTTGGACGGTGCGGGCGAGTCCTCGCCAAGCGTGGTCCTGAGGGTCGCCGAGCCGGGCCACGGTCAGGAATCGGTGGCGTGGCGCGTCGTCCGGCCACGCCGGGTCGACCTCGGGCAGGAAGGTCCGTACCGAGCCGGGCGCAACCCGGTGGTGCTCACCGATCGCGGCGCGGAACGCGTCGACGGTCTCGGCGTCGGTAAGCAGGTACAGCGAGGCCGCCCCGGCGCAGTCTCGCATCACCGCGCCGATGCGCTGTGACCACAGTGGATTGGGACGCAGCGGCTGGGCCGCCACGATAACCGGCATGCGCCGGGCGGGGTCGCACAGCACGTCTATCAGCGCGTCGACGCCTTCGGAGCCCGTGTCGTGAGCCTTGAGGGCCAACGGCGCGGGGCCGTCGACCGGCTTGAACTCCTGGACCAGGTCGCATACCAAGCGCGGCCGTGCGGACGGCAGTGGGGTGCTGCCGTTGGGAAACACCTCCAGGCTCACCGAGAGCAGCGCGGAGGTGTCGTCGGCGGCAACGGCGGTGATGGTGGTGCGCCAGGTGGCCTCGGCCTTGTCCTCGCGCAGCTGAAGGCGTATCGCATGCTCAGCGCCGCTTGTCAGGTAGGACGCCTGGTTGGTCAGGACCGATACCTCGTCGAGGCGGTGATGGCCTGAGGCAGACGGGGCGGAGCCGAACTTGCCGGTGAGCCACCTGGCACTGATGCGGCGGACGCCCTGGAAGGGGTTCTCCGCGTGCGGAACGGTGAGCACCGTCCTGTGCGCGAGCGGATTGGTGCTGAGGATCATGACGTTCTTCACCTCTCCTGGCAGAGAACCTGTTGTATCGAGGGCTCGATGGCCCGCGCGCAAGGCGCGACGGGCGCACATATCAGAGTTGGATCGTCTCGGCGGGCGAGGGCAGGCGGCTTTGGATCAGCAGGCCCAGCCTCCTGCGGCCGGCGTCGCCGCTGAATCCCGAGGCGACCGAGCCCACCCGCCAGAAGTCGGCGCCCGAGCGGGTCGTGCGCTGGCCGTCGTTGTCAACAGCCTCGCCTTCGAGGGTGGGCAGTTCTGTCATGACGTGGGCGTAGGCGTCCGGTTGGCCGAGTCGTCCGCCGTTGCTGCGTACGACTTCGACCACCTGGGGCAGTACGCGGTGCAGTGCAACGGCGCCGTTTCCCTTCTGCAAGACGAAGTCCTGGGCCGCCTCGAAGGGCTCGGGCATGACCTGCTTGATGCCGGTCCAGTACGCGTTGAGCACGGCGGCGACGGTCGCCGCGTCGGCGCGCTTGAAGGAGGGCATGTCGAGCACCGGCTTGAGGGATCGCGCAAACTGCGGCTTGGGGATGGTCACCCCGTCGCCCCTGGTCTTGCGACGGTTCGCTTCCTGGAACCGGCCGCGCCACGGGCCGTCGAGCTTCTCCAGCTCGTCCACGATGGCGTAGGCGCGGGTGACCCAGTCCTTGTCCTCCGCCGCGAGCATCTCTCGCAGCTCGGGGTCGTCCTCGGCCATCTTCGTCAGCAGTTGCCAGGCGAGGTCGGTCTTGACGGGGGCCGCGTTGGTGTTGACCTCGTAGAACTCGCGCATCTCCTCGCCCGGGTCGAGCCCGAGGGTGAGGCTGATGGGCACGGGGAAGTCCTCGTACTCCGTCTGACCGCTCAGCAGCTGGTTCAGGCCGCCCGACCGGTGCTGGCCGTCGTAGATCCACAGCGCCAGACCGGCACTGAACTCGATTCGCCCGGTCCCTATCCAGTTTCCGCCCTCCAGGACGGCGTTCTCGTAGCCGGCCTGGTCCGTGTCCACCACGACGACCACCCGCTTCTCGTCCATGTCCTGCTTGCGCACGTTGACGAGCAGCGGGTTGGGCATCCGGCCCTGCTTCTCGTCGTAGTATCGCGCCGCCTTGCGGACCCGGGCAGTGACGGGCGCGCGCTGGTACCCGGCGTTGGTGTCCGGATCGAAGATGTCGATCCTCTGGTGCTCCGACACGGTGACGGCGTCGGTGAACGCCTGCAGCATACGGGTGCCCCGCTGCACACACAGCGCACCCGCGATCTGAATGGTCCCCTTGTGCTCCGACATCCTCAGCCCAACCTTCCGGACGCTTACGGAAAAAACTCAGTCAGATCTTAACCTTAGATCTTATTGTCAGATCTGTCAAATAAGATCTGATCCGAAGATCTTCCGAAGAGCTTCGGTGGGCCCCGTTTCCGTTTCTCAGAAACGGTCCATTCCCGGAGAAGATCAACATCGGAGCGCGGCACCGGGCACGAGGGCCCGAATTCTTCTCAGAACCCGTTCTCACGGAAGTTCGGCCCGGACCCCGTTGTGCGAAATGTTTGTGAGAGAATCCACGGTGTGACGGACCATCAGAACCTGCCCGAATCCGACACTCCCGACGCGGACGACGTCGAGCGGCACCCGTGCCCGCGGTGCGGGGCCGAGCCGGGCTCGCCGTGCCGCGCGCGCTCGGGCGCGGTCGCCGGGATCTACCACACCGGCCGGTTCAAGAAGGTGCCCCGTCTCGCCAAGGAACTGCGCGTACCGACCCCGGCCGACCGCGGCCCGGGCCAGCCCTGGCGGCCCGGCACGGCGCCGCCGACCCCGATCGCCCAGGATTCCCCGAGTGCGGACATCCGCGTCGGCTACGCCCGATGCAGCACGCTGACTCAGGAACTCCAGTCCCAGCTCGACGCGCTGGCGGCGCACGGCATCCCGAGGGAGAAGATCTTCGCGGAGAAGGTCAGCACCCGGGTGCGGGTGCGCCCGAAGTTCGAAGCCGCCCTCGCGCTCGCCCGTCAGATCAAGGCGCACGCCCCGCACTGCCGGGTGATGCTGACGGTGTACGAGATGAAGCGGCTCGGGCGCGATGCGGCCGAACTGACCGCGCTGGCGGACCACCTGCAGGCGCACGGCCTCGTCCTGGAGATGCTCGCCGGCCCCCTGCCCGGGATCTACGACCCGACCGGGCCGGGGCGGATGCTGTTCGGGTTCTTCGCCGCGATGGCCGAGACCGAGCGGGAGAACATCCGCGAGGCCACCCTCGAAGGCCTTGACGCCGCCGCGCGACGCGGCAAGCTCGGCGGGCGCCCCCAGGTGATCACCGACGACATGCTGCACACGGTGCTGCGTCGGCGGGCCGCGGGCGAGTCCGTCGAGTCGATCCGCCCGGACCTGATCATCCCCACGGGCAAGCGCGTCGGGAAGAACCCGAGCCTCGCGAGCATCTACCGGGCGCTTTCCGAGCATGAGAACGCGCAGGCCTACCCCGAGGCCGTCGAAGCCGCCCGCACCGAATACGCCGCCCTCGCCGACGCGACGAGCGGCCACGGGCTGCCGCGCCCGCGCCCGGCCCGTGTGCTCGACCCCGTCGATGCGAAACTGCGCGACCGGCTGCAAGAACAGGCCCGACCCTGACACCGCCCGCCCGCGGGAGTGCGGCGGTGTGTGCGGTCGCGGCCGCGCCGCGGGCGCCGTTAGGGTCGGGGCATGAGTTCTGATTCTGTCGCCGGGCTCTCGGAGTGGGACGCGTCGCTGCCGCGCAAGCGCATGGCCGCCTCCGTGCTGTTGTTCGACGATCTCGGCCGGGTGCTGCTGGTGGAGCCGACGTACAAGCCGTACTGGGATCTGCCGGGCGGCGCGGTGGAGCTCGGGGAGTCGCCGTTGGAGGCGGGGCGCCGGGAGGTGAAGGAGGAGCTCGGGCTCGACGTGGTGCCGCGGCGGCTGGTGGCGGTGGACTGGGTGCCGCCGCGGCCCGAGCGCAGCGAGGGGCTGATCACGGTGTTCGACGGCGGCGTCCTGGCGCCCGAGCAAGCAGCGGGGATCGCGCTTCCTCCCGAGGAGCTGCGCTCGTGCGCGTTCGTCGACCTGGACGGCGCGCGCCGACTGCTCTCGCCGCTGCTGGCCCGGCGCGTCGAGTCGTGCCTGGCGGCGCTGGATGTTCCGGGTGGCCCGGTGTATCTGGAGAACGGCGTGCCGGTCAGCTGATCGTGACCGGGTCGGTCCCGCTCCAGGCGATCCATTCGCCGTGCGGGTGGTAGTCGGCCAGGCGCCAGGTGGCCTCGATGTGTCCGGCGACCGCGACTGACAGCTGGAGCCGTGGCTCGTCGGGGTCGGTGCGTGGTTCGGCGTGGATCCAGTAGATCGGCCGGTCGGCCGAGAGCTGCGGTACCAGCTGCTCGAAGCGTTCGCGGGCGGTCGGCGGGAGGTGGGCGAGGAACGCGGTGTGCATCAGGCACACCGCGTGCTCGACCGGGGCGTCGGCGATCGCAGCGGGCAGCGTCGCGGCGGCGTCGCCGGTGTAGAAGCGGGGCCGCTCGCACCGGGCCGCGATGCGGGTGGCGGCGCGAAGCCGTTCCAGGCGCTGCGGGTGGTCGGGCCAGACCAGGGCGGAAAGCCACGCCTGGTCGGCGGGGTCGTTGGCGTCGAGGGGATTGAGGTCCAGTCCGGCGCGCCAGGCGATGCGCAGGGCGGGCAGGGTGATCGGGGCCTGGTACGGCCCGCGCGGTTCGCAGTCCAGTACGAGCTCGGCGGACGGGTCGCCGACCGGGGCCAAGCCGTAGCGGTAGGCGTAGCGGTCGATCAGCAGGTTCAAGCCCGCGCTGGTGCCGGCCTCGATGAGCGCGAGTTCACGACCGCCGGTGAGCGCAGCGACGAGTTGGAGCGCGGGCAGCAGGTAGGCGCAGCGGCGCACCTCGTTGGTCTGCACGGTGCGCTGCCCGATCAGGGTTTTGAGCTCGACGCTGCGTGCCAGCGCGAACTCGCGCAGCGCCGGCCCGGCCGCGCCCGGGGGCGCGGGCGTCCGGGTCAGGGTCGGGTAGAACCCGGCCAGTCGGTGCTCGGGGGTCTCGGCCAGCAGGTAGTGCACGGCGGCGAGCATCAGGTCCGGCGCGCTCTGCCCGGACGGGGCGTGCGCGGCGATCGTCAGCAGCTCCTGGTCCTCGGCGATCACGGCACCCAGGACCGCGTACAAGGGCGCGTAGGCGCCGGTGCGCACGGCGGCGAAGTGCCGGAACCGGGCGGCCAGGGCGTCGGGGCCGGTCGGCTGGCTGGTCGAAAGCGTGTCAGGCACGGGCGGGCTCCTCGGTGAGTCGGTCGCGCCGCAGGTCTGACGGCCTGTCAGTGCGGTGCGTGTCGGTCGGCGTGCCGGTCAGGATGCGTCCGGCGGAGCGCAGCAGTTCCTCGCCGATCCCGTCCGCCAACTGCAGGGCGTCCAGGTCGCGGCGGGCCTTGACCAGGCGGTGGCCGTCCTGGAAGCCGAACGCCCCGACCAGCAGGGGCAGTTCGTGCGCGGCGCGGTGCGCGGTCGCGACGCCGGTGGCTTTTCCGGTGCGGGAGAACACGGCGGCGTGCGGTGAGCCGGTCTCGGCCAGGCGCAGCGCGGCCAGGGTGTGCAGCAGCGCGGCGTTGATCTGGGCGTGGCTCTCGCCGAGGCGGACCAGCGCGGTGTCGCGCAGCGAGGTGAGGATGCCGCAGGCCACCCGGGCGCGCAGGATCCCGGTGACCGCGGTGTGCACGCCGGCGGCGGTCCCGAGGGCGGTGGCGGTGACCAGGGGGCGGAAGACGGCGAAGTGCTCGTCGAACACGCGCAGCCCATCGCCCGGGGCGCCGATCAGATCGTCCTCGCGCAGGTGGACCTCGCCCAGGTGCAGCGAGCCCCAGGACCACCCGGACAGCCCGGCGGGCCGGTTGGCGGTGCGTAGCAGGCCGGGCGCGTTCGCCGGGACGAGCGCGGCACTGACCCCGCGGTCCTCGATCGTGGCGAACACGACGAAGGCGCCGGCCTCGTCCAGCCGGGAGATCCAGGTCTTCTCCCCGGTCAGCCACCAGCCGCCGCCCGGACGGCGGCGCGCCGCGGTGGTGATCGCGGGCAGGCGCGAGCCGCCGTGGCGTTCGGTGGCCGCGATCCCGACCAACTCACCAGAGGCCAGCCGCGGCTGCCACACGGCGCGTGCTGCCGGACTGGCGTGGGCCTGGATCATCCGGCCGTGGCCGGGGCCCGTGGCATCGCGCAGGTCGGTGTCGTAGAACCCGGCGATGAACTGCATCAGCCCCTGGACGGCCAAGCCCCGCCCGCGCCCGCCGTGCGCGGGCGGCAGGCATACGTCGGCGAACCCGGCGCGGGCGAGCGCGCCGCGCAGTTCCAGTAGCTGCGCCGGACGCCGCCCGGCGTCCGGCGCAGCCGAGGGCAGCGCCGCGGCCAGGGCGTGCTCGAACTCGTCGAGCAGGTCCCAGTCGCCGGGGTCGAGTCCGGGCAGGGCCGGGCGCAGCGGAGCGAGCCAGGCCGGGAGTGCTCCCAGGTTGTTCACGCGGTCTCCTCCTTTCGCTGCTGCACGCGGGCCGGGACGCCGTACGCCCTCGCACCGGGCGGGATGTCGCGGGTGACCACGGCCCCGGCGCCGACCAGGGCGCCTTCGCCGATGGTGATCCCGCCCAGGATCACGGCCCCGGATCCGACCTTGGCGCCGCGCTCGAACCTCGGCGGGGCGAGTACGGGTTCGCGCCCGGTCTCGCGCCAGATCAGTTCCTTGTCGTTGACGGTGCGGATCCCCGCGCCGAGAAACACCCGGTCTGCGACCTGGACCTCGGAGGTCAGGTGGGTGAGCGGTGAGCAGCGCACGCCGTCGCCGATGCGGGTGGCGCGCTCCACGCTCATGCCGTATCCGAGCTGGCTGCCCGCGCCGATCACGACGAGCGAGCGCAGCAGGGTGTGGTGGCCGATCGCGCTGCCGGCCCCGATGCGCACTCCGGCGTACACGATCGCCCCGGAGCGGATCACGGCGTTCTCGCCGATCTCGGTCGGGGCGCCGGCGCCGGGGTAGTTCTGGCCGACCGCATAGCCGAGCTCGGGCTTGCCGACCACGGCGTGCTCCTCGATCCGGGCGCCCGCGGCGATGCTCACCCCTCCGTGCACCACGGCCCCGGCCTCGATCCTGGCGCGTTCGCCGATCAGGATCGGGCGCAGCGTGCCGAGGTGGTCGGCGGGCTCGAACACGGCGGACACGGCGATGTGCGCCCCGTCGCCGATCTCCAGCAGTCCGGCCTCGACCAGATCCCTGACATCGGCCCGGAGCTGCGGCCTGCGGGTGGCTCGCTGGGTCATCTCGCACCCCTTTCCCCCTGGTGCCCGGCGCCGGGTCGCGGAGGCCGGGCAAGGTTTGTCGATGACACCAGGAGACCGCACGGGCACGTGCGCGGGCGAGAGCATCCGCGAGCAATCCGCTGCCATTGGCAGAGAACTGATAAACGGATGGCAGCAGGCGGCGGGTCGTCAGCCGAGCAGGTCCAGGACGGCCTGGTGGTAGGCGGCCTGGACCGGAACGATCGAGGCGATGCGGATGCGTTCGTCGGTGGCGTGCAGCCCGACGTACTCGACCCCGAACCCGGCGGTGGCCGCCACCCCCAGCCCGGCCAGGTAGTTGCCGATGTTCGACGGGCCCGCGACCTTCGGCGCGGTCTGCAACCCGACGTCGTGCGCGGCCTTGAGCAGCGCGGTCGCCAGGGGATGGTCCTCGGGCAGCCGGTAGGGCGGCCAGGCCATCACCGTGTGCACGTCGGTGGCCGCGGTGCCGGGCCAGCGCCCGTCCACCGCGGCGACGCGCTCGCGCAGCAGCGCCACGGCGGCGGCCTGGTCGAAGTCGGGCGTCAGGCGCACATCGATATGCAGGTGGGCCAGGTCCGGGGTCACCGAATATCCTTCGCCGGCGTGGATCTCGGTCACCGACAGCTTCGGCGCCAGCCCGAACCAGGACGCGTCGGCCCCCGGAAGCGGCTCGTCCAGCGCCGCGATCAGCGCGGCGGCCTTGCTGATCGCGTTCGGCGACGCAGCCCGCCCGCCTGAGTGCGCGGCGACGCCGTGCACGTCCAGGCGCAGCCGCAGCACCCCGCGCCCGCCGACCACGACGTGATCGGCGCCGGGATATCCGATCATCACACCGTCCACCCGGCCCGGTGCCTGCCCGCCGGCCATGTAGGCCTTCGCTCCGCCGAACCCGCCGGTGTGCTCGTCGGCGTCCAGCAGCACCACCAGGTCACCCGCCAACCGGTCCGCGACCTGCGCCACGCGCGCCGCGAGGTGCAGGAAGATCGCCGCTCCGGTCTTCGAATCCGCCGACCCGCGCCCGTGCAGCCACCCGTCCTCGATGACGCCCGCCGTCGGCGGATGGGTCCAGGCGTCGAGGTCGCCGAAGGGGGCGGTGTCCACGCACGCGTCCAGCACGATCCGCGGCCCCGGCCGACCGCCGCGGATCTCGCACACCAGCCCCACCACCGCGCCGTCTTCGCCGTGCAGGCGGCGGTACGCCAGCCCCGCGCCGGCGAGCCAGCCCTCCAGCGTCCCGAGGATCGGCTCGTAGTCATCGACACCGGCCCGGCTGCGAATGCGCACCAGGCGTTGGGCGAGATCGAGCACGGCCTCGCGATCGTCCTGCGCAGCGGCCATCGGACCGACTGCGACACCTTCCTCGTACCGCTCCTGCGTGCTCATTTCGCCACCGCCAGTTCCCTGATCGCCTCGATGGACTCGATCCGCCGGGCCCCGGCATACGCCTCACGCCCGTGAGCCAGCAGCCCGGCCGCCGCCTCCTTGCCCAACAGGATGCCGGTATCGAAGGACTCCGCGGTAGAGACCGACGGAATGATCGCGACCGCGTCGCGCTCCGACGCCACGAAGAACCGCTCCGGGGTGCGCGCCGTGTCCGCCACGATCCCCAGATGCAGCGTCTTGCACCCCATCGAGCGGTCCGCCGGATCACGGATCTCCAACAGCCGCTCAAGATGCCGGACCAACTCGCCATGCCGGGGCGGACCGTAGAGCACCCGGTAATGCACCAGACCGGGACGGGCCGCCAACGCCGCCTCGATCGATTCGAGATACGCCGTTGAACGCGACCGAGACCCGGTCACGACAAGGTGCTCCTGAGCGTCGTGCACGACCTCCACCATCCCGGCCAGCAGCGCCCGATAACCCACCAGCACCCGCAACGCCCCCAGGTCCCGCTCGACCGCCGCGGGCCCCGGCCCCCGGGCCGCGGTGTCGTCCTGGTGGGCGAACAAGGCCTCGGGTCCCTGCCCGTACACGGCGCACAGCACCCGCCGGTACCGCGCCGACGTCCGGATCTTGCCCAGCTCCCACGCCGAGACCAGAGACGCCGTCACCCCCGACTCCCCGCCCGGCGAGCGCGCGTCGATCTGCTCGACCACCTCCTGCAACGTCCAGTTCCGGGCCCAGCGCGCCGCCCGCAACCCGGAGACCGGCCCGCCACGCGAAACGCTCCCACCTACCTCACCACCGCCCATGACCTCCCTATACCCTCCCAGAGCCCTGATCACGGCATCGGGCGCAGGCGCCGGCCGCCGCCGGGTGACGGCGGCCGCCGGGTGACGGCGGCCGCCGGGTGACGGCGGCCGCCGGGTGACGGCGGCCGACGGGTGACGGCGGCCGACGGAGCGAAGGCTATTCGCCTTGCTCGCCGCCGAGCGGGCGCAGCGCGCGCAGCTGCCCGTCGGTGTGGGTGCGCACGATGGGGTAGCGGCCGTGGAAGTTGATGTGCTCGAACCCCAGGGGAGACAGGCGCGCGCGGATCTCGCTCGAAAGACCCCAGCCCTGAGCTTCGAGCTCGTTCACGGCGGCATCGATATACAGGCTATTCCAGTAGACAACGGCGTTCAGGGCCAGGCCGAGCGCGCCGAGCTGGTCCTCCATGCCCTCGCGGTAGCCCGCCCGCAGCTCCCCGAGCCGACCGAAGAAGATCCGCCGGGCCAGGGCGTGACGGGCCTCGCCGATGTTCAACTGCACCCCGATCATCCGCCGATAGGCCTCGTCATCGATGTACTGCAGCAGGTGCAGGGTCTTGAAGATCCTCCCGTAGTGCGCGAAGGCCTCCCCGAGCCCGGTGGTGCGCCCGTCCGTGCTCATCATCCGCAAAAGGTCGTGAGCCCGGACCCGGCCGGTCTGCAGGGAGCCTGCGACCCGCAGCATGTCCTCCCAGTGCGCGACGATCTTCTCGGTCTGGATCCGCTGGCGCGAGACCGCCTCCAACGGGCCGTAGTCCGCATTCATCTCGAAGCGCCACAGCCGCGCATCCGAGATGTCCGCGATCCGCGGGGAGAACTGATAGCCCAAGATCGCGAACAGGCCGAACACCAGATCGCTGTACGAGGCCGTATCGGTGATCACGACCTCGGGACGGATGCCCGCCTCGATATTGATCACCGCGTCGAGGATGCCGAGCGAGTCGCGCAGCGTGCCGGGCATCACGATCCCGCCAAGCCCCATCACCCGGTCCGAGACGACGTTGAGCCAGGTCGCCCCGCGCCCGTTGCCGAAATACTTCCGGTTCGGACGGGCGTGGAGGTTGCGCACCGGGACGGCGAACCGCATCCCGTCGGCAGAGGCCACCAGCCCGCCGCCCCAGTGATCACGCGCGATCGGGATCTCGCCCTGCCCCTTCACGAGCAGGGCGGAGGCGGCAGTGATGCCGGGGAGGTTGAAGTGCCCGTAGTCCACCCCGACCAGCCTTCCCCGCGTCAGCGCAGCCTCGCCCGGCTTGACTACCGGATCCAGCCCGATGTTCGTGGACTTCGACACCAGCAGCGCCGTCAGGGATATCTCCAGATCCTCCCGCCGCGCCGCCAACCCGCTGATGTGCTCGAACGCGCCGAACACGCCGGTGTGCGCATGCACCTCCAGCAGCAGCTCGGGATAGTCGACCTTCGGCATCATCGCGTCCACCGCGTCCCGCACGCTCTTCATCCCGGTCGGCTCGATCTCCGCATCCAGCCGGTCCACCCGCAGCCGCCCGTCGCGAACCGACGCGCTCGCGTTGTCCGGCAGCGCCTCGGCCACGTGCCGGAAAGTCTCATCCAGCAGCAGCCGCAACTCCCCGAGGTGCTCCTCCGCGCTGCCCGGCAGATCCAGGCCCGCAGTCACCTTCTCCCGCGCGGCCGACCACTCCGGCCCGGCCAGCAGCCGCGCGCGCGGATCACCCCACACGTCCGCGCCGAGCGCGAAAACGTCCCGCCGCTTGAGCGCGGTGTGCAGGGTGTCGAGCACGCAGAACGTCCACGCGGACTTGTCGATCAGCCCGGCCGGGGCCAACTCCGGATTGCCCAAGACCAGCCGCTTCCAGGTGCCGTCCGCCAGCAGCCGCGCATCGACGTGCGCCGGGGCGGGCTTGCGCCGCGCAACCACCGTCGGCAGCGCCTCCAACGCGGCGATCACCGGGGCGCCGGCCTCGGTCGTGCCCCACGGCACCACGTCCCCGAGCAGCGCGATGAACGGGCGCACCGTCGCGTAACGCTCCATCAGCTGGGAGCGCCACGCGGCGTCGGCGTCCCCGTCGGCAGGCGGGGGAAGCACCTCGGCCAGATCCGCCATCGCCTCGATCAGCTCCTGACGGGTCACCACCTGCTCGATCAGCGTCCACGCCTCGGCGACGCTGACCGGACCGGCGCTGCCCTCGGCATCGGCCGGGGTCTCCAAAAGCACCTCCACCGCCGCGCCCACCTTCGCCGCGGCCTTGCGCAGCTTCGGCCAGGTCCGCAGCTTCTCCTTCACATCCGCCCGCTGCGCCCGCGCCAACAGCTTCGTCGACATCAGCACGTCGAACAGCGTCAGCGCGTCATCGACCGAGGAGGACTCCAGGTGCCGGACGATGGACAACAGCGTCGCGGTGCGCCGCGGCTCGGCCAGCTCGCGCAGCTTCGGTGCCTTCGTCGCCAACCCGAACCGCGCGAGCTCCGCCGTCTTGACCTCCGGCACCCGCCACAGATCCACACCCCGGGCGTTCGTCTCCCTGATCTCCTGCGCCAGCAGCAGCGAGGTACGCTGCCCGCGCCCGGAGACATCCCGCACCGGAGTGCGCCACCGCTCCAGCGTCGAGACCCTCTGGCCGTCCGGCACCGTGAGCACCCCGAGCAGCGTCCTGCGCAGCTCCGGGCTCACCTCGGCATCCATCACCGCGTTGATCAAAGCCTGCTCGCCGGCGCGGACCTCGGGCACCAGCCGGGCGAGCGTGGTGATCCTCGGCAGCAGCACCCGGTGCTTGATCAGCCAGACCACCGCCCGGTCGAACAACGCCCGGGGACCCTCGTTCGAGACCCACACCCGGCCCGCGACGAACGCCCGCAAATCCAGCTCCGCGGCATCGAACTCGCGGAACCCGAGCAGGCCGCGGATCTCCCGCGCGTGCTCGTGCTGGGTCGGCAGCCGGTCAGGATACTGCTTGAGGCTGGCCGCATCCACCCCGCCGACCTGCTCCGCCACAAACTCGGCGACCACCTCCGGGACCTGCGAGGGCTGGGACAGGAACATCCCGAGCATCCGCACCGTGCCCCACTGCACCGCCCAACCCAACCGGTTGTACCCGCGCCGCTTCGTGCGGGCCAGCTCCAACGCGGTCTCGTCCAGGAGAAAGAACTCCTCCAGTTCCTGGGGCGTCGGGTCACCAGCGAACCGGCCGTAGCGGGCCACCTGCTCTTCAGAAAGATTCTCAACTGACATGCCGCCAGAAGCTAGCCCTGGTCACAGGCATGATCAACTCCGAAGTGCTTAGCGTTCAATTTCGCAGCGATCGTCCCCGGACCCCAAGACCGCGCCCGCGTGCTGGTGGTGGCCAACTCCTACGAGCAGTGCGCCCACCTGGCGACCGGCATCGCCCGGGCAGGGCGCTTCGACGGCGGCCTGTGCCTGGCCGTGCGCGCCGGCGACAAGCATGCGGGCAACCCCGACCTGCCCCGCCAGAGTATTGCCACGCGGCTGACGTTCGAGGAGTTCGAGGATTTCCCCCACTACGGCAAGATCCTGGTCGTTCCGCTGCCCCTGATCGCACGCGGCTTGAACATCGTCGTCGGGACGCGCTCGGCCGTGCGCTCGGTCTATCTGTGTGTCAGGCCGCTGGCGCGCATCGATGATCCCGCGGAGATGTATGGGTCCATCAACGCCGCCGGCATGCGCGCGTTGGCGCGCGACTCGGACACCGATCCCTGCACCGCGCTGGCCGCGGCCGCTGACGCGGCCTGGGACAGGCTCGAACTGATGCTGCGCACCGCGCCCCAGTTCACGGCGATGCACAAGCCGCTGCAGGAGGAGGTCGTCGCAGGAATGATCGTCGACCTCATCCAGTTGGCCGGCCGGGCGCGGCGAGGGGGCACCGAGGCCGTGCTGCACATGGTCGACTACGCCTTCCACGAGGACACCTGGAGCGCGGACCTGGAAACCGTGCTGCGGCGCATCCATTCCCAGTGGACGCCCGAAGTCCGCGCCCGCATGAACGACCTGTACGGCGAGGCGCTCGGCGCCTTCCTGTCGTACGCAGGCATCGAAGCTTCCACGCCCGAGTACCCGGGCAGCCGAGGAGAAGAACACGCGTGAGCAAGCACGACGAGCCCGGCAAGTACCTCAACGCCCTCGCCTTCCGCGCAACGCCCGACCTGGTCGGTAACGCTTGCGTGTTCGTGCGCGACCTGGATGAGGCGACCGCGAAACTCTGGGACGACTTCGATTTCCAGTGCAAGCGCCGCTACGGCAACGACTCCGCGCAGGTCCCCTACTCGATCGCCACCACCGTCCTGAAGGTGCTCACCGGCGGGTACGTCTACTTCGACCCGGACAAGCGCGGTCCGTTCCTCGCCTCCCGCGAACCGCTCGATGACCGGCTGCTCGAGCGGGTGTTCACCTTGACCTACCACCTCGCCTCCGGCGCCGCGATCGAGACGATCGACCTTTCGGCCCCTCCCGTACTCGCGAGCCGCATCGCCGCGACGCCGCAGGTCGAACGCCGGTTGGCCGAGCATCTCGCACCCACATCCAGGCAACAGCCGACCGCGCCGGGATGGGTTTTCCGCACCATCGGCTGGGACATCTCCCGCACGCTGGCCAACCGTCACCTGAAGATCTCCGAGACGAGGGAGGTCAAGCTGCGCCCGGACACCGGCGGCGGCCTGGTGGCGATCGATACGCCGTGGGAGAACGAGCAGGGCGGGCGCTTCGCGCTCTCGCGTACTGCGCTGCGCCTGAAGACGATGCCCAACATCCAAAGCCCGATCCTGCAGCTGACCTCCCACGTCACGCGCATCGACGATTCCCTGGTATTCGCCTCGACGGCGCTGGCGGTGCCGCGCGACGAGCAGCATCCGATTCTGCAGATCGCCCTCAACGGCCGAGGCGGCGCGCGCACCGTCAACCGCCTCGCCCTTGAGGCACTGGGCAGGCTCGAGATGGACTACTCGATCCTGCGCGCCATCGACGAGCGCTCCCGACGCGAGCAGAAGCTGCTGGCCGAAGCCCGCGAGAACGGCGAACGCATCCGCTTCGCCCGCGAGCGCCCCGGGCAGGTGTGGCCGGTACTGGGCAGAAACGTCCAGTTCCCCATCGGCACCGGCGTCGGCATGCACCATCTGCGGAAGCTGCACGAGCATGTTGAGACCGTCTTCGACGGCAAGGCGGTGCCGCTGGTGATGCGGGAGGTGGCGATGAGCCTTCCGCACCGGCCCACGGACCCGGAGACGGTGCCCAAACAGGAACTCGAACGGCGCAAGCAGGAGAAGCAGGAGACCGGCAGCAAGGAGTCCCTGCGTCCTCGCGGCAGTGCGTTCCCGTCCGCGGACTCCATCGTGGCGTGCATCGAGGCTGCGGGGTTCAAGAAGCTGCGGCTCGTGTGCCTGTGGTACCGCGACGAGACGCGGCTGCGCATGCTCAAGACCCTCGCGGACACCTACGCTCTGCCCACGACGGGTCTCGATCCGGTCGACGGTCAGGAGATCGAACTGCACGGCCGCTCCGTCACGGCCGTCTTCTGCGCTGCGCAGGAGTTCCTGAGTCCGGGCCGCGCCGAAGGACGGGCGCGGGCGTTGGAGGCGATCCGTCCGGTCCTGGCTCTCGACGAGGCGACGACCGTCGTCGCGGCGTGGTGTGAGACCGAGTTCCCTCGCCCGGAGCACGCCGAGCAGGAACAGGCCGGTTATGAGAACCTTGAGGAACTCGACGCCAAGCATCAGACGCACGCGGTTCTCGCCCGTCTCGGCATCCCCACGCAGTATCTCCTCGGGCGCACCGATCGCGGTGTCGTGCAGGTGAAGAAGGACGACCATCCCGCCGAGATGGCGCTGCTCGACCTGTACCGCTCACTCGGCATCATCGACGACCGCATCGCCAACGCGCTCAAGCCCGAGAAGGACTCGCCACGGGTCGATGACCTCGCGCATGTGGGCATCTACGTGCGCCAGCAGAACCGCCGTAAGGACGAGGAAGGCTCGCCCAAGGTCGTGATCACGGCGACGGCGGTGGTTCCTCCCGCGGACCCCGAAGGGGTGTGGACGATGCTCGGGTGGAGCACGGCCAAACCCGAGTGGCAGCCGTATCGCACGGCACAGACCTCTTTCCACGCCCGGGCCTATCCGGAGCCCGGCGAGAAGAGGACCTATCGGCAGCGGTGGGACGAGGCGGCCGACGACGTCGAGCGGGCGCTGCGGGAATTGGCTGAGGAGCTCGACGGAACCGGGTACGTCGTCACGGTCGACGAACTCGCCGCCCGGCGCATGTGGAGCGGGCTGCAGAACGTGTGCCAGGGTGCGGACCAGGCGAGCGGAAAGAGCAAGTACTGGCTTCCCGGCTCCAGCCTGCAGAGCGACCAGCGGCCCAAGGCGGTGGTGCGCGTCAACATCGACGACGAGGAGGTCCCGCAGCCGGTGAGCTCCTCCAAGGTCACGAAGGCCGGCACGAGCACCGACTACGAGACGGCGCAGACCCTTTTCCGCGTTGAGACCGATTTCGCCACGCCCGTGTGGATCCTGTGCAATGTGCCGCGCCCCTTTCGGGGCAGCGGCGGGCGCCTGGGGGCGAAGTACACGCGGTGGGAGGCGAAGAAGTCCGTCCAGTCGCAGGTCGCGGCAGAACGCCGCAAGGGCGAGATGCCGCAGAACTGGTACTCCATGACCGCGACCGAGATCTACCCGATCGCCTTCGACCCGCGCATCTCCCGCGAGGCGCTCGCTATCGCGGCCGCGAAACTGTGTCACCAGGCGCAGTTCTGGTCGGACCGCTCCCGGTATCCCGTCCCCCTGCACGCGGCCAAGCAGATGGACCTCGATCATCCGCAGTACCGGCGAACGGCGCAGGAAGACCCGACGCCGGCCGCGGAACCCGAGACCGCCGAGGCCGTTGACGACGAGTAGCAGCGTTGCTCTGACAACTCGGGCATGCAGGGCTCATCCGGCACCATCCCGATCGGGCAGGTCACGGCGCTCGACCTGGCGGGGTGCGCCCGCAGGCTGTGCGGGGCGATGCCTGTCGCCGTCGAGCGTGTCGGTGGTGATGAGCGTGCTGCAGGACTCGCTGGCGGATGCGGCAGCGGACGGCGTGTTCACCGCGGCGCCGGTGATGCCCGGGCGGGGGTGCAAATCGGCGCGGGGAAGTGTGTGTCAAATGGGCGAGTTCGCACTCGTGGTAACTGATTGGAACTGTGCATGAGCGGTGTGCAATCATGGGCTGTTGCGTAGGAAATCGGTGCGGGGGCTGGGGAAGCCGTTGTGGTCACCGTGCCGAAGGTGAGAGGAGGCGAACGTGGGCAGGCGCCCTGTGTTGATCGGTCTGGACGAGTCGTCGTTGCTGCGGGTTCTGAATCATCCGGAACAGATGCGGAACGTCGCGTTGGTCAACAATCTGCTCGACCGGCTGGACCGGGTCGGGCACAACCCCGGGGACCTGTACAACTTCCAGACCGCGCTGTTCCGCTACTCCTACCGCGCGCAGTGGGCCGTGGCCGATATCAACCGCGCGCTCAAGCGGCTGGCCGACGGTAAGGGCCCTGACTGGCAGGGCCAGCACGATCCCGACGTGCTTGAGTTCATCGGGCCGCTTTGGACGCCGGTATGCTCGCCGGATAGCCGCGATCCGCACGACTGGGAGCTCGAGGCAGTGGCGGCAGCGAGGATCGTGCGCCAACTGCGCGACGTCGGGGATGGGCTTGCCTGGCGCGTGCACCGTTACGACCGCGCGGTCATCACGGCCCTGGCCAACCACCCGACGTCCGGTCTCATCGTCGGGAAGGAAGGCCTGGGCAGCGAGATCGGGCGGATCGTCGCAACCTTCCGGGAATCAGGGCACTTCACGTTGATGCACGACCTGACCTCGGTGCTGCGCCACCACGATCTGACCGAAGTGCACGCCAACGGCTACCGGGAGCTGCACGAGGTCAAGGCCACGCAGAACCGCAGGACCAGCAAGGCCGCCGCCACGCAGCGGCGCGCGGCCGAGGCCGCCTTGGCCGCCGCAGCCGGAACGGCCCCGTTGGAGCCGACCGGGGCGCACATCACACGCAGCCCGGTGCAGCTGCGCACCCACATCCGCGAGCTCTCGGGCGTCCTGGACGTCGCCGCGCGCGACGGCCACGTCTCCACCCGCGTGGGCGACCGCGCCGTCAGCGTGCTGCACCTGCCCAAGGTCGCCACGTCCGGAGCCGACTTCCGCGAGGTCTGGGAGAGCTACCAGGCCCGGCGCGCCGAGACCCGCCGCCGGCTGATGTCCACGGCCATGAACGTCCTGCAAGGCCAGCTGACCTTCCAAGGCCAGGAGCTGCGCAACCCGTACTTCGCCCCGTTCAGCATCTACCCCCTGCCGCCGGCACAGCGCACGGCGCTGATCTGCGACCTCGTCCTGGTCGAGTTCGCGATGGACGCGCAGGTCCTGGCCGCGGGTTTCGAGAAGCAGGCGATGCCGGCGCGCGTTCTGCTCGACTACACCAGCCGGCCCGGCGCTGACGTCCTGACCGTGGAGACTCGGTCGGGGCGGATGACCGTGCACGCTGCGGCCGTCAGCCAACTGCTGCACGAGATGGTGCGCACCGACTGCTTCGTGCAGGCCTTCTCCGTGGACGCTGCGCTGACCGACGAAGCAGGCTCCTTCGTCTTGACCTTCAGCAACGAGCGGTCGGCGTGGCGCTGACCGCGCGCATCCGGCGTGAGGATTGAGGTCCGTTCCTCGGGTCAGGGCACGTCCCGGACGCGGCCGTGCACGGTGAGGCTTCGCGTACTTCCCGACCGAATTTTCGAGGCTCTGCGATCGCTTTCCGCGGCCTCGCACGGCGGTGCGGGCGCCTCGGCTAGTTCGCCGGCATGATCAGGCAACTGTTGAGGGTCGTCGCGCAGGGTTCGCTGGCCGCGTCAAATAGTCCAGGTTTCGGCGAGTGCTGCGCGGCGGCCGAGATGGACGACGGTGCCGTTACTGCTCGTCGGCGGTCGGGAGCCCAACAGGCGCTAGGATGATCGCCATGGATGACGGGGTGGACACAGAGCGTGCCGAATCGGGCGGGAACATAGGCTCGGACGTCGACGGCCTTGAGGCCGCGACCCGGCTGCGGCTGTTCGGTTTCATCCGCCGCGACGACCAGCTCGTATACCTCTGGATCCTGCGTGCGATGGACCGGCTCCGGGCCGCCCACGTGGCCCAGGCGCACACGAACGACGTCGCAGGCGTGCTTGCCGAGCTCTCCCGTGAGAACCCTGACGCGCCCGCTGTGGAGGAGAACCTGCGCCAGCGCCTCGACAACCTCGCCGACGACGGGGTCCTGCACCGACTCGAAGACCCGGCACGGGCCGGCAAGCTGGCGAAATACCGCAACCGGCAGTCCGTCTACCAGTTCAGCGAGCTTGGGTACCTCGCCTACCAGGCCGTCGGCAGCGTGCTCGCGGCGCGGGTCGAGGACGCGAACCTCTCCCGGCTCGCCTTCTCCGACATCCTGCGCGACTTCGAGAACCTCGCAGCCGCCAATCGCGGGGCCGACGGCGACGAGATCGTGCGGAGGCTCAACAGCCTCGATCGCGCGGTACAGGACATGGCCCAGCGCAGCGCGAGATTCCACCTCACCCTCGGTGACATCACCCGGGGCACTGACATCTCGCCCGAGACGTTTTTGCGGTACAAGGACGCGCTGCTGAGCCACCTGAACAACTTCGTGGTCGAACTCGACCGCTACCTGCCGCGCCTGGCCCAAGCCGTGGCCGCCGTCGAGGCGACCGGACTCGCCACTCTCCTGGACCGCGCGGCACTCGCCGATGAACGGCCCCTGCTCGGCTACGATCGGATCCGCGAAGACTGGGGACGGCGCTGGGCGGCTCTGCGCGCCTGGTTCACAGCCTCCCCCTCACCGACCGGTGCGGTACCAGGCGACGAGCATCCGGCCACCACGCTCGCGCCCGTGCGCGCCGTCGAGGTCCGGGACACGGCGCGGGCGGCTGTTTCCGCAGTGATCGCGCTGCTTCGGCAGATCACCGAGGCACAGCGCAGCGGAGTCAACCGCAGCAGCCAGCTCAAACACCTCGCGGCGTGGATCGTGGACACCCCGGACGAGCAGGCCGCGCACGCGCTGATGTCGGCGGCGTTCAACCTGCGATCCGCCCGCCACTTCGGCACGGTCCACGAGGACGCCGAGTTGATCTCCTCGCGCTCGACCTGGTGGGACGCGCCGGGGGTCGAGGTGTCGATGACGTTGTTCCAGAAGGGCAGGGCGCCCACGCCCGGAGTACCGAAGCAGACTGCCGACAAGAAGGCTGCGGTGCGGCGCCTGCGTGAGCAGCAGAGCGCCGCGCGGGCGGCCGAGAGGGAAGCCGCGGTGCAACTCCTCGAAGCAGGAGCGCACGGCCGCGTGCTCGAACCTTCTGAACTACGTGAACTGCTGAAGCTGCTCACCCGGGCGCTGGAGTCGCGGACGGTGGTGGCGGGCCGCGTCACGGCTGCCAACGGCGCCAACGAGGTGCTCACGATGAGGCTTGTTCCCTCGCCGCTTGGCAGCACCGTGCGCACCGTGGACGGCGTCCTTCACCTGCCCGGGTTCGCGCTCGAACTCGTTCCGCTGGCGGGCCACGCCAAGGCAGGCGGCTGATGGCCGAATACGCGGCCGCCGCCGACATCACGCCCAGCGACCTCGAGTCCTACCAGTACGCCGCGCGTCTCGTGATCACCAACGACGTCATCACCGCCACCCGCCCGACGGCCGGCGCGCTTCGCTCCGTCTTGTACTGGGCGGACACTCTCGTCAAGGACTTCCGCGAGCTGTTCGGCTACCACCTGGAGGCGACCGCGCACCAGGCGCGTCTCATACGACGCATCGACACGCTGGACGCCACCCAGCAGGCACTGTTCTCGGCCCGCAACGGGCGCCCGTTCGACCGCAGGCGCCTGGCCTACCTCTGCCTCATCCTCGCCTCCTTCCAGCGATCCCGTGTTGAGATCGACCTCGTGGATCTCGTCAAATACCTGGGCCCGAGCGCCAACGCGATCGCGGGACTCGGGTTCGACGCCACGGTCACCGAGCACAAGCGGGCCGTCGTCGACGCGGTCGACTGGCTCGTCGCGCACGGCGCGCTCAACCTGTCCGAGGGGGACGCCGAAAGCTGGGCCCGCGACCCCGACGCCGGGGACGCCCTCTACGACATCGACCACGACATCTGCTCCACGCTCTTTCGTCCCGGACGCCCCATCCAGTTCCTCACCAGCGCACGCGGACTGCTCGAAACCGACCAACTCGGCTCCGGCCGCCGGGAACAGACCCTGCGCCGAGAGGCAGCCGCCCGGCGCGCGCGGCGCCTCACTGTCGAGACTCCCGCGGTCTACTACGGGCAGTGGGACGAGGAAACCGCCGCCGCGCTGCGCTCTGAAGCGCTCGCCGCGAACATGGAGCGCTTCACCGGCCTGCACGTCGAACGCCGCGCCGAAGGCATCGCGTTGGTCGACCCGACCGGCAGGTTCACCGACCGGCGTTTCCCCGGCCGCGGCGGGGCGATCAACCGTGCCGCCGGGCTCCTGCTCGCCAAGATCGCGGATCTGCTCGAAGACCCCGACACCCAGGTTGTTCGCGCGCGGGTGCCGAACGCCGCAGAACAGCTCGACGAGCTGATTACGCGCATCGATCAAGGCATGCCGGGCGGCAGCGAGGCGATCGCGGTTCCCGACGCGGCCCGACCGTACTCCGGCGACGGCGGCCCGCTGCAAGCGCCGTTCATCGAGCAGACGGTCCTCGACGGGATGTTGGCGGAGCTTTTCGACGAGTTCGGCGCCGAGTCGTTCACTGACCAGTGGAAACACGACGCGCCCGGGCTGCTCGCCCAAGCGCTGGTGCTGCTGGACGATCTACGACTGATCCAGCGCACGCCCGGGGGAGCGCTGGTCCTTCCTGCTGCGGCGCGGTACCGGAACATCAAGGCTGCGGTCCCGAACCGGGGGCGGCGCGACGGGCAGCTCGCGCTCGACCTCACAACCCTGCTCGACGAGGACGGATCATGACGACGAGGTTCAAGCCGACCCGCGCCGGGATCATCAACCTGTGGAACTACGTCGACGAGGAGTTCGTGTTCGGCGACGGGCGCCTCGCGCTGCGCGGGCACAACGGCTCGGGTAAGACGAAGGCGCTGGAGGTACTCTTCCCGTTCATCCTCGACGGCAGTCTCAGCTCGCGCCGGCTCGACCCGTTCAGCGGCGAGAACCGCACCATGAAGTCCAACCTGCTCTACCGCGGCCAGGACGCCGAATACGGTTACGTGTGGATGGAGTTCGCCCGCGACGCCGAGCCGGCGGAGACCGTCACGCTCGTCATCGGGATGAGCGCGCACAAGAACCGCGACGACGTCTCCGTCTCTTACTACGTCACCGGACAACGGCTCGGCATCGACTTCGGGCTGCTGTCCACCGACTCGAGGCCGCTGACTGCGAAGCAGCTCGCTGCGAAACTCGGACCGCTCTCCTGCCTCAAAGACTCGCGCGCCAACTACCGCAATGCTGTGGACGCGAGGCTCTTCGGCCTCGGCCCCGAGCGTTACGCCCAGCTCCTCGACCTGCTGCTGTCACTGCGCCGTCCGCTGCTCGCGAAGGACCTCGACCCGCAGAAGGTATCGGCGACTCTTACCGCCGGGCTGAGCCCGGTCGACGAAGAGCTCGTAGAACAGGCGGCGCGGGACTTCGACAACCTTGCCGCCGTACAGCAGCGCCACAAAGACCTCAACGATACAAAAGACGCGGTCGACGCCTTCCTCGCCCCCTACACGGCGTATCTCAAGACGCACACCAAATGGCAACTCGAACGCATTGACGCCCGTCAGTCCGCATGCGCCGAAATCGCGACCTCGATGCACACCGCGGCACGAGAAGTCGCGCGTGCCACGGACGCGGAAGCCGCCGCCCGCCGCACTGCCAGCGATGCCCGCACCCGCGACGGCGTCCTCACCGCCCGGCGGGAGGTCCTGACCGACAGCGAAGCCTACAAGGACTACAAGACGTTCCTGCAGCGGCAAAAGCAACTCGCCGAACTCGAGACGACCGTGGCCCAAGACCGTGCACGGCTAGCCAAGGACCGGCACAACACCGACGCGCTCATCCGCGAGACCGACACCCTGCAACAGCACACCGACGTAGTAGCCGCCGGATGCACACGCAACGAGCGCGACCTTCTCACATCCGCGCAGGAAGCCGGGCTCAGCGATGACGCCGCCGGTCTCGACCTTGCTGCGGAGGACCTCACCACGCGGGTGACCGCCCTCGCCGCAGCCCGCCGCGACGATGTCCGGGCCGTACGCGACCAGCTCACCCTCGTCGCCCAAGCGCAGCGCGAACGTGCCGGAGCGGACACCCGCCTGGGCGAAGAGCGGGGAAAAGCCGAGAGACGCGAAGCCGAACACACAGACGCGCTCACCGCTCGGCAGACGGCAACCGGCGAGCTCACCACGGCACTGCAAGAATGGATGACAACCTGGAGCGAGGCGGGCGTCGCCACCGATGCCCTGTGCGCTGTGCTCGTGCAGGCCGTCGACCGGATCGGCGAACCGGACCAGCCCGGACTCGAACACGTCGTCAGAACTGCCACCGCATCCCGGCGCGATCAGCTGATCGCCGAGCGCGAGCGCACTCGCTCCGCGATCACAGGCATCGACACCGAGGCGAAGAAGGCTGCCGCAGACCGCGCCGAGATCGAGGCGCAGCGCGACGAAGCCCCGCCGGAGACCGACCTGCGCACCGCAGAGCGCGCAAACCGGCCCGGCGCACCGTTCTGGCGGCTCGTGCGCTTCCGCGACCACGTCACAGCCGAGCATGCGGCAGCCCTCGAAGGCGCGCTCTACGGATCCGGCACGCTCACCGCTTGGGTGCACCCGGACCCGGCGGAAACCGGCAACGCGCTCGGGCGTTGCGAATCCGACGCATACCTGGTGCCGCTGCCGGACGCCGCACGCCCGCACTGGCCAAGCCTCGCCGACTACCTCACCGCGGAGGAACAGGACCTGGTCCCCGCGGAGGTGATCCACGCCATCCTCGCCTCGATCCGAGTCCCAGACGATACCCGAGGGCTCGAACCCGGCGCGCCGTGGGTCGACACGAGCGCGCGCTTCGGACTGGGCAATCAGGTCGGCTCCCGTCCCAAAGCCGCACCCGAGTTCATCGGGGCGACCAACCGCGAAGCCAGACGCGCCGCCCGCCTAGCCGAACTCGACGGCCTCCTGACCCGGCTCGCCGAGCGGCGCACACTCAGCGAAGGGCAGCTCACCTCGACAAATGAACTGATCGAGGACATCGACGAAGCGCTCGCCAAGCTCCCGCCCACGCAGCCGGTCATCGATGCGATGGCCGCGGTCACGACGGCCGCCGCCCGGCTCTCGGACGCCGAAGCCGACGTCCGCAAGGCGAGCAAGCAGCTGGACGCGGCGACCAGCGAGTTGTCCGGGCAGCAGCGCAAACTGCGGCACGTCGCGGGGGAGCGCGCCATGCCCGCTACCGAGGCCGAAGTGGATGTGGTCTTCGAAGCCGTCGGTGCGATGACGCAGGCCGCGGGGAAACTGGTCGCCGGCCGAGCGGAGCTGGGAAGGCTCGAGAAGGATCTCGGGTCGCGCCGGGGGCGGATCGCGGAGCTCGAAGAGGACTACCGGGGCAACGCCGAGGCGCTCGCCGAGCTCGAAGAGAAGCTGCTTGCGGAAAGAGCCGCGGTCAAAGAGGCGGAGTCCAGCGCAGGAAAGGGCTACGAGGAGATCGCTGCGGAGGTCGAAGGGATCGATGGCGAACTGGTCACCGTGAGGGACAAGCTGCACTCGGCCCAGTCCGCCGCGAGCAGAGAACACGACAGCGGTGTCGCGGCGGCTCGCGACCTCGAAAACCATCGTGGCGCGCTCAGCAGGGCCTTCCAGGAGCTGCGTGAGAGCGCCGAAGAGTTCGAACCCTATGCGCACCCCGACCTCCGCGCAGTGCTCGGTGTGAGTCTTTCCGAGCCTTGGCCGCCCTCGACGCAATGGGGCTCCCCCGACTCCAGCGTCGAGCAGGTCACGACGCATTTCGCCGGGGCCGATGAGGTAGTCGACGCCTCCGCAGCGGTCCGCTTCACCCTGCCGCCGACCGCGGTCGGCATCTTGGCGGCCTGCCGTGAGGCCGTGCGCGGCGGGCGCGCTTTGACCCAGAACAGCGTCGACAACGCCAACCACGCACTCGCGGCCGCCTACCAGGACTTCGAGCGAGTCCTGCGCAACGTCGAGGACGGATACGAGGTCAACCTGGGACTCGGCACCCCCGCCCTGGTCGAAGTCACCGCCGGCGACGGGCGCCAGCCGGTGGCCCGCTTCGCCCAGCGCGTCGCCGAGGAAGCCCACACCCAAGGCATCCTGCTCGAAGAACGCGAACGCGAGGTGCTCGAAGACTCCCTGCTCACCGCGCTGGCGCAGCAGATCCACCACCGGGTTCTCGCGGCCAAAGACCTGGTCAAGGAGATGGACGCGGACACCCGGGCCAAGCCGATGTCGTCCGGCATCTCGATCGGGATCAACTGGGTGCGATCCGACAAGGCCACCGACCAGCAGACCGCCGTCGCCACCCAGCTTCAACGCAGCACCACGGCACTCGGCCAGGACGGCCTCGCCCAACTCCGCGGACGCCTGCGCGAGATGATCCGTGAGCACAAGGCTCAACACCCCCGCGACACCTTCCGCGAGACCCTCGCAGCAGTCCTGGACTACCGCGGCTGGTACATGTTCAGCATCCAACTCATCCAGCCCGGCGGAGCAGTCGAGCAGCTCACCCGAAAGCGGCACAGCTCCATGTCGGGCGGCGAGAAGTCCGCCGCGATCCATCTGCCGTTGTTCGCCGCAGCCAACGCCATCTACTCATCCGCTCATCCCACCTGCCCGCGGATGATCGCGCTCGACGAGGCATTCGCCGGCATCGATGGCAACTTCACCCCCGAGCTTCTCGGCCTGACCACGAGGTTCGACCTCGACCTGTTCATGACCGGCCACGAGCTCTGGGTCACTTTCCCCTCGGTGCCGATGATCGCGCACTATGACATGCTCCACGACAGGGCCAGCCAAACGGTCTCCGCCCTCCTGATCCTCTGGGACGGGCAGCAGCTGATCGACGCTGCCGCCGGGTTCGGCGGCAACGACGCGATCGCGCAAGAGCTGCTCGGGTTCGCACCCTCGCGCCGAGAACCGGTCAACATGAGCACCACCACGGTCCCCATCGACGCCGCGGAGGATGACGAGCCCGACAACGGAGACGAGTCGTGACCGGGCGCCTCGATGCGCTACGCGGTCCCGAATACGAGCGTGTGTTCGCCGCGGCACGCCGCTCCCTCGAACGCAACGGGGGCACATCAATTGGACAGGTGAGCGTCGCCGACCCGAGCGAACCGGAACGGGCGGCGCTGATCGGGATCACGGGCCAGTTCCGGCCGAAAAGCGTCAAACGGATCACCGTCGCACTCGCCGAGCTCGACGCGCTGACCCGCACGACCGCCGGGCTCCCGCTCGCCGACGCACTCGTCGAACTGCACGGCAAGCCGCTGCGCTTCCGCGCGGCCGAGAAGACGGCGCTCACCGCCGCCCGCGACGAAGCCCTCAACGAGGCTCGAGATAGCCGCCTGCACGATACGTGCCCTTGGTACCGGCAATGGCTCGACGAACTCGCGCCGCTCGTGACGAAACTCGTCAATCAGGGCGCCACGGCGCGCCTTAAGGACGCAGTGCGTGTCCTCGAAGCCATCGAAGCGCGCCCGCCTGACGCCCCGTCGCTGCTCCTACCTGCTCTTGGACAACAGGCGACCGGCGACACCAAGTCCCTCGGCCGGGGCAGCACGACCGCCACCCTCACTCTGCGGGCCCTCGCGCTGCGCGCAGGCGCGCGCCCGCCCGTGACCGCCGAGGAGACCCGGCTGCTGTGGGACGCCAACGGCGTCGTCGTCGACGACCTGGCCAGCCGCGTGCTCGTGCTGAACCTTCGGGCACAGGGCAGAGGCCTGGGGGAGTGGCTCACGGGTGCGGCCGAGTTCGGCACCCCGTTCCAAGTAACGCTCCACCAGCTCACCGCCCATCCCATCGCACCGATCGCCCACGAGGTCTACGTGTGCGAGAACCCGGCCGTCCTGCGTCGCGCATCCCAAGTCCTCGGACCGCAGTCGCCGACTCTGGTGTGCACCGAGGGCAGACCGTCGACCGCGTTCGACCGGCTCGCCCGAACCCTCACCGCTCACGGGGCACGCCTGCACTATCACGGCGACTTCGACTGGGACGGCATCGACATCGCCAACGGCGTCATCACGCGCCACACAGCGAACCCATGGCAGATGACAGAAGCCGCGTATCGAACAGCCGCCGGAACCGACGGCGAGGCGATGCCCCTGGTCGGGCGGCCCCGTCCCACGCCCTGGGAACCGGGACTCGCTAAAGCCATGGCAGAGGTCGGCATCGCAGTGTACGAAGAGGCCGTATCCGACGCGCTGATGGAATCCCTCGCCACAGCAGCGGACCGAGCACATTAGTCGCTCATCGGATCGGCGATGTGTGACCCTAATGTCCTTACTGCAGGCTTCGCGTGTCGTATCCGGCCGCTTGGAGTCGATGGGCTGCTTCGAGCAACTCGGACGGCACGGGTTCGTCCGGCTGGATCAACCCGGAGTGGGCGTACGAGTCGAGCCGGACGATTTCCCCGGCCAGCATGGAGTAGATCTTCGGCACGGGGATCGAGCCGGCACAGTACTGCTCGAAGGTCACTTCCTGGGAGGTGACCCGCACGTTCTTGTCAGGCCAGCGACGTCGTGAGGTCGCCAGCACGCGGCGCTCGGTGTAGGGCTTCTGCACGATCAGAAATTCGTGCGGGTCGAGTCCCTGGTCCCTGAGAAGCTCTGCCGAGAACCAGAAGTTCTCGCTGGTGTTGGAGGCGAGGCGCTCAAGGACGATGGCCTCCTTGGGCACGTCCGCGGCGGTGAGAATCTCGCGGATCGCGTCTGCCTCGGTGGCGTAGGCGCTGCCCTGGGGCAGGGCGCGAGATCCTCCGGAAGCCAGGATCATCGGCGCGATGCCCTCGTGGTAGAGCTGTGCTGCCCGGTCGGCTACGGCCAGGTCGTGGCCGCCGAATACCAGAAGCCACTCGGCCGGCTTCACCGGCTGACCGACACGTAGGTAGTCCCACAGCCTGTGCGCCGTCTCGGCTTCGGACCAACTCGGCGTCATCGGTGTCCCTCGGGCCGCTGGGCGATCAGTTTGATATAGCTGTGGGCGTGCGGTGCGAACCCTGGATGCGAGTGCTCCGGCTGATCCCTCTCGTAGGTTAGCAGCCTGATGTCCCAATTGCGGTAGAACAGTTCGACTCCGCCGCCTTCGGGCTCGGGAAACACCGGGACCGCGGAGTGCTCCGCGGACAGCGCAGTCGCCGTGCTGAAGAGCGCGACGACGTGAACAGCGCCGGGCGCACTGGCAGAGAGAGCCCGCTCAAGTACGGCCGACTTGTCGCGGATGTAGTGCAAGGATCCGTTGAACAGGACCAGGTTATAAGCGCCCTCCTCGAGAGCCACATCGAGGATCGACTCGTTGAGGACCGTGACCGCAACCTTCTCCTGCCGCGCGAAGTCCTCGATCTTCTGGCAGGCCACGGAACTGAGTTCAACCGCATCGACGTCATAGCCGAGCTTGGCCAAGCGGATGGTGTCGGCCCCTTCCCCGGCGCCCAGGTCCAGGGCGCGCCCCGGAGCGTGACTGGCGGCGATCTTTAGTACGAGGGCGTTGAACGGCGTGTGCAAGTCGGGTTCGAGGCGGTAGCGGTTCTCGCCGCGCCACCAGTAGCGGGCGTGTGCGGCGTACTGCCGGTCGAAGAACTCGCACACGTCCGCGACGTATGTCTCGTCAGGCTCGGTGGCGGTGCTCACCAGGCTCTGGCCTCCTTCAGGCATGTCTCGCACTGGGTTAGGTACCGGTCGTACCAGGGCTGGTCCCGATCCGCGTGTAGCTCCAGCAAGGGCGAGCGTTCCGCCGGCGTCCCGGTGAGGTAGTGCTGCACCACCAGAATCCCGGAACGGTGCGCGGTGTCCAGGCCGACGACGCCCGTGTGTAGGACGTTGTCGGCTACATGCACGCTCACCCGCCGACGTTGCTCCTCGGTCAGGCGCGTTTCGAAGTGCTCGCGGAGCAGGCCCAGGTTCTGAATGATCTTCTGGCGGCGAATCTGCGGATCGACCCCGGCGGTGCGGGCTGCCGGGGCCAGGGCATCACCGTCGGGGTCCATCGCGAGCAACCGGACCGTGCCGCCGGATCGGGCCAGTTCCGTGAGCTCGCCCAGGGCGGCGACGGCTCCTTCGAGGTTGATACCTATGATCAGCACGCTCCGCGAAGCGCGCCCGACCAGGACATCCATCCGCTCGAACGAACTACGAGAGCGAAGAAGCCGTCCCGCCGGCACCGCACCGGCCACCTGCTGGGCGAACTCGTCGAGCCGCGCCTCGATCCGGTGCAGCCGCCCGAGGCGTTCGAGCAGTGCGTCGACGCCCAGGAAACCGAAGAACCCCAGCACGATCTGCCGCTCGGAGACCGCGACGCCGAACACGGTCGGATCGAGGCTCATGACGACGGCGGTTATCACCAAGATGGATGGGATGACGGTGTCGACTTGAAACAGTCCGTGGATCCGGGTTCTCATCGGCCGCTCCCGACGTCGAGAGATCTGCCGGGAGCACGCTCCCAAATCAGCATTCTACAAATCTGGCGGATCAGGCGAAACGACTTTTCGGACAGAGAGATCGAGGAGGATGTCGCCTCGAGCCGGCGAGGGCGGCGCAGAGGCCATGCATACGTAGGCTTAAGCACGGGTAACGGCCGGTGCGGGCGATCACGGCCCTGGCACGGCGTGAGTGCGATCGCACGGGCTTTCCCAAACGCATCTCGAATCCCGCTTCGAGCGGTTAGCCTGGTCGATCATCGCCCGAACGGATGAGGTGTCGAATGAGGCTGCTTCACGCTGCGGATCTCCATGTGGACAGTCCGCTGCGAGGCCTATCCGCCTATGACGGCGCGCCGGTCGAGGCAATCAGGTCTGCCACGCGGCATGCGGTCGGCAACCTGGTCCAGCTGGCGCTCACGCAGGGTGTCGACGCGGTCCTGCTGGCCGGGGACATCTATGACGGCGACTGGCCGGACTACAACACCGGGCTCTTCTTCCGGAACCAGATGCAGCGGCTCGGCGAGGCGGGTGTCAATGTCTACCTCGTCTCGGGGAACCACGACGCGGCCAGCCAGATCACCCGCAAGCTCTCTCTGCCAGGGAACGTGCGCGAGTTCTCCAAGCACAACGCCGAGACGCTGGAGGACGAGGCGCTGGGCCTGGCCGTCCACGGGCAGGGCTACGCGGTCCGCGACGTTACGGACAACCTGGCGATGAACTATCCGGCACCGCGAGCGGGGCTGTTCAATGTAGGGCTCCTCCACACGGCACTCAACGGCCGTGAGGGTCATGCGAGGTACGCGCCGTGCACGGTCGAGCAGTTGCAAGCCCGGGGCTACGACTACTGGGCGCTCGGGCACGTCCACACCCACGAGGTCGTCGCGGCCGATCCACACGTCGTCTTCCCCGGCAACGTCCAGGGCCGCCACGCCAAGGAGACCGGCCGCAAGGGCTGCGTCCTGATCGACGTCGGAAGCGACGGACGTGCTTCGCTCGACTTCCGCGACCTCGATGTCGTGCGCTGGGAGCACCTGGAGGTGGACGCCTCCGACGCCACAGACCTCGACGATGTACTCGGCGAGGTCCGCTCGGCGCTGGCCGGTGCGCACGAACGCGCCGAGGGCCGACTGCTTGCTGCGCGGGTGAGCATCGTCGGCAGCAGCGACGCCCACTTCGAACTCTGGCACGACCACGTGCGCCTGACCACGGAGGTACGGGCCCTCGGCTCTGACTTCGGCGAAGTCTGGATCGAGAAGGTCCGGCCCGCGACCAAGCCGTCTGCCGCCCGCACTGACGCGGCCGGCCTGGCCGAGGGCCTCGGGACGGTCGCCGACCTGCGCCGGACCGCGGCGGGCCTGCGCGCCGACGAGGACGCGCTCCGGAAGCTGGTCGAGCGCTCGCCGCTGGCTGCCAGTCTGCCGCCGGAGGCGCTGGGTCCTACCGCCCTGGACGTCACCGACGCCGGTTGGCGGGCCGTGCTGTTCGATCAGGCGGTAGACCTGCTGGTGGCGATGGTTGAGGAGGGCTCGCGGTGAGGATCGACGAACTGGACCTGGCCATGTTCGGCTGCTTCACCGGACAGGTCCTGAACCTGTCCGGCAGTGGCGTCCACCTGGTCGTGGGACCGAACGAAGCCGGAAAGTCCACCATCCGCCACGCCATCGCCGAGCTCCTGTACGGCATCGACGAGCGGACCTCCTACGACTTCGTCCACCAGTATTCGGACCTGCGAATCGCGGCCCGGCTGCGGGCCGCCGACGGCTCGGTCACCGCGGCGGTCCGGCACAAACGGCGCAACAACCCGCTGACGACGCCAGACGGTTCGCCGCTGGATCAGCGAATCCTGACCGCGCTGACGTCAGGGATGGAGCGCTCGGAGTTCACTGAGTCCTTCGCCATCGACCACGCCGCTTTGCGCCGCGGTGGCGAGGCGCTGCTGGCCGGCCAGGGCAACGTCTCACGCGCGCTGTTCGAGTCACAGTCCGGAATGCGGCTGACCGGCGTCCTGGCCTCCCTGGACAAGGCGATCGAAGACCTGTTCAAGGCACGCGGCAAGAATCCGAAGCTCAACGCCGGGATCGTGCGGCACCGCGAGGCAAGGGCGCGCTTCCGCGATGCGACGCTCAAGCCTGAGAAGTACGACGCGAAGGCCGCCGAGGTGGCGCACGCGCGCAAGCAGCGCGACCGCATCGAGGAGGAACTGAAGCGGGCGCGCCAGGAGTTCAGCCGGCTGGAACGCGTGCAGCGGGCGCTGCCCGTGCTGCGGCGGCTGGAGGACGCCGAGGCTGCGAGGGTGAGGCTGCTCGAGGCGGGGCCGCTGGTCGGCGCCGAGATCGGGAAAACGCTGGCCGACCTGCGCGGCGGGCGTCAGCAGGCCGAGGAGACAGCGAGCGCCGCGGCGGCGCGGCGCGACCGGATCGCGGCGCAATTGGCCGATCCCGCGCTCGTCTACGACGCCCGGCTGCTCGATCAGGCTGAGGCCATCGAGACTCTGTTCGACGAACGCCAGGCGGTCCAGGAGGAGGAGGGTCGTGCGGCCCTCCGGCGTGCTGACGCACTGGCCCTGCGCGGGGAGATCGACGCGCTGCTCTCGGCGGTCCGCGTGTCGGCCAACCTGGACACGGCTGACATCGCGGACGACGTCGTGCTGCGGCCGGGGCTTGCCGAGCAGGTGGCCGGGCTCCAGGAGGCCAGGACACGGCTCGAGGCAGCGCTGGAGGCCGCCGAGCGGCAGGCCCGCAAGCGCCGGGAGGCCCACGCCAAGGCACTCAACGCCGTCCCGGCCGATACCGGCGAGTCCGGTGTGTCGGCCGAAAACCTCAAGATCCTGATCAAGGCGGTCCCCGCGGGTCTCGGCGACCGCATCGCCGATCAGCGCAAGCAGCTCGCGGCCTCGCGGAAGAAGGCTGAGGGCCACGCTGCGCGGCACGGACTGCCGTCCGGCGTCGAGACCGCGACGCTGCCCGGGCCGGAGCAGGTCGCCGACCACCGTGCACGTTTGGAAGCGGCAGCGGACGACGCCGGCCGGGTCCGGCAGCGGATCGAGGACCTGACCTCTACGCTCGACGCCAACCGTCGCAAGCACGCTGCTCTGCTGGCCGTCGACCCGCCGCCGACCGAGGGCCTGCTGGAGACGAGCCGTCAGCAGCGGGACCGGCTGTGGGCCGACATCGCCGCCGCCCTGACGCAGTCGCCTATGACGCCACTGAAGGCAGGGGCGTCGGCGGAATACGCGGCGGCCGTCGCCGCAGCGGACGACATCGCCGACCGCATGCGGCGCGACTCGCAGCGGGTCGCCGAGCGCCTCCAGCTTGAGATCGACATCGACGCCGACCAGCGGCTGCTGGCCCGCGCCGAGACCGCGGCCGGTCAGCAGGCCGAGGAGCGGGCCGCGATCGAGGAGCGGTGGGCGTTGCTATGGGCGGCCTCTGGTCTGGCGGTCCCGGAGCCGTCAGCTGCGCCAGCGGTGCTGGCGGCGGTCGACAACCTGCGCAGCCTGTACGAAGAGATCGACGAGGACCTCGCTGCCCTGGACCTGGACGTCGCAGCAGCCGTGCGGTGGGCGGGCAAGATCCGTGCGGCCCTGCCGGGGACGCCGTTGGCAGCGGACGACGTGCCGGTCGAAGCCGACCTCGGCGAGCTGCTGGTCCTGCTCGAGCAGCGGCACGAGACCACGCTCGCCGCGCTCCGCGCGCGCGAGAAGCGAGAGGGCAAGATCGCCGACGCCCATGCCGAGCTGGCGTCGGCCGACCAGGACCTCGCCGACTGCCGGGCCCGCCGCGACGGGTGGGATCGAGGCTGGGAGCGATTCCTCGCCGACAACCAGCTCACCGGCGACCCGGCCGGGGTGTCCGCCACGATCGCGGCCTATGACGAGATCGCCCGCAAACGCGCCGAAGCCGACGAGGCCGAGCACACCGTACGGGCTGCGGACGAACGCGTGCAGGCTTTCACCGACAACCTCGTTGGCGTTCTCGATGCGTGCGGCCGTCCGGCGTTGGCCGACCGCGCCCGCCGCTACGCCGATGTCGCGTCGCTGCGTAAGGCGTTGATCGAGCACCGCGCGCTGGCAGACCGGCAGTCGGATTTGGCGGCGCGGCTGGCTCAGGCCGATGAGGAGTTCGCCGAGGCCGATGGTTCGCGGCTCGGCTTCGAGCGAGCGCTCGCGGCACTGATCGCCGAATCCGGCGTCGACGACGAGGAGGCGCTGGGCCGGGCCGTCGAGCGGACTGCCGCCGTCGACGGGCTGGACGGCCGGATCGGGACCGACGTCTCCACACTGGCCGACTTCACCAGCGTTCCGTTGCCGACGCTGCGCGTGGAGGCTGCCGAGTGGGAAGACGACCCGGACCGTCTGCGGGCCTGGATTATCGACGCGCAGGCTTCCGTCGACCATCACGACGCCGAGCTCAAGTCGCAGATCAAGGCGCTGGCCGAACTGGAGGTCGACCTCAACGCGATGGACGGCTCAGGGCGCGCGGCCGAGGCGTCCGAGACCGCCGCCGAGGAACTCGCGGCCGTCGTGGAGGACTCCGAGGACTACCTGCGGCTGCACGTGGCCCGGAGCATCCTCGTGCAGTGTATGGAGGACTACCGGGAGGCCAATCAGCACCCAGTCCTGACCAGAGCACAGCAGGTCTTCGGCTGGCTGACCGGCGGACGGTTCCGCGAGTTCGTCACCGACACCGACGCCAAGGGCGCCATGGTGTTCCGGGCACGCCGCGCCGACGGCACTGACGTCGAAGTCGCCGCGCTAAGCGAAGGCACCCGCGACCAGCTCTACCTGGCGCTGCGGCTGGCGTCACTGGACCGCTACGCCGAGGCCGGTCGTGCGATGCCCCTTCTGCTCGACGACGTGTTCATGACGTTCGACGACATCCGGACCGAGGCCGGGCTGGCCGTCTTGGACGAGATGGCCGACCGGTTCCAGGTGATCATGTTCACCCACCACCAACACCTCGTCGACCTGGCGGCGTCGGTTCTGCCGATGGGGCGGTGTCATGTGCACGAACTTTCGGTGTTCGTGCCCAGGCCTCGGGTCCAAGCGGAGCCTGAATCCGGGTCCCGCAGGGACGCCGGCGAGCGGCTGTGCCGGGACTGTGGCGGTCCGCTCCCGGCGCCGGTCGGCCGGGGCCGTCCGGCAGTGCGCTGCGACGAGTGCCGCGGCTGACGCGGCAACCGATCTACAACGCCATGCATGGCGGCGGGCAAACTCTCGCGCGATTGCGCAAGTCCACGAGAGCGCGAACCTACGCCGCCTGCCCGCGGCGACACACCGGTTCTGAGACAGAGGCCACGCGACGTGTCTGGGAGGTCGGCGGTCAGCCCACCAAGAGTCCGGGGCTGCGACCCGACGAACGCGCGCCACCACATGGGCGGCGGGCCTGTCGAGGTGGTTGGCGGTATCGTCGCGGCGGAGATTGGAGGAGTCCCTGGGGAGCAGCAGCCTGAGGCCCTGAGCTACCGTTCGCTGACCAGCAACGTGCGTCCGCGTCGCGCTCTTACCGTCATCGGTTCCGAGGGGGATTGGCGCGCCCGTGCCTACACGCGTTTGTGCCGCCGCGGCTGGAGGGAGCCCCAGCGAATGCCGCACGCCGTTCTCGAATCAGCCTGGCACACCGGCTTGGTGTCCTCACTCTCCCCCTACTTCAGTACCCGCACCTTCGAGATCTGCTGGCAGACTCACGCACGGATCGAGCCTGGTGGATTACGCCGACCAAGCCCTGGTGGATTACGGGCTCTCACGCAGATCTTGTTGCGGTGCCGTCGGGGTCAGGGTTCGTCGGTGTTCTCGATGATGGGGGCGATGAGGTTGTCGATGTGGTCGGGGTCCAGTCCGGCGTTTCGTCGGGCGCGGAGGCGGTCGGCGGCCATGATTCGGCCGTCGGGGTCGTCTTCGAGGTCGTCGGCGGTGATCTCGGCTAGATCGCCGTAGTAGCGGACCAGGCCGGTGGTCAGCCAGCGGGCGGCCTCGTGGTGGTGGTCGTGGGCGTCGAGGGTCTCGCCGATGATGACGAACACGTCCGGGTCGTCGGGGCGCTGCTTGCGGGCTGCGTCGATCTGGGCGAAGGCCTCGTCGGGCCGGTCTCGGGTGAAGAGGAACTCGGCGTAGTAGCCGTGGACGCTGCCTGCGACGTGGCCGCCGTCTTCGAGGGCGGCGCGGAAGAGTTCCTCGGCGGTTTCGTCGTGGCCGGCGGCGGCGTAGTGTTCGGCGCCCTGCCTACTGACCAGAACGAACGCCTCGCCGCGGGGCGTCGAGCTCGGCGTGTCGAGGCAGTTCCGCAGCCGCTGCGCCCGGCTGTCGCCTCGTTCTGCGAGGCGATGCTCGCTGCCAGGGCCCGGGCCCGGTGCGCCGGCACCCGCCCGCGAAGCGACAACACCATCGAGCACGCGCTGGCCACCGTCCGTGACTTCGCCACGCTGCTGATCAGCCGGGGTAATACCGACTGGTCGCTGGTCGATGTCACCGACGTCGAGGCGTTCTTGTCCGATCCGCCCAAGAGCCGCAAGCGTCGCCTCGGGGTGCTGCGGCAGTTCTTTGCCCACGCCCGCGATCGTCGCCTGGTCATGATCGACCCGACACGTGGGCTCTCGGCCAAAGAGCCGCGCGGCTTCCGCGGCCACGCCCTGACCATCGGCCAGCAGCGTGATCTGTTTCGCCGCTGGACCCGCGATGTGCAGGCCCACCCGCACGAGTGCCTGGTCGGGATGCTCGCTCTGCTGCACGGAGCCTCGAGCCAAGAAGGCAGACTACTGACCCTCGACCGCATCGACACCGCAGGCCACAACGTCCGGCTCGGCGAGCGACCGCTGCCTGTGCCGTTGGACCCGGCGAGTTGGCAGGTGCTGCAGAAAGCGTTGGAGCACCGTGCCGAGCAGCGCACCGACAACCCACACGTGATCGTCACCCGGGACACCAAGGCCGGACGATCCCCGGCATCGGCCGCCTATCTGAGCCACGTCCTGGACGGCTGCGGCATCGCGCCCCGCACCATCCGTAACACCCGGCTACTCGAGCTGGTCAACACCATGGATCCCAAGCTCGTCGCCGCCGCGTTCGGCATGGACCCGCAGGGCGTCATGCTCTACCTGTCCGACCGCGTCGACGACGCCAGGCTCGCAGATCTCTAGCCGAGACCCGTGCACAGAGCAAGGAACGCCGTCTGCCAGACTGCGCGCCATGGGACTGTTCGAGAAGGCCGAGCCGGATAACCAAACACCAATAGCTGATCACTCCGAGCTGAGCACCCTGCTGCTTCAAGGCCAGGACATGATCCCGCAACTGGCGCAGGCGCATCGGTCATGGGGCCTGGGCACCGCGGACCGCTGGGGCCTCGACCAGCAGACAGGCTTGATCACCTGGACCTTCCCGGACAAGTCCGCGACCGCACCGGCCCAGATCCTGGCCAGCTACAACCGCAGCTCGGGCTCGTGGATGTGGGCCTGGGCCAACCCAAGCATCCTCCCCGAAATGAGCCGGGCCTCGGGCGAGATCCGCGACTGGGCCCAAGCCCGTGGACACCACACGCTCGCCGAGCCGACGATCGCCGCCGACGATCAGAAGGCCGATACGCTCTCCGCGCTCGCACTACGGATAACCGAGGCCACAGGCTTCTACCGCGGCCCGTCGGGCGCCGCCTTCGCGATCATCACGTTCGGCCCTGTCACCCTCACCGCAAACGACGGAAGCACCTCCACCTTCGCAATCAACATCGGATAGCCGCCGCGCCAGGCCGAACCCGCCTCGTTTCGGCAGCACCTCGCACAAGTTCGCCCGAACATGTGCGCTTTGACCGGCGCCCGGTTGGAGGTCAGGATCATCGATCCGCCGAGGGCGGCGCGCTCGGTGACCAACTCGTAGAGGTCGTCGGCTTGGGTGGCGGTCAGCTCGCGCATGGCGAAGTCGTCGATACCCAACTCACTCAGTTCGGGGATCTGCGGGTCGGGCTGCGCACGGATGAGCGCGAGCAGCAGGTCCCGGCCGACCCTCATGCCCAGCGCTGCGGCCAGGCGCGATCCCGCGCGCCCGGCCAGCGACAGCGCTATAGCAGTGAGCGCGCTGGTCAGAACGGCAGTGCGCCGCGCGTACGGTGTGGTCAGGCCGGGTATCTGCTGGGCGAACGTCACCGCGGGACAGTCCGGGTCAACGCAGCGAAACCGCCGAATGGCGACCTCCAGCCGCACCCGCCGACCGGCACTCGGCGCGTCGGCCAGCGTCCGCTGGTAGCCGCCGTGCGTCCTGGACGAATCCGTGCCGCACCTTACGCATGCAGCAGTCGGACAGTCTGAGGCTACGGCGAACACCACCAGCTCGGAGCGAACCTCTATGGCCATGACACGCGCCGAAGCGAACTGCGGGAACAGTTCCTCATACCCCTGATTTACGCACGCCGACCACGATCGCCGCGAGCGCGCAGTCACCTGCGGATCGACACGTCACCGCTCTGCAACAAGATCTCCGACAGGTTCGCCAGGCCGCTGCGCTGGCCTCCTCGGTGTGTCGACCGTCGCGTTATTCGGCTCTCACGCAGATCTTGTTGCGGTGCCGTCGGGTCGGCGCGTTGTGCGTGGAAGTGGTCGCAGGGGCATGATTCCTGGTTGTGCTTGTGTCTCAGGGCCTTGAAGCCCTCCTTCCGCATCTCGCGAACGTCAGGGTCGAGAGGGTTGGCGTGGATGACGACGGGGTGGAGTTGGTCGTCCGTTCCATTGCGCCGTCGGCGCGGTGTCCGTGGTGCGGGTCGGTCTCGTCACGGACGCATGGCGGTTACCGCAGGATGCTGACGGATACGCCGCTGGCCGGGCAGCGGGTGCGGATCGCGGTGGCGGTGCGCCGGTTCCGGTGCGTGGAAGCCTCGTGTTCAGCGGTGGCGTTCGCCGAGCAGATACCGGGACTGACCTCACCGTTCGCCAGATACACGCCGGTCGCGGGCGGCCTGCTGGCGGCGGTCGCAGTAGCGCTGGCCGGGCGTGCCGGTGCCCGGTTGTGCGCGAAGCTGGGGCTGGCGGTGGGCCCGGACACGTTGATCCGCCGCGTCCGTGCGCAACCGATCCCGGAGGTGCCGGAGATCACGGTGCTCGGTGTCGATGATTTCGCCTTCCGCAAAGGCCAGCGCTACGGAACGATCCTGATCAACATGGCCGACCACCGGCCCGTCGACGTGCTGGCGGACCGCGAAGCCGACACCCTGGCGACGTGGCTTCGCGAGCATCCGGGCGTCGAGGTAGTGTGCCGGGACCGGGCCGGGGCCTACGCCAACGGCATCGCGGACGGGGCGCCCGACGCGATCCAGGTGGCGGATCGCTTTCACCTGTGGAAAAACCTGTGCGAAGCAGCCGGCAAGACGGTCACCGCGCATCACGGGTGCCTGCGACCGCCGGTGGCGGCGCCGGAGGCGCAGGCCGGGGAGCCGGAACCCGGCGTGGGGACCGTGGCGCCGGCCGCGGCGCCCGAACCGGCCGCCGTGATCGTGCCGGAGCGGCGGCTGGTCACCCGGACCCGCGAGCGCTTCGAGGCGGTGCAGTCCCGGCTGGCCGCCGGTATGTCGCGGTCGGCGATCGGCCGGGAGTTGAACCTGGACATCCAGACCGTGCGCCGTTTCGCGAACGCCACCAGTCTGGAAGAGCTGCTGGTCAACTGCCACAACCGCACCACCACCCTCGACGACTACGTCCAACAGGTCAACGAACTGTTCAACGCCGGGCTCGACGGCGCCCAGATCACGATGCGGATCCGCGAGGTGGGGTACACCGGCAGCGAGCAGAGCGTGCGCCGGCATCTACGCCCCTACCGGGTTCCGGGAACCAGCCGCAGCCACCCCGACCCCGTCCGGCGCAAGCCCGCGCCCTCGGCCCCGCCGGTCCCGAAGCCCCGCAAGATCAGCCGCTGGCTCCTGTCCCGCCCAGACCACCTCACCAAGGACGACACCACCGAACTCACGGACCTGCTCACCCGGTGCGAACACCTTCAGCGCCTGCACGAGCACGTGCGCCGCTTCGCCACCATCATGACCGGCCTGCGCGGCAACGAGATCCTCGACTGGATCCAGCTCGTCGAGGCCGACGACCTGCCGCACCTGACCTCCTTCGCCGCCGGGCTACGCCGCGACCTGGACGCCGTAATCAACGGGCTGAGCCTGCCGTACTCCTCCGGCGCTGTCGAGGGCGCCGTGAACAGGCTGAAAACCCTCAAGCGCGGCATGTTCGGCCGGGCCAACCACGACCTTCTGCGCGCCAAGGTACTGATCCCGGCTTGACCGCATAGGCTTGGGCGATGGCCCGCCGCACGCCCCGGATCGTCCCCGGTGACATCGAATACGTTCCCACCAGCACCGCAGAGCAACTCGCGCACGCCGACGCCATGCGCCGGCACGGCCAAGACCACCCGGACTACCGCGCCCAGTACTACGCCGAAGCCGCCGAACACTACGCCGCCGCCGGCCACGACGAAACCGCCGAGGAACTCTTCCGCGCCGCCCTCGAAGACGGCGGCCACGTCGCAGGCAGCCTCCACGGCTACTACGCCGAGTTCCTCTTCACCCGAGACCGGCCCGACGAGGCCCTCGCCCAGATCGACGCAGCCCGCAAGCAGCGCCCCGACGACCCGGACGTGTTCGTCATCATCGGCGAGACCCTCGACGCCCACGACCACCACCACGAGGCCGCCCGCTGGCTGACCACCGGCCTGGTCCGCTACTACGGCGATCTAGCCGAGATCACCGCCGACGACCTCGAAGACGACCCCGACGGCCGAATCATGGCCGCCGACCGCCTCCGCGCCCGACGAAACGCCGGACTGGACCCCGACCACATCGACAACCTCATCGCCCCCATCATCGAGAACACCGACGAACCCTGACCCCGACGGCACCGCAACAAGATCTGCGTGAGAGCCGGATTACGCCGTCGTCGACATGAAGGCCACACCGTGTAACTGCCCGCACGCGGTGCGGTTCAAGACAGAGTGCTGCTACGCTTCCGCGCGGGAGCGCCCGGATCGGCGGTCAGCCCTCGACCGGCCTAGTCAGTCGCTGGAAGACCCAGGAAAGTCCCTGCGCTGAGGGCGTTGTGGACCACAACGCTGGTGGATCGATACTTGCGCCGCGTTGGATGATCTCGCGGACCTCGATATCGAATTGGGTTTCCGGGTGCTGCTCGCCGTATATGTATGTGTCGAGCGCGATCGCTTCGTCGATCAATTCCAGCGCCTCGGGTCTCCGGCCGGATGAGGCAGTAACGAGCGCGAGATGGACGAGTACTGCGGGCAGGTGCTGCTCATCTTCTTCGGAGCCTCCCCGAAGGATCGTCGCAGCCCGTGATAGGTCGGCTTCCGCGGCGGTGAGTCGGAGAGTGACCAGGTGTAGCCGGCCGCGGATGCCCAGTACCTTGGCGTACTGGGCGCAGTCGGTTGTGAAGTACTCCCGAGTCAGTTCTTCGGCTTCGGTAATCCGCTGCTCGGCTAGCTGGAATTCTTGTGCGTCGATCGCGGCGTCGGCATACTGCTGCAAGCCGTCGATCAGTAGCCAGTTGGGCCGGTCGTGTGAGTTGCGCTTGCGGATCTCGTACACAGCCTTCGCCTGCTCAAGCAGTGCCTGCGCATTCCCGGCATAGCGGGCCAGGGAGACGGCGTCCGAATGTAGTTCGGCACGCGTTGCCTCGGGGATATCCGCGTTGCGTGCACGGGCGAGGGCATCGCGGTTCACTGCTTCGGCCTCCTCGATCCGCCCCAGCCGAATCAACGCCTCGGTCTTGATGTGAGCGATCGACGCGATTGTCCACGGTGACTGCGTGGCCAGAGCCTCGGGGATCCGCTCAAGCTGCATGAGTACAAGCTCGGAGCGACGGGCGGGGTCGGCGGTGATGACGAGCGAACTGACGGTGAGTAGCGCCCGCAGATGCGCATTGGCGTCACCGCGTAAGCCGGCCTCATTGATGACGTCGAAGAGCACATCCTCCGCATCCTGCTTGAGGTTGTCGCGGTAGAGCACGCAGGCATGGATGATGCGCAGTTGAAACGCAAGTTGCCACTGAAGCTGGCCCGCGAGAGCTCTATCCCAGAACACGCGGGTAACTCGGTCGGTGAACTGCGAGGGGGTTCCGGATATCCCCACCAGGCCTGCACCCCAGGAGCCGTGGATGGAGAGGTATTGCGCCAGATTGATACACGTGAGTGCGACGGCGGGGCCGAACAAACCTGCTGACATGGCGTGTTCCGCCAGTCGCAGCGCGTGGCTAAGGTGGCGTTCTGCCCGCTCGTCGAGTTCTGCGGCGTCTTTGTTGAGCAGATCTATGAACGGGGCCAGCCCGACCTCCAGCCATGGTTGTGGGTCGCCGCCGAGGCCGCGAGTGATCAACGCCACGAGAGGGTGCACGACCAGCCCCGTGTCGCGCCGCTCGGCCAGCGACATTCCGACCAGGGTGTTGGCAGCCTCCTCCAATGCGTCTTCGTCCCGCACGGCTCGGCGGATGGCTGTGGCGGAAGCACTAGGTTCGGTCGGTTCGAGTCCGTCGCTGGCGACGTAGACGTAGGCGTGGCCGCCGTGGCTGCCCAGCAGGGTTTCATCGAACGGGTCGGCGCTCATGTAGGCGAGCAGTCCAAGTAGTTCGAACGCCGCCGGCTCGCGCTCTCTCGCGGCCTCGATGTTGAGTGCGACGGACTGGACGACGGGTTCCGGGTGTCCGCTGGCGCTGCCGAGGCCGAGCGCGTCAAGCGGTTTGGTTGTCAGCTTGCGCAGGAAGTGCTCGATCGGGCGACGGGTGGCCTGGCAGTAGTTGACGGCTTGGGTGAGAGCGAGGGGGTGTCCGCCGAGGACGCGGACGAGCCGATCACGAAGGTCCGGAAGCGAGGCTGGGAGTACGCTCTCGACGAAACGGCTGGCATCCCCGATGCTCCACGGGCCGAGTTCTACATGCTCGTATCCCTGGTCGAGATGGCCACGCGTCGTGGTGATCAGGACCCGGCATAGCGATTTGCGCGACACGATGCCTCGGAGCAGCGTGACGTCGTCGACTCCGTCGATCACGATGAGGGTCGCACAGTTGCCTGGGAGCTTTGCTGTTACCGGGCCCGCCGCGCGAGCGAGCTCGTCGTTCCACGCGTCGTTATCGCCCCCACCGGCAAGTTGTACCAGGCTACGGATAACGCCGGCTCTGGTGGCGCCGTTGATGAAGATCGGGCGAAAGCTAGCTGCTCTGCTGGCGGCGTAGTGAGTCGCCAGGCTCGTTTTGCCGGATCCGGTGACCCCGTGGATCACCACAGGGCTCACCGGGACGGGGTTGCCAGGCTCAAGTAGGGCATCGAGGCGCAGCACGTACTCATCCCTGCCCGTGAACTGGTCGTCTTCCTCCCACATATGCCAGCCGACATCGGGCAGAAGTTGAGCTTCCAGCCGATCGCAGGTTGCTACGAGTTCGCGCACGATCGTCTCGCGCGCCAGGTAGGTCTTGCGGGAGCGCATTGCGGCACGGAACTCGTGGGCAGCGGCCAGGGTCGCCCCGGCGGCAGCTACCGGCTGCAGCGGGCTGCGGGACTCATTGCTCGCGTAGTGCAAGAGCGTGAGCAGCCGCTCATAACAGCGTGGCGCGGCCTCCGCGCTACGGGGACGATGTTCTTTCAGTAGGTCCACGGTGCGCCGGATGCCGACGTCGGTGATCTCCGCGCGCCGCGGAAGCGGCTCGAGCGGAAGCCGCAATGCCGCCAGGAACTCCAGCGCCTCATCCGGGTTGGACTCTCCGATGTGCTCCTGAATCCGCGCGATGAGCTTCGGGCTCGCGGTGCGCTGTTTCGTGCAGGAGAGCCAGAGCTCGTGGGTTGCGTCCGAGAAGCCTGCGTTGCTCCAAAACGCCACCGTGCACGAGCGCCCGGCGGCGTTCCACTTCGCGTGCAGGTCGGCGAGCACCCGCTCCTTCTTCAGATCAGACCAGCCCCAGCGGCTGTCGCTGCTCTGGTTGGCCTCCCGATGCTTGACCGAGACCAATTCCGGGCGTGCCGGCTCGCGCGGCAACAGGATCAGGTCCGTGGAGCGCTCGACCACGATCCCTTCGAGATCGCGGTGGCCCAGGTGGCCGAGCAGTGCGAGCGCGGCACACTCGTCCTGGTAGGTGAACCCCGCCCGTGACCTGGGTCCTGCATTGCGCAGATCCTCTGGGATGCCGTCGATCCTCGGATCCTGAAGTTCGCCGTCACCGGTCAACTTCCCGTGCTCCTTCGCTTCGCCTGACAACTAGGTGTTAGCGGTGTTGGCCTGGGCCAGCCGCGGCCGCGTTCTGGAGTGTCAAACTCTGCCCCAGCATGTCCGGGCCCCCCATTACCGCGCTGTTGCCGCGGGCCAGGCCAGCGCGCAGCAGTTCACTCGAGCCAAAGTGCTCCAGGTTGCTGCTCGGCGCCGTCACGACCAACGCGACTCCGGCGGCCGCGCCCTTGTTGATGATGGTCTCGGCGATGCGCGTGGCCTCCGCGTACGGAGTGAACACATGCTGGCACTCCTCGATCACCAGCAATAAACCGGCTCGCTCCGGCGTCGGCTCCACCTGGCCGCTAGCCTTGGCACGGTGGCGTACGATGGCGAGCGCGCCGCGCAGTAACTTCAACGTGCCAGGGGCATCTCCAGCGCCCTGATAGGCGACCTTCGCGAAGGGGCCGGGCAACTGGCCGCGGCCGGAGGGGTCGGCCAGCAGAAGCAGAAAGCGTAGCGAGTGCAGTGCCTCGACGATGAGGATTGACACGAGGTTTGATTTGCCCGAGCCGGCGGGGCCCACAATGACGCCGTGCTCGACTCCGCCGCCCGGCTGGTGCAGGCGCCATGAGATTCGGTTGCCGTCAGCATCGGTGCCCGTCTCGAATAGGCCTGTCTCCGGGTCGTAGCTGGGACCCGGGTAGTTGAGGGTTTCGGGTAGCAGCCTCAGGGAGGAAATGGCCTGCTCGTTCAGCACTTCGAGGTCGGCACGCAACCGTTCGGCCGCAAGCTCTCGGATACCCGTGGCGCCGCCGAGGAACGCTATCGTCGCGTCGTGGCGGCAGTGGGCAAGAATCAGATCACGTATATGGGTGTCCGTGTCCGCGCCGCTCTCCTTCAACAGGTCCAGCGCGCGGACACAGAGGCTGGCGGCTCGCGCATACGCAGAGCCCATCTCAGACGCTGAACCGTGTTCTGTGACGTGTGTGCGGCAGCGCTCGGCGGCCGCGCCTATTCGGCTGGCATCGCCGTCGAGATCAACCAAGATCTTTTGGACGAATGTCGCCTGGACCGCGGCCTGGCGCTCGACCCAGATCGAATGATCTTCGCTGCCGGTGTCGAGTTCTTGAGGGCCGGGTCTTTCCTCCTGAAACAGGCAGCTTGCGCCCACCGTCCATACATGCTGGACGTCGTCGTCCTGGCAGCGGCGTTCCTTCACGCATCCTCCCCATTCTCGGGCTACACGCAGTAGCTACGCGCTTGAACGGACTCGCGCAGCCCCAACGCACGGCCCTGCTGACCCGCATGCTCTTGCCGACTGAGACTAACAACGATTACTGATACGGCGAGGCCACGCGCAGGGCGCGTTGTGGCACGCCTTGCCCACGGTCGGGTGCCAGACGTGGCACCCGTGGTCCGTGCGGCTGATAAGTGGCTGTCTCCGGGCACGTACATTGATGGTCGTTGCAGCCTGGAGCGGCGCTTTGAGCTCTCGCAGTTCGACGAGTAGCAGGCGCATCGGGCTCCGCTCACGGTACGACGGAGCCGTTTCAAGACCCGTCGCGGAACGAGCCGCACTGCATGAAGTAGCCGAGCCGGTCATAGAAGTCGGTACATCCTGAATGCAGGGCGGTGGAGATCCCATCGGCTCTCCGCAGCCGCCGGTGCCTCCAGGCCTCTCCTTAGCTCGGAATCGTGTTCGAAGACCAGGGCGTCGCGATGACCGCGGCGTCACCGAAGCTCTCAGGGGCGCGGCCGACCCGTTCATCAACCCCGCATCACAGGTCAGCGGACAGTAGCATTGGCCTTCCGGTGGGATCGATCCGACTTGGGGGCTTGATGATTATCACGGTGGCGGTCGAGAACGATCCCGAGGGCGTTGAGGCGGCGTCGTTGTACCGGTGGCTTTCGAGCGATCCGGATGTCGGCGCACAAGCCGGTCTGTCGCTCACGTCCCAAGGTGTCGAGCCTGGCCGGATGGGCGTCGGCCTAGATCTTGTGCAAGCGGTCATCTCCGATGGAACCGGGTTGGCCGGGCTCGGTGTGGCGGTGGCGAGTTGGCGCGGGACCAGGCCGAAGCACGTGCGCGTCACGCTGAGGTGCGGGGAGAGGGAGGTCACGCTGGAGACCGACGATGCGCGCGTAGCCGAGGAACTCCTACAAGCGCTGGCCTCAGGCTCAGACGGTGCGCGGAGCGGCGAAGAGTGACGAGTCTCGAGCTCTCCGATCCGCAACGCTCTCACGCGATCCTGATCGGGACCTATTCCTACCAGTCACTCGATGAGCTGCCAGCGGTCAAGAACAATCTTGACAGGCTCTCGCAGCTGATGCGTCACCCCGAGGTCTGGGGGCTTCCCGAGGGGAACTGTGTTGTGCTTGCGCAACCGACGCGTGATGAGTTCCTCGAAGCAGTTGACGACGCCACCCGCGACGCCGAGGACTCGCTTCTGTTCTACTATGCCGGCCACGGCCTGACGGACCCCACGACAGGCGAGCTGTACCTGGGGCTGGAGAACTCGAGCACGGACCGGCTCTACCGGTCCATCCGGTACGAGGAAATTCGCAGCCTGCTGCTCGGATCGAACTCCGGCGTCCCCATCAAGGCTCGGCGGAAGGTGGTGATCCTCGACTGCTGCTGGAGCGGCCTGGCACTGAACGGTCAGATGGCGGACGGGCGGGATGTTGCCACGAAGGTGAACGTCAGTGGCTCGTACGTGCTGACTGCCACTGCCGAGACGAGACAGGCGCTCGCCCCACTCGGCGCCACCTACACCGCGTTCACCGGCGAACTGCTGGAACTCATCGAGCTCGGGATGGCGGAGGGTCCGGAGTTCTTATCGATGAACGCCCTCTACCAGAGGCTCGTATATCAGCTCGGCGCGAAACGGCTTCCGATCCCACAACAGCGCAACCGGAACGACGCCGGCGAGATCTGCCTGTTCCGAAACAGATCTTCAGGTGGCACTGCCGATGTGTCGGCGTCTTCGCAGGCGTCGGCGCTGCCGCAGTCGGGAACGCCGTCGAACGTCCCAGTGGGCGTCTCGGGGCAGCTTCCAGGATTGATGTGTGAACTCAAGCGCATCTTCCACGACCCACACCAGCGCATCGGCGTGTATGAACTCTTCACGGGCGAGACTAACCGCGTCGTGGCGGAAGTGAGGGACAGGAGCGCCTTTCCTGTCAGCGGTCGAGACATCGACTACGTGGACCTCCTGGAGAAGTACGAGAGATCGACCGGCACGCTGCTGCCCCTCCTCGCCGTCGGGGCCTTCCCCTCTCTGACAGCCTCGGCTGAGACACCCGGTTTATCGGGTTAGTCTAGATGGGCGAGACAGGAGCACCCCCGGCATGGCCAGCACGACCGATCACGAGCACGACCCGGCGCCGCGCCCGAAGCGT
>NZ_JAGSOG010000269.1 GCF_018139695.1 Actinospica durhamensis | reverse complement strand
GGCGTGGCGCGTGCGCCGGTCCGGGGCGAGCGTCGGACTGTTCATGAACGCCGCCGCCCCTGCGCTACTGGTCGCCCAGGGCGTCGGACGCCTCGGCAACTACTTCAACCAGGAACTGTTCGGCAAGCCCTCCACCCTCCCCTGGGCGGTCCAGATCAGCCCCACCGCCCGGCTGGCTGCCGGCATCCCCGCAGCGGACCAGCACTACTCCACCTTCCAGCCCTCATTCCTCTATGAGCTGATATTCGACCTCGCCTTCGCGGGCGTGCTCGTCTGGCTCGGCCACCGGCGCAGGATCCGACCCCAGGGCCTGTTCGCCCTCTACGTCGCCGGCTACAGCGCCTACCGGATGTTCGAGGAGACGATCAGGATCGACTCCTCCGCCTACATCCTCGGGATGCGCCTGAACTTCTTCATCGCCGCCGCGATGACAGTGATCGGACTGGCCTGGTTCACCGCAGTCCAACGACGCCCGCCAGCCCCGGACACCGAGCAGGCGAACGTACCTGCACCTGCCATGCCTGCCGCGACGCAGCTGGGCCATGGATGAACGTGGACAGTCTCGTCCGATACTTCGCAGACCGGGGGTAGACCGTACGCGCGGGAGCGTGCTCGCGGCCGGGTCATCCGGGCTGACCGAGGGCTTCGATCATACGGTCGGCCTCGGCGCGGACGCGGATCGCCCGATCGCCGAGGGCTGCGGGGACGTCGGCGTGCACGGGGTTGACCCGCGCGAGACGGGAGCCGGGAATCCGGCGCACGATGTGTTCGCCGGGGATGCGGATGACGCCGGGGGTGTTGAAGCCGGCGCCGAACTCGAGGACGAGGAGCCTGGCGTCGGCCGGCAGTTGCGCCAGCCAGCGGTTCAGGCTCTGCCCGGCCGCGATGTAGGGGTCGTCGACGAATTCGCGGCCGATCCGTACGTTGATCTGTACCCCGCCTCCGCAGTTCGGGCACGTCGGGAGCGCGTCGGGGTCCGTGATGGCGCCGGTCTCGGGGTCGTAGGCGGCGAGCAGTCTGTCCACGAGCGGCCCGGTGTCCCAGGTTTCGCGTGTGCACGGTGTCGAGCACTGGTAGAGCCCGTAGTCGCCTTGCGGCGTGAAGACCTTGTCCGGTTCGAAGCCGTTGCGCGCGAACAGGGCGTCCACGTTGGAGGTCATGACCGAGTGGTTCTTGGTCTCGGCCGCGGCGTGGAGCTTGCGGTAGAGCGGGTTGGGTGCGGTGCTCAAGCGGATGTCGTGGATGTGGACGGCCCAGTATCCCCAGAGCAGAGGGGCGGGGAGCGGCACGCCGACCATGTAGCGCGAGCGCAGGCCGAGGGCGTGGAGCGCCGGGAAGAGTTCCTTGAACCGTTTCTCGTCGCCGTAGTCGTAGCCGGCCGCGGCGGTCAGGCCGGCGCCGGCGGTGATCAGGATGTGGTCCGACTCGTCGAACCAGCGCGCGACCGTCTCCACGGCGTGGTCCGGTTCGAAGCCTTCGGCCGGGTCGGGCTCGTGGTTCATAGCGGATTCCTCCCGGTCAGGGCGCGTAGATAGGTTGCGTGATCGCTGTCGGCGAAGGTGTTGAACACGACGCGTTCGAGGCGCCCGGGGTGTCGGTCGAGCCAGTCCGCGACGGCGCCCAGCGCGATGCGGGCGGCGGGCTCTTGGGGGAATCCGTACAGTCCGGTGCTCACACCGCAGAAGGCGACGGTACGGATCTCGCCCACCTGTGCCGCCAGGTCGAGGCACGCGGTATAGCAGGACGCGAGCAGCCCTTCGTCCTCGCTTCGAAGCTTGCCTCGCACGATGGGACCGACGGTGTGCAGCACGTAGCGGGCGGGCAGGTGATAACCCCTGGTGATCTTCGCGGTGCCCGTCGGCTCCAGGCGTCCCTGCAGTTCCATGATGGTGTGACAGTCGTTGCGCATGGCCGGGCCGGCGGCGCTGTGCAGGGCGTTGTCGATGCACGGGTGTTGCGGGACGAAGCAGCCGAGCATCGCGTTGTTCGCGGCGTTGACCACGGCGTCCGCTTGAAGCGTGGTGAGGTCGCCCTGCCACAGGGCCGTGTGCTCGGCGGCCCGATAAGCGGTCCGCGGCAGCTTCTCCCGCAGGGTGGGCAGTGCGTTCGCATCCGTGCTTGCCCGGGCCGACCGTTCGCCTGAGAGCAAGGCGTCGAGCACGGATGCGGTTTCGCGTGGCAGCGGGGCCGGGGGGCGGACGGTGAGCGCGGCGCGAAGCAGGCGGCGCGCGTTCGCATCGTCGAGCCGTTCCGCTTCGCCGAAGCCGAGGTGTTCGCCCTCTGCGTTCTCGCGGCTGAGCAGTTCGAGCGCCGCGCGTACCAGTCTGGCCCGGTCCTCGCGGCCGGCCGCGGGGATGTCGGGGCGGAATGGCTCGTCGAGGGCGATCGCGTCGCGGTACTGGTCGAGGGCCAGCGCGGAAGTGGTCATAGTTGCTCGCGTATGTTCCTAGAACAGGCCGTTGCCGTGCGGCGGGTCAACTGGTCGGCGGGGACGGGAGCGGCCATGCCCTTCCGCGATGCCATGGAGTGCGCTCCTCGTTGTCCATGTGGCGTCCACTGCGGTCCGTTGGCGGTGTCTGCGTCTGCCACGGATGAGCACGACGGGAAGCCCCGCCGAGATCATGTCCTGTTTCCGACGCCGCCAACGGGCCCGCCTGGTGGAGCCGTCTCAAGCTAGCAAGCCGTGGCCGATGCGCCCGATAGACTCGCGACTGATGATGGCCAAAAACCGACACGCGGAGACCGGGACGATTCCCACGGTGCCGTTCTTCGTGCGCCGCGGGGCTCCGGTCGGGGTCGAGGTGATGACTCTGGCCGAGCTGCGTTCCCGCGTGTCCCCCGACCGCCTGCGCGCCTTGCCGCAGCGGCCCGACTTCCACCAGCTGTTTCGGCCGGCCAGCGGCCCGCTCGGCCACACGGTCGACTTCACCGACTATGAGCTGGACCCCGATGCGTGGCTGTGGGTCCGGCCGGGGCAGGTTCAGCAGTGGGGCGACATCTCCCGGGCCGAGGGCGTCCTGATCCTCTTCCAGCCCGGTTTCCTCGATCCCGCCACTGCCGCGTCAGCGCATCTCGACGACCCCCACGCCCCCGTCGTGCGCCACCCCGGACCCGAGGATGCGCAGCTGTTGGACCGCGCGCTCGACCATCTGGACCGCGAGTACCACGCGCCGGGCAGCCTTGCTCTGGAACATCGCACTGCGGTGCTGCGTCACCTTCTCGCCGCTCTCGTGCTGCGGCTTGCCCATCTGCCGGACGCGGCCGGCGTCGCCTGGCCGGCACCGGACGAGACCTATCTGCGGTTCAGGGACGCGGTCGAGGAGGGCTTCGCCCGTTCCCGCCGCGGCGAGGACTACGCACACCTGCTCGGCTACTCCACTCGTACGCTCTCGCGCGCGACCGCCGCGACAGACGGGCTGGGCGCGAAGGAGTTCATCGATCGGCGCGTGGTGCTCGAGGCCAGGCGCCTGCTCGCACACACCGATCAGTCCGCCGCTCAGATCGCCGCGCATTTGGGCTTCGCCACGGCCACGCACTTCACCAAGTACTTCCACCAGCGCGCCGGGCTGACCCCGACGGCGTTCCGCGCGAGCGTGCACGGCGAGGCCGCAGGCTGATCGACCAGCCCGAATCCCACGGCGATCAGGCCCCTGCCGGAGTCTTCGAGTAAGGAGCCTGTCTGGCTGCGGCCGCTGCCGCGTCTGACGGAACGGAACCTCCCGGCTCGGGCGTGTCGGATTCTGGCCACCTCACGTCGCAAAGTTGCCTGTGCCCGCTCTCCACCGGCGCCTATGGTGGTCCTCGCGCCATAGCAGGAAGCCGGCCCTCATACTCGGGCTTCCGCGAAAACAGGTCGCAGGGCACAGTCATGCTCGGAATTCGCACCGAGTTCGCGCAACGCCGATCTGCGCTGCGAGCTGCCCAAAAATACCTATTCTGACCTGCGGAAACGTACATCAGAAAACTCTGAAAATTCCTCCGCATCATCCCCTTGAAGCCATTGTCGGAACCTGCGGTCGGTGATACGTTGCGTCACACACCAAATGTGGGACGGGTCCACTGGAGCCCGCCTTCTCGCATCTTGGCATTTCGGACTTATCTCCGTACTCGGAACCTACGCACAGCCGTCAATCAAGGAGGATTGTCTTGCTGTCCAACGAATCACCCTCCCCGGAGTCCGCTGCCGTTCCGGCCGGCCTGTCACGTCGCAAGCTGCTGACGGTCGCGGCGGCCGCCGCTGCGGTCGCACCGGCGCTCGCCGCGTCTCCGGCGCTGGCCTCCACCGGTTCCTCGAGCGCCGGCGCGACTGCCGCGGACGCCTCCACCAGCGCGGCCGCCACCCAGGCCGCGCAGCTTGTCGCGCAGATGACTCTGGACGAGAAGATCGCCCTGATGCACGGCGGCAGTGTGGGATCCGGCGACTTCGCCGGAGGCGTGGCGGCCAACACCCGGCTCGGCATACCGGCACTCATCCTCGGCGACGGCGCCGGGGGCGTGGGCAACGGGGCCACCGGGGTGACCCAGTGGCCCGCGCCGATCAACCTGGCGTCCACCTGGGATCCCGGCCTGGCCGAGGCCTACGGGGTGGCGGCCGGCGCGGAGCACTTCGGCAAGGGCCGCACCGTAGTGCTCGGGCCCACGATCAACATCCTGCGCCGGCCGAACTGGGGCCGCGCGTTCGAGACCTACACCGAGGACCCGTACCTCAACGGGCAGCTGGCCGCCGCGGCGATCCGCGGCACCCAGTCCAACCACGTGATCACCACGGTCAAGCACTTCGCGGCGAACAACCAGGAGGTCGAGCGGTCCAGCATCAACGAGGTCATCTCGGTCCGGGCGCTGCAGGAGATCTACCTGCCCGGCTTCCGCGCCGCGGTCCAGGGCGGCGGCTCCGGCGCGGTGATGGCCGCGTACGACTCGGTCAACGGAGAGTTCTGCTGCCAGAACACGTACCTGCTCACCGACGTGCTGCGCGGGCAGTTCGGGTTCGACGGGTTCGTGGTGAGCGACTGGGTCGCCCAGCACAGCACGGTCGACTCGGCCGAGGCCGGGCTGAACATGGAGATGCCCGACAGCAGCTACTACGGTGCGGCGCTCACGACAGCGGTGGAGAACGGCCTGGTCAGCGAGGACACGCTGGACGGCCTCATCGTCGGGATCCTGACCCCGATGATCGCACTGGGTCTGCTCGAGAACCCCGCGCCCAGCCCCGCGAGCACCACCGCCACGGTCGTGACCGGCGCCGCGAACCTGGCCCTGGCCCAGAGCCTGTCGGAGCAGGGCACGGTCCTGCTGCGCAACCAGCGCGGGCTGCTGCCGCTCGACCCCAAGCGGGTGCGGTCCATCGCCGTGATCGGCAACGCCGCGAACGCCGAACCCAAGACCGTCGGAGGCGGGTCCGCCGCCGTCAACGCCTACGGCACGGTCCTGAGCCCGCTCCAGGCGATCACCGCGCGCGCCGGCTCCGGTACGGCGATCACCTTCGCCCAAGGCACCCTCGGCACCGACGCCCTGCCCTCGATCCCCAGCAGCGCCCTGACGCCGGCGAGCGGCTCCGACAACGGCCTGACCGGCACGTACTACGCCACCGCCGACTTCTCCGGCACCCCGCTGGGCACCGAGGTCGACGCCCAGCTCGCCTTCACCTCCACCCCCGCGATCATCGGCAGGACGAGCACGTGGTCCGCGATCTGGACCGGCACCCTGACGGCTCCGGCGACCGGCGACTACCGCTTCTCCGTCAGCGGCAAGGGAAACATCGTCCTGAGCGTCGACGGCGCCACGGTCGTGGACTTCACCGCAGGCTACGAGACCGTGCTCAACGGCCTGGTCCACCTCAAGGCCGGGGCCCACACGATCGAGGTCACCCGGGCCCCCGGCATCTCCTCGTTCGGGCCGGGTGGAGCCGGCGTCGCGCTGCAGGTCGGCTGGCAGGTCCAGGAGGAGCTGCTGATCGAGGCCGCGGCCGAGACGGCGCGCAAGGCCGAGGTGGCGATCGTGTTCGTCAACGACGTCACCGGCGAGGGCATGGATCGCAGCACTCTGGCCCTGCCCGCCGACCAGGACAAGCTGATCGAGGCGGTGGCCGCCGCCAACCCGAACACGATCGTGGTCCTGAACACCTCCGCCGCCGTCCTGATGCCCTGGATCAACCGGGTCGCGGGCGTCTTCGCGGCCTGGTACGGCGGGCAGAACGCCGCGCCTGCCATCGCCGCTCTGCTCTACGGCGACGCCAACCCGTCCGGCCGGCTCACGCACACCTTCCCCGCCACCGACGCCCAGGGCCCGGCCAAGACCACGCTGGAATACCCGGGCGACGGCACCGACGTGGACTACGACGAGGGGATCTACGTCGGCTACCGCTGGTACGACCACTCCGGCGAGAAGCCGCTGTACCCCTTCGGCCACGGCCTGTCCTACACCACCTTCGCCTACAGCGACCTGCGTGTGGATCCGGTCGGACACAACGGATCCGGCGGCTACCAGGCCTCGGTCACCGTCGCCAACACCGGCCGGCGCGAAGGGGCCGAGGTCGTGCAGCTCTACCTCGGCAGCCCCGCCGCCGCCCAGCAGGCGCCCAAGCAGCTCAAGGGCTTCACGAAGATCTCGCTCAAGCCCGGTCAGCGTGAACGCGTCACGCTGAGCCTCCAGCCCGAGGCGTTCGAGACCTGGCTCCCGTCGGTGGGAGGCTGGACCACCGTCCCCGGCCGCTACACCATCGCGGTCGGCGGCTCCAGCCACGACCTGCCCGTGCACGCGACGGTGAACGTGCACTGACGCTCACCCCGGCCACGGCGCCGTGCGGGCTCCCCCGCACGGCGCCGCTACGACCCGCGGTCGAACCCCGACCGGCAGCCCTCCACTCGCACGTGCTGATCGAAGGCCTCAATTGCGCCGTCGGAGTGGCCGATCACGGCCGGCGTGGGCGCGTCGCCCTTGCCGCCGACGCGGGCATGTGATCGTGGCAGGGTGGCTGACGAACCGCTGGCCGAGACCGCGCAGGGAACCGTCCGCGGCCGCGCCTTGGCCGACGGCGGGCGGCTGTTCGCGGGGATGCCGTTCGCTCAGGCGCCGGTGGGTGAGCTGCGCTTGCGGCCGCCGCAGCCTCCGTCGGCTTGGAGCGGCGTGCGCGACGCCGGCCGGTTCCTCGCGGCTCCCGTCCAGGGAACCTCGCCGCTGATGGCAGGGTCGGGCGACGAGGTCTCCGCGGTCGCCTTCTCGGCCGCGTTCCCGACCGGCGACATCACCCTGACGTCAGAAGACTGTCTCTACCTCAACCTGTGGCATCCGGCCGCCTCCGGGCACGACGGGCCGCTGCCGGTGATCGTCTGGTTCTACGGCGGCGGGTTCGAAGCGGGCACGGCCGCGCCTGCCTACTGTGAGGGGGGCGCGCTCGCTCGGCAGACCGGGGCCGTCGTCGTCACCGCGAACTACCGGCTGGGCGCGCTCGGGTTCTTACACCTCGCGGATCTCGGGGCCGACTGGGCGGGCTGCACCAACTTCGCGCTGCAGGACCAAGTCGCGGTGCTGCGATGGGTGCGTGAGAACGTCGGCGGCTTCGGCGGGGATCCGGGCCGGGTGACCGTCGCGGGCCAGTCGGCCGGGGCCTTCTGCATCGGCGCGCTCCTCGCCATGCCGGCAGCCGCCGGGCTGATGCACCGTGCCATCCTGGTCAGCGGCAGCACCTCCCGGGTGTTCGATCGAGCGACGGCGACCGCCATGGCCGAAGACCTGCTAACCGCGCTGCGTCTCGATGACGCCGCCGGCCTGGCCGACGTGCCAGCTTCGCAGATCCTTGACGCTCAGGCCGCCGTCAGCAGCGGCGACATCGGCAGCCGGAACCTGCCCGGCGGACGGGCCTGGGGAGCCGTGCTGGATGGGCACCTGCTGCCCCGCGATCCGCACCAGGCCGTCACCGCGGGCGCCGCCGTCGACATCCCGCTCCTCGTCAGCTCCACTCTAGACGAGGTGCGCATCTTCCAGTTGCTCGCCGGTGAGTCCTTCCGGCCCGCCGACGAAGCGTCCTTGCACGCCGAGATGCGCCGCGCCGGGATCACCGACCCGGCCGGCCTGCTCGACGCCTATCGCCGACGCGTCGCAGACCCCGAAGACCTCTCCGCGCTGCGCTGCGCCTTCCTCACCGACGCCGTCTTCCGCGTGCCGGTGCTACGCCTGGCCCGCGCCCAGGTCCTGGCCGGCGGCCGGGCGTACCACGCGTCCCTGCTGGCGGCCCCGTGTGGTCCGCAGGTCGGCGCGTTCCACGGAACCGATCTGCTCTACCTGTTCGACAAACTCGCCCTCGTCGACGCCGACACCGCCGAGCACCGGGCCGCGCGCGAGACGCTGACGCGGGCGTGGGCGTCGTTCGCCGCCACCGGTGACCCCGGCTGGGCGGTCTACGAGCCGGGCGCGGCCGGCAACTCCCGAGCCGTCGCAGGGGCCTCCTACGACGGCGCCCCGATGGTGACCGAGCCGCCGCGCGACGGCGCCGCCGCGCTCTGGCCCACAGAGCCCTGACTGGCCGCGGATGCGACGCCCCCGGGCTGATCCGGCAGTTCGTCGAGAAAGCCGGCGCTCGGACAGAAGAACAAGCCGCCGGTCACGGCTGTTGAGAACTCGAGGATCCGATCGGTGTGGCCGGTCGCGCCGCCGAGGAACATGCCGCGGAGCATCTGCTCGGTCACCTCGGGGGTGTCGGCGTAGCCGATGAAGTACGTGCCGAACTCCCCTGCACCGACGCGGCCGAAGGGCATGTTGTCCCGCACGATCTGACGCTGCCTGCCCTCCGCGCTCAGGACCGTGTTCACCGCGACATGGGAGTCGAGAGGCTTGAGGTGGTCGGGCAATTCCATGTTGTCGAGCTTCGTGCGGCCGATCACGCGTTCCTGCTCGGCCACGGGAAGGCGGTTCCAGGCCTCGATGTCGTGCAGGTACTTCTGCACCACCGCGTAACTGCCGCCTTCGAACCACGGGTCCGCCTCGGCGGTCACCAGAGCGGCGGCGAGTGCGGCCGGGCCCACCGGATTCTCCGTGCCGTCGACGAAGCCCATCATGTCGCGCTGGTCGAAGTACTTGAACCCGTGCACCTCGTCGACGACGCGCACGGCGTCACCGAGCCGCCGCGTCAACTGCGCGGCCAACTCGAAACACAGGTCCATCCGCCCGGCCCGGATATGGAAGAGCAGGTCCCCGGGCGTGGCCGGGGCGGTGTGCCGAGCGCCGGCGAACCCCGGGAACGGGTGCAGCTCGGCCGGACGCGGACCGGCGAACAACCGGCCCCAGGCCTGCGAGCCGACCCCGGCCACACAGGTCAATCCGCCGGCCGGCTCTCGGGAGCCGACCGAACGCACCAGCCCGGCCAGATCCGACAACCCGTCACGCACTGCCTCCTCGCCGCCCGGCTCGAGCGTCACGACCAGGAAGATCGCTGCGGCGGTCAGCGGCGAGAGCACCGGCTGCGGTTCGATTGGATTCATCATCTCCGTATTCTTCTCCCCTACCTCTGGGATAGTCACGCCCCGTCTGACGCAAGGCGGTCTGCGACACCATGAGACGGGCCACAGGCCCGGCCCGGGAAAGAGGTTCCCGTGGGCCGGGCCCATGGCCTGGGTCGGCTTGCCGACGAGAGGTCAGCTGACGCCGGCGAGGGCCTTGCGGATGACGGCGGTGACGGCATCGGGCTGGGAGATCATGATGACGTGCGAGCCCTCGATCTCGGTGATGTCGGCTCCCGCACGCTGGGCCATCTCCCGGACGACGTCGCTGCCGGCAGCGGTGTCGGCGGTACCGACGGCCGCCCAGACGGGCAGGTTCTTCCAGGCCGGGGGGCCGCTCTTCTCGGTGAACGCACCGGCGGCGATCGGACGCTGGGAGAGCCGTAGACGTCGGACTGGAGCTGGGGCAGGTCCGCGGTGAAGACGGCACGGAACTTCGCAGCCTCGATGAGCACCTCGGTGGCGGTGCCGTCCCCGACCGGGAACTCGTACTCCTCCAGCGCGGTGGTCAGAACACTGTCCTTGGAGCGGGCCACGATGTCGCCGAGGACCTCGCCTTCGTCGGGGGCGAAGGCCGCGACGTAGACCAGCCCGACGACGTTGCCGGTGTGCGGGACGGCGTTGGTGATGACCGCGCCGCCGTAGGAGTGGCCCACCGCCAGAACCGGGCCGGGGATCTGGTTGATCATGCTGGCGACGTACGCGGCGTCGTGGCTGATCCCGCGCAGCGGGTTGACGATCGCCCGCACCGCGACACCGTCCGCCGCGAGGCGCTCGGTGACGTGGGCCCAGCTGGCCGCGTCCGCGAACGCCCCGTGGACCAGGACGACGGTGGGGGTTCCGGAAGGGGTGGATGTCTCGCTCATGGCCTGTCTCATTCCTCGGGTGATGATCCGGTTCGGTTCGTCCGGGCCCGCGTTCGTCGGGGAACGGGGCGCCGGCCGGTGCCGGGTGGCGACGGACCAAACCGTATGGTTCTTGCCGATCACCCATCAGGATGCGCATGCACGGCGGTTTGCCTGTGCGTGCACGAATTCGGGAGCGGGCCGGCCGGGCCCGCGACGACGACTCGGCGAGAGCCTGGGCCCGGGCCCAGGCCCGTCAGTAGGCCAGCAGGCGCAGCGCGAGTTTCGTCACCGCGTCCGCGTCCTGGCGGGCATCCTCGTAGTCGGCGAGGAATCGGCGGGTGTGATCGGCGAAAGCCTCCTCCCCGATGCCGTCGAAGATCACGACGGCCTGCTCCATGGCGGCCAGCGCCTGCTCGCGATCACCGTTCACGGCCAGAGCTCCGCCGAGAGCCTGCAGACTGCGGCCGATGAACCGGGGAATGTCCAGCTCCTGAGCGTAGGCGTGGGTGCGGCGCGCGGCGGCCAACGCCTCATCCCGGCGCCCGAGCGCCAGCAGGCACAGCGTGCTGGAGAGGTCATTGGCCTTGCTGTACAACACGATGGAGGAATCGACGGGCCGAGCCGGGTCGTCGAGCATCGACAGGGCTTTGTCCCACTCGTCGAGGCATTCGGCGTAGCGGCCCTGGAACAGGCGCGCCCAGGCCTTGACCACTTGAGCCTGCGAGAGGTCGTCCCAGGCGCTGCTCTCCTCCAGGAGGGTGGCGGCGCGGTCGGCCACGTCGTAGCCCTCTTGCGGTTCCCTCCGTACCCGGGCGATCGCGATCTTCTGCAGGGCCAGGCCCTGCTGTAACGGGTCGCCGACCGCGTCGGCGATCTCCGCGGCCCGGTAGGCCGTGCGCACGGAGGCCTCGTTGTCGCGCAGACAGTCGTTCTGGGCCCATGCGAGCAGATTGAGGTGGGTGGCCTGGGCCCGGAGATCTCCTTGACGCTCGGCGGCCTCGCTGGAGAGCGTGTAGACCTCGTGCCAATGACCCCAGCCGGGGGTGATCTCGGCGAACCAGCGGATGGCCAGGGCCGTCGAGGTCACCTGCTCGAAGCGTCCGAGGTCCATCGCCGCGTGCAGGGAGGCGAGCCAGTTGTCGGCCTCGGTGCGCAGCCACGCACCCGCGGACTCCTGGGTGGGCAGTTCGACCAGGCCCTCCCACCCCGCAGC
>NZ_JAGSOG010000268.1 GCF_018139695.1 Actinospica durhamensis | reverse complement strand
CTCCCCGCCCGCCGCCTCCACCGGCCACCTCGCGTCCGCCGCCATCGAGTCGCGCGCGGCGTCGGCGATCAGCGCGGTCAGGTCCAGCACGGTGCGCTCCAGCGGCCGGCCCGAGTCCAGCCGGGCCAACAGCAGCAGTTCGTCCACCAGCACGCCCATCCGTGTCGCCTCGGACTCGATCCGCCGCATCGCCAGCGCCAGATCCTCCGGGCGCGAGGCAGCGCCGCGCCGGAACAGCTCCGCGTAGCCCCGGATCGAGGCGAGCGGGGTACGCAGTTCGTGGGAGGCGTCCGCGATGAACCGCCGCAGCCGGTTCTCCGAGCCGCGCTGCTCCTTGAAGGCGTGTTCGAGCCGAGTGAGCATCAGATTCACCGAGTACCCGACCCGCCCGAGCTCGCTGCGCGGATCGGCCGGCGAGACGCGGGTGTCCAGGTCGCCGCTGCCGATCGCCACGATCGTGTCGCCCATCTGCTCGAACGGCCGCAGCTGACGGCGGATCCGGCGACTGGTCATCAGACCGACCGTGACCAGCGCGATGAGCCAGGTGACCACCTCGATCTCGCCGATGCGCGCCATCGTGTGCGACACCGCCTGCTCCGAGCTCGCCAGGACCAGGGTGCCCTCCTCGTCGGGCAGGTAGCTCACCCGGATCCGGAAGGTCAGCGTCGATCCGCCGCTGGGCATCGAGGCGGTGTAGAACCTCGCGCCGTCCGCGTCCGGCCCGTCTCCCCTGGTGCCCGGCACCATCGTCGGCGGGATGCTCGGCCCGGCCCCGATCGACTGCGTCGTGCCGTCGGAAAGCCGCATCAGCAGCAGTTCCGGCAGCAGCCCCTGGCCCGCGATCTTCGACCACTGGTCGCTGGTGGTCCCGCTCAACTGAGGGGCCTGATGCGCGGCGTGCTGCGCGATCACGTACTGGTCGGCCAGCACCGCCGTGGCCGAGAGCTGGTCGTCGAGGTCCCCGAGCAGCAGATTGTGCACGGCCCACGAGGTCGCCGCGTCGGCCATGGTCAACGCCAGGACCAGCCGCAGCAGCACCGTGCGCAGCAGCCGGGCGCGCAGCGAGACCGGGCGCGGCTTCAGTCGCCGGAACACTCGCGGACACCCCACCGCCTAACGGGCCGTCTGCTCGTCGCCGAGGCGCGGATCGCGCGGCAGCCGCAGCGAGTAGCCGACGCCGCGCACCGTGTGGATCAGCGGAACCCGGTCCCGGTCCACCTTCTTGCGCAGATACGAGATGTACGTCTCGACCACGTTGTCCCCGCCGCCGAAGTCGTACTGCCAGACGTGGTCGAGTATCTGCGCCTTCGACATCACCCGCCCGGCGTTCACGGTCAGGAAGCGCAGCAGCTTGAACTCGGTCGGGGTCAGGTCCATCGGCTCGCCGCCGCGCCGGGCCTCGTGCGCGTCCTCGTCGATGACCAGGTCCGCGAAGCCGAGTCGGGACTCCTGCGTGTCCGGCCGGGTACGCCGCAGCACCGCGCGGATCCGGGCGATCAGCTCGTCCAGCGAGAAGGGCTTGGTGACGTAGTCGTCCCCGCCCGCCGTCAGCCCCGTGATCTTGTCCTCGGTCGCGTCCCGCGCCGTGAGGAACACCACGGGCACCCGCAGGCCCTGGGCCCGCAGCCGCGCGCACACGTCGAGCCCGGTGCAGTCCGGCAGCATCACGTCGAGCACCAGCAGATCCGGCGCGAAGTCGGCCGCCGCGGCCAATGCCGCGCGCCCGGTCGCCGCGCTCGCCACTTCGAAGCCCTCGTACCGCAGCGCGAGACCGACCAGGTCGGTGATGGCCGCCTCGTCGTCCACGACCAGGATCCTGGCCTCGGCCCTCGCCTCGCTCATCCCGTCGACTCCCCTCGTGCCGCGACCCCGGCGCGCCCTGCGCCGTCAGCCTGCCCGCCCCCACTGTGCCGCAGTTGGGAGTTCGCTGGGAGTCCGCTGTGAGCCGGGACCGGCAAGGTCCGGCGCGAGTTTTTGTCACAACCCGGCACCTCGGGCGCCCGGGACCGCCCGATAGCGTCGAGGAGAACCACCTGCAGGAGAAATGAAGGAGTGCCCCATGGCGACCACGGCCGTCCTCCACCCGCGCGGCGAGAAGCTCGTGCTGTCCGACCTCATCCCGGTGCTGCGCGGCTCGCGCGCCCGCGAGGTCGCCCTCGTGCTCGGCGGCGCCGCGCTGACCGGCCTGTCCGCCCAGATCTCGATACCGGTGCACGGCTCGCCGGTCCCGGTCACCGGGCAGACCTTCGGCGTGCTGCTGGTCGGCGCGGCCCTCGGCGCCCGGCGCGCGGCCGCCTCGATGGCGCTGTACCTGCTGGCCGGCTTCGTCGGCGTGCCCTGGTTCGCCGGCGCGAGCACCGGCTCGATCCACCTGGCCACGCTCGGCTACCTGGCCGGGTTCGTCCTGGCCGGCGCGCTGGTAGGCCGACTGGCCGAACGCGGCGCGGACCGCTCGCCCTGGCGCACCGCGCTGACCATGGTGCTCGGCAACCTCGTCATCTACGCCTGCGGCGTGCCCTACCTGGCCCATGCCGCGCACCTGTCCGCCGCCGACGCGCTGCACTACGGCCTGACCGTGTTCCTGCTCGGCGACGCGCTGAAGATCCTGCTCGCCGCGGGCCTGCTGCCGGGTGCCTGGAAGCTGGCCGGGCGCCGTCCCGTGGGACACTAGCCGCATGCGTATCTACCTGGGCTCGGACCACGCCGGCTTCGAGCTGAAGAACCATCTGGTCGACCGGCTGAAGGCGCTGGGCCACGAGCCGGTGGACTGCGGGCCGCACGAGTACGTCGCCACCGACGACTACCCCCCGTTCGTCATGCTGGCCGCCAAGAGCGCCGCGGACGAGGAGGGCTCGCTCGGCATCGTGATCGGCGGCTCGGGCAACGGCGAGGTCATCGCCGCGAACAAGGTGCCGGGCGTGCGCGCGGCCCTGGTGTGGAGCGAGCAGACCGCGACGCTGGCGCGCGAGCACAACGACGCCAACGTGATCAGCGTCGGCGCCCGGATGCACAGCGTCGAGGAGGCCACCTCCTTCGTCGAGCTCTTCGTCGCCACCCCGTTCAGCCAGGACCCGCGGCACAAGCGCCGGATCGCCATGCTGACCGACTTCGAGGCCACCGGCGAGCTGCCCACGGCCGAGTAGGGCCCCGATCCGTCCGTTCCCCGGCGCCGCGGACCCCGTCATCCGGCGCCGGGGCGTTCCGGGCGTATTACTCACTCCTGCGGGTGACAGCTGTCCGGCCGACGGCCCGTTTCGTCCGACGGCGGATGACGGTGACCTGGCCAGGTCGGTAAGGTCACCGTCCATGATGGCGACCACCGCGGCGTTGGACCGGTGTGCGGCGGCCGCTCGTGACGCGGCCCGCCGCCGCAGCCGCCGTTGGGCCTCGACCACCCACTGGATCCGGCACCGGCTGCTGCCGGCCGAGGCCTTCGTACTGCCGGCGCTGCTCGCGCTCACCGCCCTGCTGGGCGTGCTCGCGCACCTGCACACCCCGTGGATCCAGACCTCGATGGTCACCCTGCCGCTGCTGCTCGGCGGTTTCACCCTGCGCTTCACCGCGCAACTCGTGCTGCTCTCGGCCGCCGCCGTGGTCGTGCTGGCCGACTCCGCCGCGATGCGCCCGCCCCGCCCCGACCCCGGCACCGTGCTGCTGGTCGGCACCACCGCGCTGGTGGTGCTGGTGATGTCGCGCGAACGTGTCCGGCTCGGCGTGCGCGGCACCCGCGGCGAATCCATGCTCTTCGATCTGCGCGAGCGGTTGCAGGCCCAGGGCCGGGTGCCGCTGATGCCGGACGGCTGGAACGTCGACCTCGCCCTGAAGTCCGCGGACGGCCAGTCCTTCGGCGGCGACTTCGTCATCGCGGCCCGCTCGGACCACGGCAGTGTGCTGCAACTCGGCCTGGTGGACGTCTCCGGCAAGGGCCTCGAGGCCGGCGCCCGGGCGTTGCTGCTGTCCGGGGCGTTCGGCGGCCTGCTCGGTTCCGTCCCGGCGGGGGAGTTCCTGGCCTCGGCCAACCGCTATCTGCTGCGCCAGGGCTGGGAGGAGGGCTTCGCCACCGCCGTGCACCTGGTGCTGGACCTGCGTTCCGGCGAGTTCGACTGCTACAGCGCGGGACACCCCCCGATCGCCCGGCTGAACGCGGGCGCGGGCGAGTGGGAGCTGTGCGAGACCCCGGGCCCGGTGCTCGGCGTGCTGCCCGAAGTGGTCTACCGCCCCACCCGCGGCCGCCTCGTCCCCGGCGACGCGCTGCTGCTGTTCACCGACGGCCTGGTCGAGCGTCCGGGCAAGGACCTCGCCGTCGGCCTCGACCGGCTGCTCGGCGCCGCCCAGGGCCTGCAGACCAGGGGATTCGCGGACGGTGCGGCCCGGATCATCGACACCGTGGCCCGGTCGGTCAACGACGACCGGGCCCTGGTGCTGCTGTGCCGCTCGGCGGCCTGAGCCGGCGGACGCAGCCTCCTGATCGAGCGTCGCTCAGGACACGCCGTTCTTCCGGTACGGCTCGTACGTCCCGCCCGGCGTCGAGCCGTTCTCCGAGTAGTACGGATACGGGATGACGTGCGCGACCGAACCCTGCGACCCGTTGTCCTCGAGCGCGTAGTACTGAGTGTGCTCCTTGTCGGCCCAGCCGCCGAAGAGCACCACGTGGTCCTGCGCGATCAGCGCGTCTCCCGGCTCGAGCTGGTCCTTGGTGATCGAGTGCGAGACCGAGGAGGACATCAGCCCCGAGCAGGTCTCGCCCGGCTTGCCCAGCCCCCAGGCCGCGGACACGCTGCCGGAGCAGTCGTCGCGGTACCCGTCGGTGTCGGCGGACTGGCTGTAGCCGACCTTGTGGTCGACCCGCGCCACCATGTTCTGCATGATCTGCCGGCGGTCCGTGGAGAGCTTGCCGTAGTCGGGCAGCTTGGTCTGCATGCCCTGCCCGGTACGCGGCCCGTCGTGGTCGCCCGAGCCGACCCACCCGTCCCAGTTCCCAGTGGTCTTCCAGTCGCCGCCGGTGGTGTTGGTGACGCCGCTGGTGGTGGTGCCGGTGCTGCCACTGCCGGTGGATCCGCTTGATCCGGTGCCGCCGCCGCTCGTGCCGGTGGACCCGCCGCCGCTACCCGACCCGGATCCGGATCCGCCGCCCGTGCCGGTGCCGCTGGTGACGGTGCTGCCGGAGCCCGATCCTGATCCCGACCCAGAGCCGGAACCCGAGCCGGACCCTGATCCCGATCCGCCGCTGCTACCCGTACCGCTGGTGCCCGTACTGCCGCTGCCACTGCTGCTTCCGCTACCCGGCTCGCTCACGGATCCGTCGGTCCCGCCACCGGTCCGCTGCACCGGCCCGCCGCCGCCCCCGGGCTGCATCGTGCCGCCGCCACTCCCGCTCGTGGCCCCGACCAAGCCCTGCGCCGCCTGCTCCGCGGTGCTCTGGTCGCTTCCGCTGAGCTGGTTCAGCAGGGCCCTGATCTGGGTGGACCCGGGCGCGTTGGAGCTGAGCGCGGACTGGATGTTGGTGATGTTGTTGGCCGCCGCGTCGTCCGCGATCTGGTACTCGATCGAGCAGCGGGTGAGCAGTTGTGAGTCCGCCTGCAACTGCTGCACCAGCTTGCCGAGTTCGCCCGAGGCCTTGTTCAGCGAATCGCGCAGGGCAAACCAGATCCCGGTCTGCACCACTTCGGCCACCGGGTTGAACAAATCCTGCAGGAACGAGTGCTCGAGCAGCGAACTCAGGTGCCCCTCGATGGTGGACAGCTGCCCCGGCAGCTTCTCCATCGCGTCGGTCTCGGTGGTCCAGTCCTTCGCCACCTGCTGGATCTGCTGCACGTCGACGTCGAAGGTGTCTGACATGTCCTCCCCCTGCTCAGATCATCATGGCCGCGAGATCCGCGGCGTGGTTGAGATCCGACGCGATCTGCGTGAACTGCGAGGACAGCTGCGCGGTGTGCGACCGGAACGCGTCCGCGGCCTCACCCTGCCAGGACGCCTGCTGCGCGTCCTGCTGCAGCTTCTGCCCGAGTTCGCCGACCTGCTTGGCCATCGCCCGCAGCTGCTGCGCGATCTGCTCCGGCTCCCCGATCGCCCCGAACAGGCTGCTGAACAGGCCGGACACGTCGGACCCGAGCCCGCTCAGGAAGCTGCCGACGTCCTTGAACGCCCCGACCGCCGCGTTCCCGATCGCGCTGAACCCCGATTCGGCGGCGTTGCCCAGCGCGCTCAGCCCCGACTCCGCAGCGTTGCCCAGTGTGCTGAGCCCCGACTCTGCCGCGTTGCCCAGCGCACTGAGGCCGGACTCCGCCGCGTTACCCAGTGTGCTGAGTCCCGATTCGGCCGCGTGCGCGACGTCCGTGAGTCCGGTGGCCGCGACGTTCCCGATCGCGTTGACGCCCTGCTCGACCGCGCCGAGTCCCGCCTTGGCCGCGTCGCCGACCTCCTTGATCCCGGATTCGGCGAAGTTGCCGACGTCCGTGAGTCCGGTGGCCGCGACGTTCCCGATGGTGTTGATGCCCTGGTCGATGGCGCCGAGCCCTGCCTTGGCCGCGTCGCCGACGTCCTTGATGCCCGACTCGGCGAAGTTGCCGACGTCCTTGAGCTGCGTGGCCGCGACGTCGCCGATGGTGTTGATACCGGATTCGACCGCCCCGAGCCCCGATTTCGCCGCGCTGTCGATGGTGTTGATCCCCGACTCGGCGACGTTCCCCACCGCGTTGATCCCCGACTCGGCCACGTTGCCGACGGCGCTCAGCCCGGATTCCGCGACATTCCCGACATCGGAGACCGTGTCCGTAGCCGCCTTGCCGAGGTCGTCGACCGCCCCTCCGAGGTCGTCCAGAACGTTCATGGCTGCGCCCCCTGTTCGCTTCGCCACCCACTGCACCCGATGGCCGCGATCCTAACGGACCGCGACCATCGATGACAGGGTTCTCATCGTCCTCACGGTATCCCCGGACGATGCGTCGGCCAAGCCCGCGGCGCTCCCGCAGCCGCTGCCGCTCCCGCCTTTACTGCAGCGCCTCTACTGCAGCGCCTCGAGCACGGAGGCGGTCTCCGGTCCGGCAAAGGAGGCACCGAATCCGGCGTTGAGCACGACGCAGGCGATCGCGATGTCCTTGGTCGGATCGAACACCACCATCCAGCTGTTCGGCTTCTGCGTGGTCGTCGCGTCCTGATCCGCGGTGCCGGTCTTGCCGTACACCTCGTCGTGCACCCCGGAGTAGACCCCGGCCGCCGTGCCGCCGGTCTGCGTGACCGCGTGCATCATCGTCCACAGGTTCTGCTTCACGCTGCTCGGCAGCGGCGTGGCGGTCAGCTGCGTCGCCCCCGGCACCACGACCGGCTGCTTGAACGTGCCGGTGTCCACGGTCGCGGCCACCGAAGCCATCGCCAGCGGCGCGGCCTCGAGCTGTCCCTGGCCGAACAGCTCCATCGCCAGTTCGCCGTTCGAGGTGCTGGCCGGGATGTCGTAGTACGGCCCGGCCGCGCCGAGCCCGATGTCCCACTGCTCGTTGAGCCCGTAGTACTTCTGCGCCGTCTGGGCCAGCGTGGTGGAGCCGATCGTGCTGTACCACGAGGCGAACGCGTTGTTGCAGGAGTCTGCGAAGTCCTCCAAGAACGGCGTCCCGGCCGGCAGGCTCTCACCCTGCGAGTTGCCGAAGTTCACGCCGTTGATCGTGAGGGTCTTCTTGCACTCCACCGGCTGCGAGGTCGAGGTGACCAGCCCCGAGGTCATCAGCGCGGTGGAGGTGATGATCTTGTTGGTCGAACCCGGCGCGATCCGCGCGGTGAGCGCGTAGTCGTTGCCCCCGTCGTTGTTCGCCACCGCCAGGATGTCCCCGGTGGAGGGCTGGAGCACGACCATGGAACTGTCCGAGTTCAGCGACACCGCCTGCATCGCGGCCTGCTCGACCTGCGAGTCGATCGTCGTCTTGAGCATGCTCGTGTTCACCGGCGAGCTGAGCTTGTCGGTCGAGCCCGCCACGACGGTGCCGTCGGCGTTCTGCAGCTCGATCTCTACGCCCGGCGTGCCCTGTCCCGAGGACGCGTTCTTCTTGAGCGCGGCCGCGATGTTGCGCAGACCCGGGTCCGCCGCGTCGGTCAGGCTGTTGCCGGAGGAGTCCGTCACGTCGTCCGCCTGCGCCGGAATCGCCACGCTGACGACCTTGGTGGTGGCCGTCAGGTTCGGCGCCACCAGGCCGGGCGCCCACTGGATCCACCAGCCGCCGTTGCTCTCGTACGCCGTCAGGTGCGAGGTGTAGGTCCAGCTCGCGGTCGTCGGGGCGGCCGTGGTGGCGCTCGTGCCGGTCGCGCCCGTCGTGCCGCCCGAAGCCGAATCGCTCGGGGACGCGGACGCCGAATCCGAGGCGGACGCCGACGCCGAGGCGCTCGCCCCGGTGGTCGCAGGCAGCCCCACCGTCGCCTCCACCGAGAACGCCACCGTCCCGGCCGGAGCCTGCGTCGCAGTGGCCTGAGCCGCCGTGGCACCCGAGGCCGGCGTTGCCGCCTGCGTCGCGAGATCCAAGGTCTCAGCCGTCGAACTCTGCGCCGCGAGCTGCAGCCCGGCGAGGTTCAAGTCCTTCTTGTAGGCGGTCAGCGCGGTGAGCGCCGACGCCGAATCGTCGGTCATCGCAGCAGCCTGCTGCAGGTTCCCGCTCTGCCAATCCGCCAGGAACGCCGCGGCGGTCTCCTTCGCCGCGTCCGCCGGAGCGGTGGCCGTCGGCTGGAAACCGCTCGGCTTCGCCGCCGAGGCACCGCCGCCGGAGCTCAGGTTGAACACCAGCAGCAGCACCAGGCCGAGCGCGACGATGCCGCCGATACTGCCCGCCGCGATGAGCTTCGTGTTCCCGCGCCGGCTCTGCGAGGTGTCGGCATGCCCGTGGCCGCCGATCGCAGGAGGCGGACTCACCCGCCGCCGCGCCGCGTCGTCCGCCGCGCTCTCGTCCTTGTCCTCGTCCCAGCCGTTCCACTTGTTCCCGCCAGCGGCCGCGTACGGAGTGGTCGGCTCGGCCGGAGGGGTCGCCGCGGCGGCGTATGCGGCTTGCTGCTGCGCCGCCGGGTGCGGCGGAAACGGCGTCCGCGGCTCGCGTGGCGCGCCCCACAGCTGAGCCGGGTCCGAAGGCTTCGGCCACGCCGCCTCGGCCTGCTGCGTCGGAATCGCGTCCGGCACGATCTGCGTCGGCAGGTCCGCACCCGCAGGCAGCGGCGGCACCGGCGCGTCCGACACCCGCTGGGTCGGCAGCGGATCCGGCTCCAGCCGCACCGGCCGCACCAGCGCAGTCTCCTGCTCCGCCAGCGGAACCGGCGGCGCGCTCCACACGGACGGCTCCGGCGGCTCCGTCTTGATCGGCGCGGCAGGCGTCGCCGCGGACACCCGCTGCGCCGCGTCCGCCTCAGCCCCGGTCGCATCGTCCCGGTCGGCATCGCCCTCGCCGACGTCGCCCCCGGCCGCGTCACTCCTGGCCGCAATCCGCGTGGTCGCATCCGACAGCGCCGCCAGCACCGACGCCACCATCACCGTCGCGTCGTTCTCCCCGTCCTGCCCGGCCTCGTCGCCACCCGCCGCGTCCGGCTCAGCCTCGGGCGCAGCCTCGGCCCGCCACGGCTCCGCCTCCGCCAGCTCACGCCGCGGCTCCGGCACCACCGAAGGGGCCGGTTCCGGCTCCTGCTCCGGCGCTGGTTCGGGCTTGGGCTTGGGCTCGGGCTCCGGCTTCATCACGGTCGTCGCCTCGAACGCGGCCCTCGGCTCCCACACCGACGCGCGTTCCGCACCCCCCACGGGCTGCTGCGTCACGGGCTCCGGCGTGGCTGGCTCCTGCGTTGCGGGCTCCTGCGTGACGGATTCCCGCGTCACGGGCACCTGCGCAACCGACTCCTGCGTGACGGACCCCTGTGTGGAAGTCGGCTCGGCCCCCGCATCCTCGTTCGGCTCGCCATCCTGTCCGAACCAGCTGCTCCAGCCGCTCTGCGAAGATTCGCCGCTCACCGCGTCCCCTCCTGAACTTGCCTGATCATCGAACTATAGGACGCGCACCTATGGCCGTCCGTTGCGGTCGGACTGCGGGATCCTACCGACGCGCTCCGCGACTCCCGGCGAACAACCCGTCACGCGATGACAACGATTTACGACCGATTTGCAACCTGCCCGCGAGTCCCCGCGCCGGTGAGCTCACCGGCGGGCCCGTATGGCGCCGACGAACCCGGCCGACGCGCCGACAACTCCACTCGTCTTGACAAAAATATTTGTCGGTCACATTCTGGAAGGGCACCGGCAGAGCCCACTCGAGGAAGTGACCCCCGTCTCATGCGCACTCTGATCAGCACCGCGTTCATCTCGCTCGACGGCGTCGTGGAGGCGCCCGGCGGCGAACCCGGCTATCGCAACTCCGGCTGGACCTTCAAGGAGGTCGAGTTCGTGCCCGAGGCATATGCCATCAAGGGACAGGAGCAGGAGGAGTCCACGGCGCTCATGATGGGCCGCGTCAGCTACGAGATCTTCAGTCCCGTGTGGCCCGGCATGCAGGAGTTCGCGCGGTACAAGACCCTGCCGAAGTACATCGTGTCCACCACCCTCCAGGACACCGACCTGGTCTCGGACTGGGGCGAGTCCACCATCCTGCGCTCACTCGACGACGTTGCCGCGCTCAAGCGGACCGAGGGCGGCCCGATCATCGTCCACGGCAGTGTCGAGCTCAACCACGCCCTGGCCGACGCCGGCCTGATCGACCGCTACCACCTGCTCGTCTTCCCGCTCCTGCTCGGCGCGGGCAAGCGCCTGTTCGCCCCCGCCGACAAGGACGCGCAGAAGCTGAAGCTGGTCGAGTACGAGGCCTACAGCAACGGCGTGCAGAAGCAGATCTTCGACGTCGTCCACTGACTCCGCCCGCCCCCGGCGACCACGCCGTCCGCAGCCGAGACAGCCCGGCCCGACCACGAAGACGAGACAAGCCGGGCACCGGGCTCGCGCCCGTGACCCGGCTTGATTTCACCGCGGGATCACAAGAATCCCGCGGCCCCGCCCCACTCGCCGACTAGCTCTGCCAGTTGTCGAGGATCTTGTTGGGGTCGTACAGCACGACGGTGCCGGCCACGAGGTCGGGCAGCGACTGGCGCTTCTTGGTGCCCAGGAACAGGCCGAACGAGATGATCCCCGTGATGACCGACAGGATGCCCTGGGCGATGTACCCGACGATGTCGCGCAGCGCCATCGTCCCCCAGCCGGCCACCCGCCCGGTCTCCACCTTCCAGCAGCGCATGCCGAGCACCTGCAGCGCCGGGCTACGCCCCTTGCTCCACGCGATCAGGCCCCAGATGACGAAGCCGATGCCAAGGGTCACGACACCGAGCACGGCCGAGAGGAAGTATGCGCCGATCCGTCGCCCGACGCTGGCGAGCTCCACGCCCTCCGGCAGCACCAGCCCCGACTTCTGGTCCACGTACATGCCCTGCGGCGCGTAGATCCCCTGCTGGGACCCGTAGCCGTAGCCTTCGGGAATGGGCGGCGCCTGCGGTATGCCCTGGTCGCCCGGCTGCGCGTCCTGCGGGCCCTGCCCCGGCGTGGACCACGGGTCCGAGTACGACGGCTGAGTCATCGATTCCTTACTTTCTACACAGGCCGCCGGAACCCCGCCCACTGCGCGGCCCCCGCGGTCCATCCGATTCCTGGTGTCCTGCGGACATCCCCGGTGCCGAGCGCCCGATCCGCCAGCGCATCCCCACTGATCAAAATCCTGCACTCCCGACCCCGGCGCCCCAGTG
>NZ_JAGSOG010000267.1 GCF_018139695.1 Actinospica durhamensis | reverse complement strand
TTAGGCTCGGGGGCTCGGAGATGGGTATAAGAGACAGCCCCCGCTCCCGAGCTTCCGCGCGGGCCGCTGATCATCGCCAGCCGGCACGCCGGGCCGGGCGATTCCTTCCTGCTGGTCTACGGACTGCTGGCGTTCGCCGGGCGCGGGCCGCGGGTGGTTCTCAGCCGACTGCTGACGCTCGATCCGTTCATCGACATCCTGTTGCACCGCACCGAGAACTGCTTCGTCGGGATCGACGAGGCGGAGCGGCGGCACGTACCCGAGCGGATCGCCCGGATCGTGGCCGGCCTCGGGCCGCACGAGGCGCTGGTCATCTTTCCCGAGGGCCGCAAGTTCACGGCCGCACGTCGCAGGCGGCTGATCGAACGCCTCCGCGCACGGCGTGGAACCCTGTTGCGTCGGGCTCGCGAACTCGAGCACGTGCTGCCGCCGCACAGTTCCGGCCTGTTCGCCGCGATCGACGCGGCTCCGCCCGGCACGCAGGTCGCGTTCGTCGCGCACACCGGCCTCGACCGGATCGAGTCCGTGCGCGAGACCTGGGACGCCGTGCCGCTGACCTCCCCGGTGGAGGCGACCTGGTGGACCGTCCCACTCGACGCGATCCCGCAGGATGCGTCGGCACGGGAGGAGTGGCTGCGCGCGGAGTGGCTCCGGATGGACGCCTGGATCGAGCTCCACGCGGCGCCTGTATGTAGCGACGAGGCTGCCGACGTCCCTGCTACTCCCGTGCTCGACGTGACGCAGCAGCAAGCGGTGCCCGCACGCAGTGAGCAAGGGTTTTGATCAGGCGCTCGACAGAGTCAGCGCCTGGCGAGCGCGTCACCGAGTGCGTCGAGGAGTGCACGGTCGCACGCACTGGCCAGCGCTGCCTCGGCCGCGACGCGCTCGCACTGCTCGTGCGTCCAGCCCGCCGGCTCACCGCCACCGGACCACGCGGCGCCGCGAAAGCCGCGAAAGCCGTGGAAGGCGAGGCGCCCGGCCAGCGGACCGTACGCGTCGCCCAAGGCCAGCCGGATGTGGCCCGCACCGAGCCGGTCGGCGCCGTAGCGCACCAGGTGATGGGCCACCAGGCCCTCGACGCTGGCCGCCGCCGCACCGGCCTGGTCGACGTAGGCGCAGGTGGCGGGCATCACCTCGGCTTCGGACCAGCGCGCGCCGAGCAGCACCGCGAGGTCCGCCTCCAGATCCTCGAGCCCCGCCCGGATCCCGGCCCGCAGCCAGCGTGGCAGTGGGTCGTCGGCCGCGTACGCCTCGGCAGCCCGGTCCAGCGCCGCGTAGATCGCGCGGTACTGCACCAACAGTTCCGCGTACTCGACCGGTTCGAGCGCTCCGGCCAGCAGCAGCCGCAGGAAGACGGGCGGCACCCCGTCGGCCGGTGCCACGGCGGCGCGCGGGCCGCATACGCACAGGGCTTCGTCGCGGGCGACGGGAGGAAGAACGTCCACGAGAAGAGAACCTAGGTAAGGCTTACCTAATTTGCAAGGGTTCGGGACTATCCGCGCCGACCCGTGCGGACGCTCACGGTCGCGCCCACCGCCTGGAGCGCGCTCACTGCCCCCGCCGCGACGTTGGGGGCCACGCCCTCAAGCACCAGCCTGGGCGCCCCGTCCGCCAGATCCTTGGCCTCCTTCAGCCCCAGCGACGTCAGCTCCCGAATAACCATGATGACCTGGATCTTCTTGCTCCCGGCCGTTTCCAGGACGACGTCCACCGAGGTCCTCGGATCGAGTCCCCACGCGCGCCCGGCCGGACGCAGGCTCGCCGTGGCGCCGACGGCGTTGAGCGCGGCCACGGCCCTGGTCGCGACGCGGGTGTCGACGGCCGCCAGGACGAGCTTGGGCGCCGCGTCCACCAGGTTCTTGGATTCCTTCAGGCCGAGCGGCGTCAGCTCCCGAATGACCTTGATGACCTGGATCTTCTTGGTCCCGGCCGATTCGAGGATGACGTCGTACTCGTCATCTCCGCCTGCGGCGACGCCCACGTCGATGGACTCCCACTGCTGCTCCGCGACCACGGTGGGCTGCGCCGACAGACCTCTGAGTATCCGGATGGCCTCACCGACGCCGGGGCGCTCGGCAGGGTTCTTCACCAGCAGCCGCTGGATCAGCGCGGCCAGCGGGCCCGCGTGCCGCAACGGCGGGTGCGGCTCGAAGGCGACCGCCGCCATAGTCGCCGTCACCGACGTGCGGCGGAACGGCGAAATCCCCTCGACCGTCTCGAACAGCGTCGCGCCGAGCGAGAACAGGTCCCCGGCCGGGCCGTCCGCGTTCGGGGCCGCGCCGAAGCGCTCCGGGGCCATGTACTCGATCGAGCCGACGACCATGCCGGTGGAGGTGAGCGAGGTGTCGTCGCGGTGCTTGGCGATGCCGAAGTCGGCCAGCAGCACCTGCCCGTCGGCGGCCAGCATGATGTTGGCCGGCTTCACGTCCCGGTGCACGATCCCGTTCCGGTGCGCGGCGCCGAGGGCGGCGAGCACACCGAGCGCGATCTCGAAGGCGCGCTCCGGCTCCAGCCGGGTGCGCCGGCGCAGCTCCTCGGCCAGCGAACCGCCCTCGACCAGGCGCATCACCACCCACGGCAGGCCGTCCTCGGTGACCACGTCGTACACGGCCACCACGTTCGGCTCCTGACGTAGCGCCGCGGCGTGGCGCGCCTCCCGCTCCGCCCGGGCGATCAGCTCGGCCCGCTCCGCCGCCGAGACGTACGAGCCGATCCTGATCCGCTTGATCGCGACCAGCGCGCGCAGGCGCTCGTCGCGCGCCCGCCAGACCTCGCCGAACCCTCCCGTGGCGATGAGGTCGAGCAGCCGGTACCGACCACCGATCAACTGCTGCGCCACGAGACCCCATCCCCCACCCATCGCGTCCGACGTTGTCAGACAGCGTACTTCGCGGGTGCGGGAGGGGTCCCTGTGGCTGACGTCAGTTCAGCTCGACACGGCTCAGCTCGACACGCCCGCGTCCTCGAGCGCCGGAGCGTCCGACCGGTGCGCCTGCGCCGATTCCGGCGGGTCGACCGTCACGTGCGGCATGACGCGGTCCAGCCAGGCCGGGATCCACCAGTTGGCCTTGCCCAGCAGCTGCATCGCCGAGGGCACCAGCACGGTGCGGATGATGAACGCGTCGATCGCGACCGCCGAGGCGAGGCCGATGCCGAACTCGGCGATGACCCGCTGCCCGCCGAAGACGAAGGCCATGAACACGCAGATCATGATCGTCGCGGCGGCCGAGATCACCCGGCCGGTCTCGGCCTGCCCGATCCGCACCGCGCGGCGCGTGTCGTGCGTGTGCGTCCACTCCTCGTGCATGCGGGAGACCAGGAAGACCTGATAGTCCATCGAAAGGCCGAACAGGATCGAGAGCATCATCACCGGCAGGAAGGCCTCGATCGGTCCCGAACTGCCGAGTCCGAGCAGGTTCAGCCCCCAGCCCCACTCGAACACCGCGGTCAGCAGGCCGAACGCGGCGCCGGCGCCGAGCAGGTTCATCACCGCGGCGGTCAGCGGGATCGCCAGGCTGCGGAAGGCCAGCAGGAGCAGCAGGAATCCGAGCACCACGATCACGCCGATGAACTCGGGCAGCTTGCTGTCGAGCACGTGGGCGAAGTCGTAGAAGATCGCCGTGGAGCCGGTCACGTAGACGGTCATCGAGGTGCCCGAGGTGGCCTGCGGGATCACGCTGCCGCGCAGCGTGCCGATCAGCGCACTGGTCTGCTTCGAGTCCGGCGAGGAGATCGGGTAGACCTCCATGATGCCGATCTGCGCACCGGGCTTGAGCGGAGCGGCCTCGACCAGTCCGACGTCGGAGGCACCCTTCAGGGCCGTGGCCAGCTTGTCGTACTGCGCACTGTCCATACCGCCGGAGCCGGCCTGCACCACGATCTGCAGCGGGCCGTTGAAGCCCGCGCCGAATCCGTCGGCCAGCATGTCATACGCCTGACGGCTGGTGGAGGTGGTCGGGCTGGTGCCGTCGTCGGAGTGGCCGAGGAAGATGGAGTGCACCGGCACCACCAGCAGCCCCATGACCACGACCGCGGCGAGCGCCAGGATCTTCGAGCGCTTCTCCACCACGCGGGCCCACGCGGCCCAGAAGCCGGTCGCCTCGGCGGGCTCGGGGCCGCGCTCGACCAGGCGGCGGCGCTGGCGGCGCGAGAGCACCTTCATGTTGAGGATGCCGAGCAGCGCGGGCAGCAGCGTGATCGAGGAGAGCACCGTGCACACCACGGTCAGCGCCGAGGCGATCGCCACGCCGTTGAGGAAGGAGATGCCGAGCACCAGCATGCCCAGCAGTGCTATGCAGACCGTGCCTCCGGCGAACAGCACCGCCCGGCCCGAGGTGTTCAGGGCGAGGGCGACGGACTCCTCCGGGCTCAGGCCGCGCATCAGGTTGCGCCGGTGCCGGGTGACGATGAACACGGCGTAGTCGATGCCGACGCCGAGGCCGATCAGGGCGGAGAGCGTCGGGGCGAGCGAGCCGATGGAGAAGACGTGGGTGAGCAGGTCCACCACGGTGATGCCGGCGCCGAGGCCGAAGATCGCGGTCAGGATCGGCAGGACCATCGCGAACAGCGAGCCGAAGGCCAGGAACAGCACCGCGGCCGCGGCCAGCACGCCGATGCCCTCGCTGGAGGAGGCCGCGGTCTGGTTCACCTGGTCCACCGCGCTGCCGGTCATCGCGACCTTCAGCGAGGAGGTGGCGGCGGCGTCGGCGGTCGTCACGACGTTCTTCACGTCGGCGTCCTGCAGCTTGTTCGCCTGCTGGGTGAACGCGACCACGGCGTACGCGGTCGTGCCGTCCTTGCTGATCTGCTGCGCTCCCGCGGCGGAGTACGGGCTGGTCACCGACGCGATCTCGGGCATCTTGGCGATCGCGGCCATGGTCGCGGCCATACGCTGCTCGACCGCGGCGTCACGCACCGTGCCCGTGCTGGTCTTCCACACCAGCTGATCCTGGTCGCCGGACTGCGACGAGGCCTTGGTCTGGAGCAGTTGCAGCCCCTGCGTCGAGGGCGTGCCGGGCAGCGAGAAGCTGTTGGCGTAGTTCGTGCCCCACACGCTGCCGAGGCCGACGAGCACGATCAGGCCGACGATCCACGACACCAAGACGACGAAGCGGTGGCGAAAGCACCACCGCGCGAGACCGGCCATAGCGAAGTCCTCCAGAGTTTTTCGGGCGAGCCGCAGCCCGAGACGGCGGCCCCCCGCCACGCTATGTGCCGGGTGAGCCCGTTTTGGCGGTACCCGAGTCGGAATTCACCGGCCCGACTCGTACTGTGGTACGAGTCGGCCGGGCGCGGCACGCGTGTTGGCAACCGATGGACGGTGGGCCGCTGATAATCTCGACGCCGGACGCGTGTGGCGGTGCCGGCGGAAGGTGACGATGGCTCGGACGGCGATCTCCGCGCACCGCGTCGGGACGCGCGACGAGGTCCCGGAGACCTACGACGCGTACCGCACGGCGGCCGCGAGCGGGGCGGACTTCGTCGAGATCGACATCCGCCGGACCCGTGACGGCGTGCTCGTGGCGTACCACGACGAGCGCTGCGGACCGCACGGCCCCGCGGTCGCCGAACTGACCTATGGCGAGTTGTGCGAGCACGTCGGCTCCCCGGTGCCCCGCGCGGCGGACGCGATGTGGGTGCTCGCCGGGAAGGTCGCGGGCCACCTCGACCTGAAGGAGGCCGGCTACGAGTCGCAGGTGGTCGAGGTCGCGCTCGAGGCCTTCGGCGCGGACGGCTTCGTCGTCACCACACTCGAGGACGCCTCGATCGCCCGGATCCGCCGCGAGTTCCCCGACGTGCGCACCGCTCTCTCGCTCGGCCGGGACCTCGACGGCCTGCCGCCGCACCGCCGCGTCGCCGCCCGGCTGAGCGAGATGTTCCCGGTCCGGCGCCTGCAGGCCTGCGGCGCGCACTGGGCCGCCCTCGACTACCGGCTCGTCTACGCCGGAGTCCTGCGCCAGTGCGCCGCCCACGACGTCGGCACGATGCTGTGGACGGTGGACCGGGACGATCTGATCAAGCGATTTCTGAAGGACCCGCGGGTCGACGTGCTGATCACCAACCGCCCGGCCCACGCCCGCGTCCTGCGCGACGCGCTCGAGGAGAAGTGACGCGGCGTGGGGTGACGCGGTACCAGTTGACGCAGCACCAGGTAGGCGATCAGCGCACGGCTGCGGACGGCAGGGCGGCCAGGATGCCGTCCCAGAGCCGGACCCGCGCCCGCAGCGCCTGACGTACGGTCGCCGCGCACGCGGCCCACTTCGCGTCGTCGTCGCCGCAGATCTCCGCGAGCATGCGCATCGCCATCGGGGTGTGCTGCTCGCCGTCGACCTCGATGTGCCGGGCGAGGTAGTCGCGGAACGCGGTCAGCCGTCCGGCCCCGGCGTCGATGGCGATGACCCGGTCGAACATCTCGGGGATCAGGTCCTCGCGGCCGAAGGCGAAGGCCGCCGCCCGGCAGTGCAGCGGAGCCGCCTCGATGATCTCCCAGGTGGTGGCGACGAATTCGCGCGCGGGGGCCGGGACGGCCGCCTTCTCCAGGGCAGCCGGAACCTCGGTGCCCGCCGCGAGCGCCTCGAGCAGCGCCTCGATCGGCCCGGTCTCGGCGCCGGCCTCGCGCATCCCGGTGAGGTAGAGCTCGAAGTGGCTGGTGAACTCCGCGCCGAGTTCGTCGCTCTCCTCCACCAGGACGATCTCATTGATCAGGCGCCGCGCGGCCGCCGTTCCTCGCGGCACCCAAGGCACCTGCACGCACGTCAGGTCGCGCTGGAGGCATTTGAGCAGGGACATGAAGTCCCAGACGGCAAACACGTGGTGCGCCATGAACGTGGCCACGTCCGCCTCGTCGCGCAGGGCGTGGTAGACCGCGTGGCCGGTGACGGCGTCGCGGTCGGGGCCGATCTCGGCGTAGAGCCGATCGATGCCGAGGTGCTCTCCATCCCAACGGTACCGGGGCATATGCCACTCCAGAGCCGGGGCGCATGACCGCGCCGCCAAGGGGAAGCGCCGACGCCACCACGCCGACACCGGCGAGTATGTCCCCTCATCCTGCCCCCGGCCAGGCTATGAAAGGACATCGTACGTTTCACGACTCGGTGGGAAGGAATCCCCGTGGACGGATCATCGGCGGCCCCCGGCGCTCGGGACGGCGGCGCTCGGCCGGCGCCGACGCCGACACACGGAGGCTACGGCGAAGACCTGTTCGACCCCGGCCACTCCGGGGAGGACGAGCGGATCGACTACGGCGCCCTCGCGTACGACGAGGTGAGCCGGGCTCGGCTGCGCGCCCTGGGGGTCGGCCCGGGCTGGCGCTGTCTCGACGTGGGCGCGGGCACCGGGACGATCAGCCGCTGGCTCGCCGACGAGGTCGGTGTGGACGAGGTGCTGGCCGTCGACCGCGATCCGCGGTTTGTCCAGGCCCGCCCGGGCGGGCGGCTGCGCACGATGACCGCCGACATCACCGACCCGTCGCTCGAGCCCGGCCGGTTCGACCTCGTGCACTGCCGCTTCGTGCTCATGCACCTGCCCCAGCACGCGCAGGTGCTCGCGCGCCTGGCCGAGTGGGTGGCGCCCGGAGGGTGGCTGGTGGTCGGCGACGCCCTCGACCTGGCCACGGCCGACTCCCCGCACGCCGCGTACCGGCGGACCATGGCGGCCATGTGGCAGGCGCTGCGCGCGCGGATCGGAACCGACGTCACCTGGGTCACCCGCTACCCGCGGCTGCTGCACGATCTCGGCCTCGCCGAGGTTGGCGCCGAGGTCCTGCTGCCGCCGCTGACGGTCGATGCCCCCATCACCGCGTTCTGGAAGACCACCTGGCTCAGCATGCGCGAGGCCCTACTGGCCGGCGGCGACCTGGAGCCGGGCGAGCTCGAGCAGGCCCTCGACTACCTCGCCTCGCCCGCGCTCGCCGACCTGTCCCCCGGCATGATCACCGCTTGGGGCCGGCGTCACCAAGCCTGACTTCACTCTCAGGCTTCTCAGCGTACGTCGACAACACCTCGTCCGGCAGCACCGACCTGATCATCGACACCTTCGGCTACTTCGCCGTCCCCGCCAGGAAGCTGACCTGGGCCGCCGAACCGACCCGGGTCCGGATCCACCGCGACCGCAGACCTCTGTGGTGGATCCGGACCGCGTGTCACGGCACCAGCCGCGCCCGGTGCGACTGCGCGTCCATCGGGGTGCCGAGCCGCTTGAGCTCGCGCAGAATCTCATCACCCTGGGACGTCCAGAAGTACACCTCGGCGCCCCTGGCCGCACGCAGGCCGACGCCCTGGCTGAGAATTCGGTGGCACGGGAAGGCGAGCTCCAGAGAGCCGACCGGGCACTCCAGCACCGTCTTGCGCATCAGCCGACCAAGCCCTCGCAGCCGAAGCGTCACCGTCCCGTCCTCGAGCCTGAGCACCGCGAACGGATACGAGGCTTCCGCGCCGAACCCTCCGGGGCCCGAGTACGTCGCCCCGCCGATCCACTCCCCGTTGTAATAGAGCACGTCAGAGAGCATAGAGCGGGCCGCTTGCGTTGTCATTGCGTCACCGAATGACCGTTTTTAGTATCAAGAATCTGATTATGTACTGCCAGAGGATCGGAAAGCGCTGACGCCTCGTAGCCGCGTCGCCGCGCCAAGGTGCGGCCTTGCGTGGGGCTCCCGAGGTGGCTGGGAAGAGACTGGCAGCGCCGAGTGTTGCGGCTCCACGTGACCGATCTTGAAGAATGATCCTTCCTGTTTCTGCTCGGCAGCCACCGGCTCGACGGAAATGCCGAGATACTGGCGCGCGAGGCCGCGCAGCAGCTTGCCCCTGGGACTACGCAGCGCTGGCTGCGGCTGCACGATCTGCCCCTGCCGCGTTTCGAGGACCGTCGCCATCTCGGCGGTCACTCCTTTCAGCCGCCCGTCGGCGACGAGCAGCTGCTGCTCGAGGCCACCGTCGAGGCCACTGATCTGGTGATCGTCTCCCCGCTGTACTGGTACGCGGTTTCCGCGGACACGAAGCTGTATCTGGACTACTGGTCGGCCTGGCTGCATCTGCCCGAGGTCGGCTTCCGGTCGAGGATGGCGGGCGGCACGCTGTGGGGGGTCACGGTCACCAGCCACCGGGACGACGACTCGAAGGTCGACCCGTTGATCGGCACACTGCGCAACACGGCCGAGTACATGGGGATGAACTGGGGCGGCGCACTGATCGGCCATGGCAACCGACCGGGCGACATCCGCGCCGACACCGACGCACTGCGCGCCGCGAAATCCTACTTCGCGCGGCAGGTGGCAGCCGTCTGAGCGGCCGTGGCGCGACTGCCTCGGCTACTCACCCAGCTGCACGCTGCGGTGGCCGGATCGGAGCCGGACTACGTCTTCTCGGACTCCACCGGCGGGCACGACGGCCCCTTCGGGCCGTTCACGCCCAGCCGCAACTCCGCTTGGCAGTGAGCACGCGGGCACGCGGATGGCGTATCGCCCACCTCGCCCCCGGTATGGACGACGCCGACGCCGGGTAATAGGCGTCGACCTAGATCGGACCAGGCGAGACCCGGCCGAGACCCAGGCGAGACGCGGACACGCGGGCACACGGACACGGAGAGGTACGACGATGAGCGAGCAGGACGGCGCGCGCGCCCAGATCGGAGTCACCGGGCTGTCGGTGATGGGGCGCAACCTGGCCCGCAATCTCGCTCGGCACGGCTACCGGGTGGCGCTGCACAACCGCAGCGTGGGGCGTACCCGGAGCCTGGTGGCCGAGCACGGGGACGAGGGGGACTTCGTGCCGAGCGAGTCGATGCGGGAGTTCGTGGACTCGCTCAGCCGGCCGCGGGCCGTGATCGTGATGGTCAAGGCGGGCGCGGCCACCGACGAGGTGATCGCGGAGCTCACCGGGCTGCTCGAGCCCGGGGACATCGTCATCGACTGCGGGAACACGCACTTCACCGACACGATCCGGCGCGAGAAGGACCTCGCGGCCAAGGGGCTGCACTTCGTCGGCACGGGCGTGTCCGGCGGCGAGGAGGGCGCGCTGAACGGGCCGAGCATCATGCCGGGCGGCTCGGTGGAGGCCTACCGCACCCTCGGGCCGATCTTCGAGACGATCGCCGCGCAGGTGGACGGCACGCCGTGCGCGGTGCACGTCGGGCCGGACGGCGCGGGGCACTTCGTGAAGATGGTGCACAACGGCATCGAGTACGCGGACATGCAGCTGATCGCCGAGTCCTACGACCTGCTGCGCTCCGGCCTGGGCGCGAGCCCGGCGCAGATCGCGGAGATCTTCCGGGAGTGGAACGGGGGCGAGCTGGAGTCCTTCCTGATCGAGATCACCGCGAACGTGCTCGCGCACACCGACGCCGCCACCGGCAAGCCGTTCATCGACGTCGTGGCCGACCGGGCCGAGCAGAAGGGCACCGGCCGCTGGACCGTGCAGAGCGCGCTCGACCTCGGCATCCCGATCACCGGCATCGCCGAGGCCACCTTCGCCCGGTCCCTGTCCGGCCATACCGACCAGCGTGCCGCGGCCCAGCGGGTCTACCACGGGCGGGCCGCGGACGCCGAGCCGACCGGCGTGGTGCAGGACCCGAAGCAGTTCGTCGAGGACGTGCGCAACGCGCTGTACGCCTCGAAGATCGTCGCCTACGCGCAGGGCTTCGACCACATCCAGGCGGGCAGCGAGGAGTACGGCTGGGACATCGACCGCGGTGCGATGGCCACCATCTGGCGCGGCGGCTGCATCATCCGGGCCCGCTTCCTGGACCGCATCCGGGAGGCCTACGCGGAGAACGACGCGCTCGAGTCCCTGCTGGTGGCGCCGTACTTCGCGGACGCGGTGGCGGCGGGCGCGGACAGCTGGCGCCGGGTGATCACCACCGCGGTGCGCGCGGGCATCCCGACGCCGACGTTCTCCTCCTCGTTGGCCTACCTCGACGCGCTGCGCCGCCCGCGCCTGCCCGCCGCCCTGATCCAGGGCCTGCGCGACGACTTCGGGGCGCACACCTACCAGCGGGTGGACCGGCCCGGCAGCTTCCACACGCTCTGGGCCGGCGACGGCAGCGAGGTCGAGGCCTGAGGCGTGGATCGAACACTGAAGTACGGGCACTGGCACGCACCGGAGGGCGCCGACGGATTCAGACGGCCTCCGGTGCGGTCGTGGTGAGCAGCAGCTGCTGCAGGCTGGCCACGAGGTGCAGCGCGGTGGAGCGGCCCTCGGGGTCGAGGCCGGCGGCGTGGCCGTAGGCGCGGCGGCTGAGCACCACGCGCAGCGCCACCGCCGCCTGCCGGGCGAAGAGGGCGAGCAGGTCGAGGTCGCCGAGGTCGGAGCGGGACTGGGGCGCCGGGTCGAGCACCTCGAGTACGCCGAGGACGTGCTCGCCGTGCAGCAGCGGGGCGGCCATCAGCGCCTGCGGGACGTACTGGGTGGACTCGGCCACGTTGCGGGCGAACGAGGAGTTGGTGTTCAGGTCGTCGACGATCATCGGCTCGCCGGACAGCGCCACCCAGCCGGCGATCCCGGTGGTGGCCGAGAAGCGCCGCCCGACCAGGAACTCCTCGCCCTGGCCGGAGACCGCCTGGAAGATCAGCTCGTCGTTGGCCTCGTCGAGCAGGAACACCGAGCTGGCCTGCGCCCCGAAGATCGCCCGGGCCACGTCCACCACCGACTGCAGCAGCTGCGCGGACAGGGCGTCGCGCTCCGCGTTCCCGATACCGCCGCTCCCGATACCGCCGTTCAGGGGCCGATCCCCGTCCCCGTCCCC
>NZ_JAGSOG010000266.1 GCF_018139695.1 Actinospica durhamensis | reverse complement strand
CCTGGGGGACGGCGGCGTGCTCGTCCGGGGGGAGCTCGTAGAGGTCCTTGTCGACCGGGGCGAGCGGCTCGATCTTGTTCTTGATGCCGTCGAGGCCGGCCATGAGCATGGCGGAGAAGGCCAGGTACGGGTTCGAGGACGGGTCAGGGACGCGGAACTCGATGCGCTTGGCCTTGGGGTTCGAGCCGGTGATCGGGATCCGGATGCAGGCGGAGCGGTTGCGCTGGGAGTAGACCAGGTTCACCGGGGCCTCGAAGCCGGGGACGAGGCGGTGGTAGGAGTTGACCGTCGGGTTGGTGAAGGCCAGCAGGCTCGGGGCGTGGCGCAGCAGGCCGCCGATGTAGTAGCGGGCCAGGTCCGACAGGCCGGCGTAGCCGATCTCCTCGTAGAACAGCGGCGAGCCGTCCTTCCACAGGCTCTGGTGGCAGTGCATGCCCGAGCCGTTGTCGCCGAACAGGGGCTTCGGCATGAAGGTGGCGGTCTTGCCGTGCGCCCAGGCCACGTTCTTGATGACGTACTTGAACAGCATGATGTCGTCGGCCGCGGCCAGCAGGGTGTTGAACTTGTAGTTGATCTCCGCCTGGCCGGCCGTGCCGACCTCGTGGTGGGCCCGCTCGACCTCGAGGCCGACGCCCTGGAGCGCGATCACCATCTCGTCGCGCAGGTCGGCGAAGTGGTCCACCGGCGGGACCGGGAAGTAGCCGCCCTTGTAGCGGACCTTGTAGCCCTGGTTGCCGCCCGGCTCCTCGCGGCCGGTGTTCCACCAGCCCGCCTCGGAGTCGATGTGGTACATGCCGCCGTTGACCTTGGTCTCGAACCGCACGTCGTCGAACACGTAGAACTCGGCCTCGGGGCCGAAGTACGCGGTGTCGGCCACGCCGGTGCCCTTGAGGTAGGCCTCGGCCTTCTTCGCCACGTTGCGCGGGTCGCGGGAGTACTGCTCACCGGTCAGCGGGTCGTGGATGAAGAAGTTGATGTTGAGCGTCTTCTCCCGGCGGAACGGGTCGAGCCGGGCCGAGGTGACGTCCGGCACCAGCTGCATGTCCGACTCGTGGATCGCCTGGAAGCCGCGGATCGAGGAGCCGTCGAACATGCAGCCCTCGGTGAAGAACCGGGCGTCCACGGTCTCCGCCGGGACGGTGAAGTGCTGCATGACGCCCGGCAGGTCGCAGAAGCGGACGTCGACGAATTTGACGCCCTCGTCCTTGAGGTACTTGGAGACCTCATCGGGGTTGGTGAACATCCATCCTCCATCTGCCGGGCCTCCGCGTCGCCTCCGACAGGGGGGCCGCTCGGCGCTGAGCTCGCTGTCCGAAAAGCTATGGTGGGGCGGTTTCCCACGGGTATCCGTGGAGTTTCTGCAATGTTACGCAGCTGATCAGCGGGCTGTCGGGCGAGGCATGCAGTCTCGCGTGGCACGCGGGACGAGCGGTCTGCCCGCCCCTGCCCGAGCGGTCCGCCGCCCCCGCGCGCGGGGGTTTCAGCCGCAGGCGCTAGCGTGGAACGTATGACTGACCGGACCACGGCTGCGGCTCGCGCGAAGGCCTCCTCGAAGGCCTCCGCCACGGCCTCTTCGAAGGCTACCGCGCCCGCGCCCTCCGGCCCCTCCACCCGCGCCGCACTCGGCGGCTGGCTCGAGGGGCCCAACCTGCACGACGGTGTGGCGGGCGCGTACCGCGGCGAACGGCTCGGCCTGCCGGAGAACGGCCCGGGCTCGCTGGCCGGGCAGGGCCGCAGGCTCGGCGCGCTCGTGGTCGACTGGGGGCTGGCGCTGCTGGTCACCCGCGCGTTCGGCTGGCACTCCTCGACCTCGCAGGGGCAGTGGGGCGTCATAGCGATCTTCGCGGCCGAGCACCTGCTGCTGATCTCGCTGCTCGGCTACACCATCGGCAAGCGGATCTTCGGACTGCGCGTGGGCAAGCTGGGCAGCCCGCTGACGCCGCTGAACGTGGTCATCCGCACGGTGCTGCTGCTGGTGGTGGTTCCGGCTGTGATCTGGGATCGGGACGGGCGCGGCCTGCACGACCGGCTGGCCGGCACGGTGGAACTGCGCGGCTGAGGGCGTTGCGCGGCTGAGTGCCGAGTGCCGAGTGCCGGTAAACGGCACGACAGACGGTATGACAAAGGCCCCCGACACGACTGGGAAGTTGTGTCAGGGGCCTTTTCTCGTGCTTGAACGTCTGGAAGAGCTCGCCTAGCGCTGGCCGCCGCGCTGCATCCGCGCGCCCTTGGGCAGCGGACCCTTGGGCATGTTCGCCATGGGGCCGGTCTTGGACGCTATGGCCTCGAGCCGCCGGCTGTACTCCATCGCCTGGGTGCTGGTCAGCTGCTGCTTGCGGTAGGCACGCTTGGCCAGCAGCTGGACGAGCTTGTTCAGCGGGACCTGGCCGGCCTCCTCGTCCGGGCCCACCACGATCTCGTCGACCTTCACGTCGGGACCGAGGTAGCGGGCGACGGCCTTGCGCTCGGCCGAGACCAGCTGCTTGGTGCGCGCCGGGTCGCCCTCGGCGATCAGCACGATGCCGCCGCGGCCGATCAGCCGGTGCACGGCGTCCTGCTGCCGGTTGACCTGCACGACCGGGGTCAGCGCCCAGTTCTTCTTGATCCGCCGGTCCGACTCGATGACCGAGTACGCGGCGCCGGGCTGCCCGTCGATCTGCTTGTACTGGGCGCGCTGGACCCGGCGGTTGAGCGTCATCGTGGCCGCGAGCAGCGCGCCGATGATGCCGAACACGATGCCGAAGACCAGGCCCGCGATGGAGCCGCCGAACAGCAACAGGAAGAGCAGCAGGAACACCACGACGCCGACGCCCAGGCCCCACCCGAGCAGCGCGACCGTGAGCTTCGAGTCGAGCTTCTTGGTGAGCGTGTAGGCATAGCGCAGCTGAGCCAGCCAGCCTGAGGGCGGCGGCGTGAGGTCTTCGGGGGACGGGTTGGCCATAGAAAGAAGGATACGATCCCGGACCCGCCCGTTCCTAACCCGATCGGGTTTATCGACGCTCGGGGGTTGTCACGGGCGCCGACGGGTGTCCGATACGCGTGCAGAGCGGGCGGGCGGTGGGCCAAGAGCCGGCGCGCGGCGGGCGGCGGAAGGGCCGGAAACCCGCCCGGCCCCGCCTACCGCCCGAGCTCGAGACGCCGAACCCGCCGGGCCGCACTCAGCCCCGCGGCTGCTCCGCGTCCAGCGCCGCCTCGGCTTCGGCCCGCTGCCTGGCCCGCTCGCGGTCGCTGAGCACCGAGGCCCAGGCGTTGGCGCGGGCCACGTCCATCGCGTCGCCGCGGAAGACCAGGCGTTCCACCGTGGTCAGCACCCGCCGGGCGGCGGCGCGCCGGCCGGAGGGGCGGGTCGCGGCGGACGCGGTTCCCGCCGCCACGCCGCTCGCCGCCGCCATCGTCGTTGTCGTCATCTGCAGCCGTACCCCCAAGTCTCTTCTCGGTGGCGGTGCCGCCCGCACCACGCGGTACAGCCCACCCTCGACACCATGCGTTACCGGTCGGCCTTGCTTTGGTAACCGCAGCGTAAATCCTCAGACCGCAGTCGGCTGCTCGACACGCGCCTCGATCGCCTGGCGGTAGAGCCGTCCGGCGCGGTACGACGAGCGCACCAGCGGCCCGGACATGACGCCGGAGAAGCCGATCTGCTCGGCCTCCTTGCGCAGCTCCACGAACTCCTCCGGCTTGACCCAGCGCTCCACCGGGTGGTGGCGCGGGGACGGCCGCAGGTACTGCGTGATCGTGATCAGCTCGCACCCGGCCTCGTGCAGGTCGCGCAGCGCCTGCGAGACCTCCTCGCGCTCCTCGCCGAGGCCCAGGATCAGGTTCGACTTGGTGACCAGGCCGTCCTCGCGGGCCCGCCGGATCACCTCGAGCGAGCGCTCGTAGCGGAACGCGGGGCGGATCCGCTTGAAGATCCGCGGCACCGTCTCGACGTTGTGCGCGAGCACCTCGGGACGCGAGGAGAAGACCTCGGCCAGCTGCTCGGGCACCGCGTTGAAGTCCGGGATCAGCAGCTCGACGCCGGTGCCGGGCACGGCGGCGTGGATCTGGCGGACCGTCTCGGCGTAGAGCCAGGCGCCGCCGTCGGGCAGGTCGTCGCGGGCGACGCCGGTGATGGTGGCATAGCGCAGGCCCATCGAGGCCACCGACTCGGCGACCCGGCGCGGCTCGTCCCGGTCCAGATCGGCCGGCTTGCCGGTGTCGATCTGACAGAAGTCACAGCGGCGGGTGCACTGCTCGCCGCCGATCAGGAAGGTCGCCTCGCGGTCTTCCCAGCACTCGAAGATGTTCGGGCAGCCGGCCTCCTGGCAGACCGTGTGCAGACCCTCGTCCTGCACCAGCTGGCGCAGTGCGGTGTACTCCGGGCCCATCTTGGCTCGGGTCTTGATCCAGGACGGCTTCTTCTCGATCGGGGTCTCGCTGTTGCGGACCTCGAGGCGAAGCAGCTTTCGGCCTTCTGGGCTCACCGTCGTCACCGGAACACGTCTCCTCGCAGTTCAGATACCAACATAAAGCCTAACCGCGCTCAGGCGGCCGCGGCGGACGTGCTCGTGACCGGCACGGGGTCGGCGGACGCGGGCACGGCGGGGGCGGCGGAGCCCTCGGCCGGCTTGCGCACCCGGTCGGTGGCCGCGCCCTTGGGCTCGGTCAGCAGGTACAGGTGGCGCTCCACGATCGGGACCACCTCCTCGACCGTGACCCGGCGCCCGAGCTCCCGGCTGAGCGTGGTCACGCCCGCGTCGGCGATGCCGCACGGGACGATCCGCTGGGCCCAGCCGAGGTCGTTCTCGCAGTTGAGCGCGAAGCCGTGCATGGTCACGCCCTGGGCGAAGCGCAGGCCGAGCGCGGCGACCTTGCGGTCCTGCTCGCTCTCGTCCTTCGCCGGGACCCACACGCCGGACCGGCCCTTGACCCGCTCGGTGGCCAGGCCCAGGTCGGCGCAGGTCTCGATGATCACCTGCTCGACCCGGCGCACGAAGTCGACCACGTACACGCCCTCGGGCAGGCGCACGATCGGGTAGCCGACCAGCTGGCCCGGGCCGTGCCAGGTGATCTTGCCGCCGCGGTCCACCTCCACCACCGGCGAGCCGTCCCACGGCCGGTCCTGCGGCTCGGTGCGCTTGCCGGCGGTGAAGACCTCCGGGTTGTGCTCGAGCAGCATCACGGTGTCCGCGCCGGTATCGGCCACCCGCGCGGCGTGCAGATCGCGCTGGGTCGCCCAGGCGCTTTGATATTCGACCCCGTCGGCGCCGAAGCCGGCGTGGATGATTCTGAGTTCTCCCACCGTTCCAAGGTACGACACGCGCGGAGGGCGACCCCGGCGCGCGAGGCTTCACGCGTCCTTCAGGCATCGTTCGGTGCAGCAGCACTTGTGATCTCGATCACCCCGATGAAACCCTGTCCGGTATGGGGACGCTGCAGTCACTGTTGCGGATGCCGAGCGGTCGACGGGGCAAATGGGTGGTACTCGCCATCTGGCTGCTGATCGGCTTCTTCGCCTTCGGCACCGCGAGCAAGCTCTACAACGTCGAGCAGAACAACGCCGACGCCTATCTGCCGCACAGCGCGCAGTCCACGCAGGTGCTCGACTACCTCCAGCACGCCCCGGGAGCGCCGGCCAACAGCGACGCGGCCACGGTGCTGTACGTGAACGAGGCGGGCATCGACGACGCCGCCCGGGCCCGGGTGAAGGCGGACGTCGCGGCGTACCAGGCCACCGTGCCGGGGCTGTCCGGCCCGGTCGTCGCGCTGGCGCCCAGTACGGACGGCAAGGCGCTGTCCGTGCAGATCCCGGTGGAAGTGCCGATCTCCGGGAAGGTGAACGGCAAGGCCTACGACTACAACCCGGCTCTCGACGCGATCAACAAGGTCGCCCAGCCGAGCGGGAAGGTCGAGCAGGGCTCGCTGAGCGTCTACGTCGGCGGCGGGTACGCCCTGAACGCCGCGGCCAACAGCGCGTTCAACGGGCTGGATACCAAGCTGCTCTTCTTCGCCGGAGCGGTGGTGGTGCTGATCCTGCTGCTGACCTACCGCTCACCATTCCTCTGGCTGTTCCCGCTGGTCTGCGGGCTGTTCGCGCTCCAACTCGCGCAGGCGATCATGTACGAGCTGGTCCAGCACGCGAACGTGGTGGTCTCCGGCCAATCGGGCGGCATCCTGACCGTGCTGGTGTTCGGCGTGGGCACGGACTACGCGCTGCTGCTCGTCGCCCGCTATCGCGAGGAGCTGCACAACTACGAGGACAAGCACGACGCGATGCGGATCGCGCTGGGCCGCTCCAGCCCGGCGGTCGTGGCCTCGGCGCTCACCGTCATGCTGGCCACGCTCGGCCTGCTCGTCTCCCAGCTCGCCTCGAACGTCGGGCTGGGCAAGATCGGCGCGATCGGCGTGGCCTGCTCGCTGCTCGCGATGACGACGCTGCTGCCGGCACTGCTGGTGATCGTGCCGCGCAAGGTGTTCTGGCCCGCGGTGCCGCGCTTCGGCGAGGAGGCGCACCCCAGGATCGGCGTGTGGGGACGGGTCGCCGGGCTGATCAAGCGCGGGCCGCGGCGGGTGTGGGTGCTCACGGCGCTGCTGCTCGCGGTGCTCAGCCTGGGGCTGCTTGACCTGCACTCGGGCCAGATCCCGATCGCGCAGTCCTTCAGCGGCACGCCGTCCGCGGTGGCGGCGCAGCAGCAGATCGACAAGCACTATCCGGAGGGCGGCACGGAGCCGGTCCAGGTGCTGGCCAACGCCTCGGCCGACGCGCAGGTGACCGCGATCCTGAAGGCGGATCCGGGGCTCGCGCCCAACGCCGAGGGCGGCTTCGTGGTCGCGCCGCTGGGCGAGAAGAACCTCTACAACGTGGCCATGGCCGAGGCCGCGGACAGCCCGGCCGCGCGCGACACCGTCGACCGGCTGCGCACCGAGCTGGGCAAGCTGCCCGGCGCCGACGCGCTGGTGGGCGGGACCACGGCGGTGAACATCGACGTGGAGGCCTCGGCCGAGCACGACCGCAACTGGGTGATCCCGATCGTGCTGGCGATCTCCTTCGTCATCCTGATCATCCTGCTGCGCGCCCTGATCGCGCCGCTGCTGCTGCTCGGCAGCGTGATCCTCTCGTTCCTGGCCGCGCTCGGCGTGGCCGCGTTCATCAGCCAGGAGCTGTTCAACCGGCCGACCGAGGACAACAGCTATCCACTGTTCGTGTTCATCTTCCTGGTGGCGCTAGGCATCGACTACAACATCTTCCTGATGACGCGGGTGCGCGAGGAGACGCTGAAGCTGGGCACCAGGCCGGGCATCCTGCGCGGGCTGACGGTCACCGGCGGGGTGATCACGAGCGCGGGCTTCGTGCTGGCGGCGACGTTCGCGGTGCTGACCACGCTGCCGCTGACCCAGTTCCTGCAGATCGGGTTCGCCGTCGCGTTCGGCGTGCTGCTCGACACGCTGCTCGTGCGCACGGTGCTGGTCCCGGCATTGTGTTACGACGTGGGCCCGTCGATCTGGTGGCCCTCGAGCCTGGCCCACCGCACGCCGCCGCAGGCGCAGGAACGGGACGCGGTGACGACGGACGCGTGACTGTGTGCTAGATCGCGGCTTGCTCGCCAGGCAGCCTTGGGGACGAAAAGCGTGTCCCCAAGGGCCTCGCCGCGCCGCGAGACTGTGGGGCCCGACGACCTCGTCGCCGTCAGTACTTCGCGCCCGGGTGCGCCACGGCCAGGCCGGCCGCCCGGGCCGCGGAGACCAGGCGCTTGTCGTAGGTGACGAAGTGGGCCAGCCCCTCGCCGGAGGCGCTGGCCAGGATCTGGGCGGTGGCGAGGTGGATGGCGTCGAGGGAACGCAGCAGAGGCTCCGGGTAGGCCGCCGCGGTCTTGCGGATCTCGGAATCGATCTCGATCCGGGTGACGCGGCGCAGGACCGAGGGGACCAGGGGCAGCGCGCCGGGCTCGTTGCGGCGCAGCGCGCGCACCAGTTCGACCTCGAGCAGCGCGCTGGAGACCAGTTGCGTTCCGCGCCGTGCCGCCAGCCAGGAGACCAGTTCCGCGGTCTCCGGCTCCACATGCGTGAGCTTGATCGCGGCACAGGTGTCGAGATAGATCACCAGCGCTCGTCCTCGTCGCGCTGCTGCGCGTAGAGCTCGGCCGTGTTCACGGTCGGATCACCGATCACCGGCGGCATGGTGAACGGGCTGGTGTCGGTGGCCTCCACCGCCCGACCCTCGCGCACGAGGTCCAGCAGGTAGTTGTCCGTCCGGTCCAGCGGCACAAGTCGGGCCACCGGCTTGCCACTGACGGAGATCAGCAGTTCCTCGCCCGTCTGCACGCGCGCGAGGACCGCGCTGGTGTTCTGGTTGAGTTCCCGCACCGGGATCGTCGTGGTCATGGACCAAGTGTAGTACACAACGTCCTACGCGTCACGACGTGTGATTTCGCCCATCGCCGCGTGCTCACATCGCCGCGTCCTCGCGCCGGCGCAGGTCCGCGAGCACCGCGTCCGCGGCGCGGGCCGCCGAGGCCAGCGCGCCCTCGACGTTCGGCAGGCCGCGGTGGTCGCCGCAGACGTAGAGGCCGCCGATCAGGCGGACCGGGCGGGCGAAGTTGTACGGGGCGTCGAGGGCGGGCACGGCCCGCTCGTGGTGGCTGATCTGCACGGTCTCGTAGCCGCGCGAGGCTACGCCGTGGATCCGCTCGAGCCGGGCGAGCACGGTGCGGTCGAGCGTGTCGAGCTCCTTGCCGTCGTGGCCGGCGACCACGGTGCACACCAGTTCGCGCCCGGCCGGGGCGCTGCCCACGGCGACGCGGCTGTGCAGGGTGGTGCGGCCCACGGGCGAGGAGCCGTCGCCGTCGATCAGCACCGGGACGGCGGCGCCGAGGCCCGTCGGCGGAAGCTGCGCGCTGTCCACCGCGTGCCAGAGCGTCGTCAGGGACCGCATCCGCGGCTCGTGCAGGCCCGGGAACAGGGTGGCCGCGGCGGCCGGCTCGGCGGCGACCACCACGGCCGAGGTGCGCAGCAGGCCGGCGTCGGTGGCCACCCGGTCGGCGTGCACCTCGTGCGCGCGGGTGCCGAGCAGGATCCGGTCCGGGCCCAGCCGCGCCGCCAGCAGGTCGATCAGGGCGTTGAATCCGCCCTCGGGTACCGCGAACCGGCCGCGCACCAGCAGCCGCAGCAGCCAGTCGGCGCCGCGCCGGGAGGCGGCCAGGTCCTCGTCCGCGCTCAGGGCGGTGAGATAGCGGCGCAGGAATCCGTCCACCAGCACGGGGGAGTAGCCGCGGGTGGTGAAGCACTCGGCGCTCGCCTCCTCCGGACCGGAGAGCGTGGCCTCCAGCGGGCTGCGGGCCAGCCGGTAGAACTGCTTGGACAGCTCGGTCTTGTCGCCGACGGTGCCGATCGGGGCCAGCAGCGTCGCCATCGGCTGCTGCGGCCGGTTGGGCGCGGCGCCGAAGCGCAGCGCGCCGTCCGGGGTGGCCAGGCGGATGCCGGGGGCGAAGGGGTGCAGGGTGAGCCGGGTGGTGCGGGCCGTGGGCAGTTCGGCCAGCTCGCCCAGCGCGGGCCAGCTCGTGTGCGCCAGGTGCCCGCCGCCGAGCCGGAAGCCGCCCACGCGCTCCTCGCGCGCCCGGCCGCCGAGCGCCTCGTCCGCCTCGACCAGGGTGATCTCCAGGCCGGCCGCGGCCAGTCGGGCCGCGACGGCGAGCCCGGATAGCCCGCCCCCGATGACTACCACGTCCGCGCGCATCCACGCTCCCGCGACGACTCGATTTTCGCCCGACGATGACGACCATTGGAAACACGCCGTGCCGGTGCGCTTCGCGCGACGCAATGGCGGTGGTCTCCGAGCCGAATCGGCCCGACGAACCCCTACCCGGAAATACCGTACAGATTCCGCGGGAAAAGCCCAGCGGGGCGTGCGACGATCTTTCGTCACACGCCCCGCTGAGTCGGATCGCGGTGCGCTCGGGCGAATTCCGGCCAATGCCGGAAGGCGCGCTTTACAGGCCGCTGGCGAACGCGTACGGCGCCGGCGCCACGACGGTGCCGAGGTCCAGCTGGATCACCGCGTGCGAGCTGAGCGTGATGTCAGCGGGGTTGCCGGTGTACTTCGTGCCGTTGACGTAGGCGGTCACGTTGCCGGTGTGCGTGCCGATCTGAGTGGCCGAGAGGGTCTGGTTCCACTCGGCGAAGAACTGGCCCAGCTTGTAGGTCTGGGTGGTCGGCGACTCGATGTGGATGACACCGGAGTCGTCGTGGGTGTGCAGGTAGTAGAACGCCGCACCGCTCTCGACGAATTCGCCGCCGTTGCCGTCCGAGGTGGTGCTCCACGGCTGCTGGATGCCGATGCCGTAGGGAACGGTCATCTGCTTGCCGTTGACGTAGATCGCGAGGTGCGCGTGGATGTGATAGGCGGTCTGCTCCATCGAGTTCACGCCCACACCGTCTATCACCTGGCCGTCGAGGCCGGTCCACACCGGCGCCAGCAGGTTCGACTCGCCCGTCTGGCTGCTCGCGACGGAGGCGGCCTGGTCGGTGTGGTTGCGGCTGATGTTCAGCAGCACGAGCGCGACCACGAGGACGGCCACGAGCACGCCGGCACCCGTCCCGAACATGACCTTCCGCCGCTTCTCCGCGCGCGCCATCGCCGCCTGCTTGGCGGCCAGTTCGGCTCGGCGCTCAGCGGCGAGCTTCTTGTTCCCCTGCGTGGCCATGCTTCTCCTCGGCTGCAACCCAAACTCGTCGCACCACGATACTGACGCCGTCTGAGAGAAGGGCAAACGAAAGGCGCCCCGTGATTACGATTTGGTCACGAGGCGCCTTTCGGGCGGTGCGCTTACGGTAACGAAGCGGCCTACAGGCCGAGGTCCGCCTCGAAGTTGCCCTCTTCCAGGCGGGCCTTGATCGCGCCCAGGAAGCGGGCCGCGTCGGCCCCGTCCACCAGGCGGTGGTCGTAGCTCAGGGCCAGGTAGACCATCGAGCGGACCGCGATGACCTCGCCCAGCACCGGGTCGCTGACCACGGACGGGCGCTTGACGACGGTGCCCGTGCCCAGGATGCCGACCTGCGGCTGGTTGATGATCGGGGTGTCGAACAGGGCGCCGCGCGAACCGGTGTTGGTCAGCGTGAACGTTCCACCGCTCAGGTCGTCCGGGGAGACCTTGTTGTTGCGGGTGCGGTCGGCCAGGTCGGCGATGGCCCGGGCAAGGCCCGCCAGGTTCAGGTCCCCGGCGTTCTTGATGACCGGGACCATCAGGCCCTTCTCCGAGTCCACGGCGATGCCGAGGTTCTCCGAGCCGTGGTAGGTGACCGTGCCGGCCTCGGTGTCGATCGAGGCGTTGACCTGCGGGTACTGCTTGAGCGCCTCGATCGCCGCGGCGGCGAAGAAGGGCAGGAAGGAGAGCTTGACGCCCTCGCGCTCGGCGAAGTCCTTCTTGGCCCGGTCGCGCAGGCGGGCGATGGAGGTCACGTCCACCTCGACCACCGTGGTCAGCTGCGCCGAGACCTGCAGCGACTCCACCATGCGCTTGGCGATGACCGCGCGCAGGCGGGAGAGCTTCTCGGTGCGGCCGCGCAGCGGCGAGACGGCGGCCGGCGCGCTCGGGGCGGAGGGCTTGGCCGGGGAGGCCGCGGGCACGACCGGGACCAGCGCCTTGGCGGCCTCGATCACGTCCTGCTTGATGATGCGTCCGCCGACGCCGGTGCCGGTGACCTTGTTCAGGTCCACGCCGCTCTCCGCGGCCAGCTTGCGCACCAGCGGGGTGACGTAAGGGCCGGGGCCCTCGTCGCTGTTCGCGCTGCTCAACGTGGCGGGCGCGGCCGGGGC